>DASRGL010000419.1:0-26599 GCA_035651115.1 Chthonomonadaceae bacterium
ATCCTATAATCCCATAAATCCCAGTTCAGACAATCTGTGTCATCTGTGGATTCCATGTTTTTGCCGATAATCGGTGGAAGAGCGCGAGTATCACGGAAAAGGCGCACGAGCAAGATGAGGCTGGAAGACCGGGGCAAAAATCTGTGGGCGACGTTTACCGCCGACATGCAGCGTTATACCGGGCGGGAGGTGCGGCCCTGGTCGTATCAGTTCCTGAAGCGGCTTTGCGCTGCGGCCTATGAGCATCCCGGCCTGCTGGCGGTGGTCGTCTATCGGTATGGGCAGTGGGTCGAGTACCGATGCAAGCTGCCCGTGCTGCGGCAGGTGTGCAGCCTCTACTACTACTACTGGTTCGGGTGGGTGCGGACGCGCCTGCAGATCGAACTGCCGCGCACGACGGCCATTGACGCCGGATTGCGGATTGACCACTTCGGCGGCATCCTCGTCAACTGCCAGCTTATCGCGGGGAAAAATCTGACGCTGACTCAGGGCGTCCTTATCGGACAGACGGATACAGGCATACCCCGCCTGGGAGACGGCGTGGCGCTCGGCGTGGGCGCGAAGGTGATCGGCGGCGTCACGCTAGGCGATAACGTGCTGGTGGGCGCGGGCGCGGTGGTCACGAAGTCGTTCCCCGACAACGCCATCGTCGCGGGCGTTCCCGCCCGGCTGCTCCGTTTCCGCGCTTCTGAGCCGAAGGAAGAAGAGACTGGTTTGGAAGAGTCCTCGGAGGAGGACGCCGCATGAAAAAGATCGAGTGCATCATCCGGCCCATCAAGATTGACGAGGTGAAAGAGGCGCTGGCCTCGGTCGGCATCGTCGGCATGACCGTCTCTGATGTGCGCGGTTACGGGCATCAGCGCGGGCGCACGGAAAAGTATCGCGGCAACACCTACGTCGTCAACCTGCTGCCGAAGATCAAGATCGAGGTCGTCGTTCCCGATGACCGCGCGGAAGAGGTCGCCGAGATCATGCTGGAGGCCGCGCGCACCGGCGAGATCGGCGACGGCAAGATATTTATCTCCACCGTTGAAGAGGCCGTTCGTATCCGCACGGGCGAGCGAGGAGAGGCGGCGCTGTGACGATGCAGAAGACGGTTCGCACCTGGCAGGAGTTCCGGCAGGAGTGGGATGGCGTTCTCAACTTCCTGATGGCCGGGGAGTGCGTCCCGTTCGCGTTCGACATGCCGCCGGTCGAGCAGGTGATCGAGGAGGTTCGGCGCGACCCGGAGGCCCGCATCTGGCGGGGTGCGAAGGGAGACGCGCTCGATCAGACCGACATCGCGGACGCCTTTCGCGCGCTGCCGATCCAGCAGGCCGTGCGCGCACCGGTGCAGATGTCCCATTTCAAACTCTCCAACTTCTACGGGCCGGGCCAGCTTTTCCACGGGTTCGAGGAGCAAGTGATGGAGCCGTGGCGGCAGGCGCTCGCGGCGGCGGGCTTCACCTGGACGCGCTGCTATCCGATTCTCTTCCTCAGCGGGCCGCACTGCGCCACCAACTACCACATGGACGGCTCTCATGTCGTGGCCTGGCAGCGCGAGGGCGTCAAGCGTTTTGTCGGCCTGAAAGACCCGCAGCGCTGGGCGCCGAAAGAGGAGCGTTTGCGCTACTCCCAGGGCGTCACGCGGCCTGAAGGCATCACGGCAGCGGACGAACTCGCCTACGAGATGAAGCCCGGCGACGTGCTGTGGAACGCGCTGCTGACTCCGCACTGGGTCGAAGCCGCCGATCAGGTCGCTTACAGCCTGAACCTCTCGCACGGCGGACTGAGGCTGAATGGGCGGCTCTGCCCGCATGAGGCGGAGCTGGAAGAGTGGCGCGCCAGCCAGGAAGCTGCTCCCCAGCCGTCCGTTCGCTACTGAGACTGTATGGAAGAATCTGCTATGGCAGTTAAAACTGCACCTGGAAAAGCACAAAACCCGCCTGCGCGGGTTGGTTGAGTCGGCGCAGGCCGACTTGGTGCTTTTGCAGACGCGAATGCATTCGCCGGGCAAGGATTTCTGAATCCTGCCTCTACATCTCCCCTGTGGTATACTGTAGCTGCACAATCCCCATTCCCGTGTTTCAGAAAGGAACTTTCCGGTGAAAACGCCAGAGACGCCGCACCCGCGAATCGAGATCTACGACACCACCCTCCGCGACGGATCGCAGGGCGAGGGCATCAGCTTCAGTGTCGAGGACAAGATTCGCATTGCGCGCCGTCTGGACGAGTTCGGAATGGATTTCATCGAGGGCGGCTGGCCCGGCTCCAACCCGAAGGACGAGGAGTTCTTTGCGCGCATGAAGGGCGTTCCGCTCAAGCACGCGCAGTTGGCCGCTTTCGGCAGCACGCGCCGCGCCGACATCGCCGCCTCGGAGGACGGCCAGATACAGAAACTGCTCGCCGCCGAGGTTCCGGTCGTCACCATCTTCGGCAAGTCGTGGGAGGAGCATGTGCTGTATGCCCTGCGCACGACCCTGGACGAGAACCTGCGGATGATCGGCGACAGCATCGCCTATCTCAAGCGGCACGTGCCGACCGTCCTCTATGACGCCGAACACTTTTTCGACGGCTATAAGGCCGATCCGGGCTATGCTCTCGACTGCCTGCGCGCCGCGCTGGAGGCGGGCGCGGATCGCCTCGTCCTCTGCGATACGAACGGCGGGATGCTGCCCTACGACCTGGCCGAGATCGTGCGGGAGGTGCGCGCCGCGCTGCCGGAGGCGCAGATCGGCATCCACACGCACAACGACGCCGAGTGCGCCGTCGCGAATGCGCTGGTCGCCGTCCGCGAGGGCGTGCGGCACGTGCAGGGAACCATCAACGGCTATGGCGAGCGGTGCGGCAACTGCAACCTGGTTCCGGTCATCGCCGGGCTGCGCCTGAAGATCGGCTATGACTGCCTGTTGCCGGACTCGCTGGAACATCTGACGGGCCTGTCGCAGTACGTGGACGAAATCGCCAACCTGACGCCGGACACGCGCCGCGCCTATGTGGGCCGCAGCGCCTTCGCGCACAAGGGCGGCGTCCATGCCGACGCCGTGCTGAAAGGCGCCAGCTACGAGCATGTAGACCCGGAAGCGGTCGGGAACTCGCGGCGGCTGCTGGTCTCCGAACTGGCGGGCAGCAGCAGCATCGCGGGCAAGGCGGCGCAGTACGGTTTCGATCTGAACCGGAAATCGCCGGAGGCCCGCGCGCTGCTCAAGGCCATCACGGAGCGGGAACACGAGGGCTACAGCTACGAGGGCGCGGAAGGCTCGTTCGAGCTGCTGATGAAGCAGGCGCTCGGAACCTATCGCCGCCTGTTCGAGTTGCGGGGCTTTCGCTGTATCGTAGAGAAGCGTGGGCATGATGAGGAGCCGATCACCGAGGCGACCATCAAGCTCGTGGTAGATGGCGTGGAGCGGCTGACGGTGGCGGAGGGGGATGGCCCGGTTCACGCGCTCGACGGCGCGCTGCGCAGCGCGCTGCTGGAGTTCTATCCCGAACTGGCGAACATCAAGCTGACGGACTTCAAGGTGCGCGTCATCAATACGCGGGAGGGAACGGCGGCAAAGGTGCGCGTCATCATCGACTCGACGGACGGCGAGCAGAGTTGGAGTACCGTCGGCGTCTCCACCAACGTCATCGAGGCAAGCTGGCTGGCGCTGGTGGATAGCGTCGTCTACGGCCTGCTGCGCTGCGAAAATCGGGGCTGATGGCAAACTTCCAATCGGTGGCTTCTAAAAGGCGGCAGTGGGGAGCAGATCTGCTCCCCACTGCCGCCTTTTACTTTTTTTGATACGCCTGAGACAGCGCCTCCTGCGCCTTCTGCCGCGCGAATGCCTCCATCTGCTGCGCCTGGGGATTGCTTCCCGTAGCGGCTTTCGGCAGCACCCGGCCCGCCGTCAGGTTTGCCGTTTTCGGGGCAGGCAGTTCCGGCGGCGCACTGTTACACCCGGCAGTGACCAGACCGGCGAGACCGGCCCCGATCAGGGCCAGCCGCGTTCTCAGGCGCAAGACATTCCAGCGTCCCATCATCCTCTCCTTAGTCTTGCGAGGGGAGCGTTTTGAACGTCCGGCTTAGCGTCCCGAACGCGGATAGAAGTAGATCGAAACCTCCGGGCGGCTCGTTCCGCAGGCGGCCACCGGCGAACCCTGAATATCCGTCAGGTCGCCGCCCCACCAGTCCTTGCAGGCGGGCGTGAACACCTGCGTGCTGTACATCGTGGTCGAGCCGCGCACTGCCTTGACATGCCCATCCACCAGCGAGACGATGGTCGTGCCGTTGAACCGATCTTGCGCCATCATCCAGGCCGGGTCGGCTCCCGTCGCGCCGGTGAAGTTGAAGGGGCTATCGTGCGTCTCGGTCAGCAGCACGAGATTGGCCGGTTCGGCCATCTCCGCCAGCGCGCCCATCCGCGTGCCTTCCTTGCAGGCGCGGGCATCGAAGTTGCACCAGCTTACCGGAGCGCCGCCGCTGGCCTGATCTTGCAGCCAGAAGATGGCCGTCAGCGCCTGGTTCATGCCGTAGGAGTAGCGGGCGACCAGGGGGGTAACCGAGCAGTCGGGCGGCGCGCAGATCGAAGTGACGGGAACGCCGTTGGCATCGGTGGCGGGCGGCGTCTTGCGCCAGGCGGGCGAGACGAAGATGGAGCCGTCGTCCTCACCGGTGAAGTAGGGATCGTTCTGGTTGGAGGTCTGCGTTTTGGTCTTGCCGTTCTTGATATAGGGCGTGATGGCGGTCTGCCACTGGATGAGTCCGATGTTGTCGTCACCCCAACCGAGGGTGGGACAGAAGAGTTCATCGTAGTCCTGGACATACATCAGCATTCCCAGCGTCTGTTCCTTGAGATTGCTGATACTGGTGGTTTTGCGGGCCTGCTCGCGCGCACGGGCGAAGACCGGGAAAAGAATCGCGGCCAGGATCGCGATGATAGCGATAACGACGAGCAGTTCGATGAGCGTGAAGCCGCGTCGGGACAGCGTCACGCGGCGATAGGTGGAACCGTCCTTCATTGCCTGTTTCCTCTCTGAGATGATAGAGCGAGCCTCGCTCCGGGATGAGAATGGCCCCTGACGACCGCACGGTGGTCAGGGCAGATCAAGAATGCGAACTCCAGCAAGCCGACTAAGCAGCCGCACGTAGTTGGTTCGTCCTTTGTTAGGATTGCAGCCCATGCGATTTCTACGAACGAATTGGGGCTGGCGACTTAGAGACGACAGGGCGGAGACGCCGCCGCCCTGTCGTGGCGTCAGGTCGTGTTGCCCACCACGAGTTCCACCGGCAAGACCGTTTCGGGAGCCACCTCCTTTCCTTCCAGTTGCGCCATCAGTTGGATGACCGCGCGATAGCCCAGTTCACGCCAGGGCGCGCGAACGGTGGTCAGCCGCCAGGCGGGTTCGATGAACGGTTCCACGCCGTCAAAGCCGACGATGGCGATGTCGGTGGGGACATGCAGCCCCATCGTGCGGCACTCGGCCAGCACGCGATAGGCCGAGAGGTCTTCCCAGCAGACGATGGCCGTCGGGCGCGCATCAGGCGGGCGCGAGAGCCGTTCCCGACTCTCATCGCTCAGTTCTCCCCGGCAGTAATCCGACCTGGACGCGCTCTGCACAACAGACAGGCCGTAACTTGCGGCGGCCGCGCAAAAGGCTTCTCGGCGGCGGCACACCGATGTGGCGGCGTGCGAGCCGACATGGTACAGAATCCGTTTGTGGCCCCGGCGGTACAGATGCTCCGCCTGAAGCCGCCCTCCGGCGGCATCGTCCACGACGACCGAGGGCAGGGACGCGACGGCGTCCGCGACGGCAATCGTCGGCAGATGGGAATCGGCCAGCAGCCGCACCAGCGGGTCATCGGGCGGCGCATAGAGAATCAGGCCGTCTACTTTGCCGTTGACCAGTTCGGCATAGACCGTCTCTACCGGGCGGCCTCCCGCCCGGCGATGGATGAGCAGGTCTTTGACGTACTGTTCGCAGCCTTTTTGCAGGCCGGAGATGATCTGCGAGAAAAACGGGAAGCGGACATCGTTGGAGTTATCGCCGCTATAGAAGCCGATGGTATCGGTGCGGCGGCGGCGCAGAGAGAGCGCCACGGCGTTGGGCTGGTAGCGGAGTTCGGCGGCAGCAGCCAGAATGCGCTGGCGCGTGGCTTCGGAGACACGGGTGTTCCCGCGCGAGTTGTTGAGGACGACGGACGCCGTCACCCGGTTGACCCCCGCTTTTTCCGCCACATCGCTTATCGTCGGTGCGCTCTTCCGCATTCAGTTCCTCGTGTTTGCTGCGGCCAGGCGGATGAAATCCTGCCTGACTTGCTCGTATAGGCCCGCTAACCTACACGTGTAGGTTAGCCGCTTCTTCACTGTAACACAATTTCCCTGCGGTGTCAACCTGTTTTTTTCGCGTGCCGCTTTTTGCCGGAGGAACCTTCATGCTCGTACAGTATGAATGCCGTCCCAGCGTTTCCATTTGGAGGCGGAGACGAGCCGCACCGTCGGGTCGTTCTGGAAGAACTGGTTGGGCCGCGCACGGAAAAGTTCCTGGTCACCATAGCGCAGCCCGGTCGCGTTCAGGAAACTCCACTCAAGCTGGTCGCCCTCCTGCACGGAGGCGATGTAGTCCGCGTCGGTCTCTAGCGGGCCGTAGGTCAGCGCGCCGCTCTCGAAGGTGTAGCGCGGGCGGATGTCCTCCGTCAGCAGGCCGTAGCGCAGATCGGTCTTCGCGCCGAGCCGCAGGGTGCGCGCGCCGAGCGCGATCTGCACGCCGACCGTCTGCAGGTTGCCGCCCATCTGCACGGGAGGCAAGAGCGCGTGCTGCGCGGTCAGGGGCGCGGCGTCCTCGCCATACGGATGCGGGCGCAGGACGGTCACGAACGTGATCGTGCGCCCGGCGGGCAGATAGCCGACCCAGTGCTGAAACAGCCCGGTCTCCTCCCGGCGATGGCGGAACACCTTCTCCCGGCGCGTTCCCATCACCATCGGCGGCACGGAGGGATAGGGCGCAGGGAGTGTGTGAACCAGCAGCGCGCGCGTCTGCGCGTTCTTCCAGCCAGTGATCTCGTCTATCCAGGTATCCCACCAGCCCGCGCCCTCGCTTAGCACATGCGTCGTGTAGAACAGGTTGCCGAGGGTCAGCGTTCCCTCCTGCGTGCTGTGAACGATGTCGAAGAGGACGTATATCTCCTCCTCGCGCAGATAACTGACGACGCGATCCCAGACGACTCCGCGCTGTGCGTCGGTGACGCGCGTGCGGCTGGTGTCCACCGCCGGGCGAGGCAGGCGATAGAAATGAATCTTCTCGGTTAGCGCCGGGCGATAGTGGCCCTCGTCATGCACCCAGTCGAAGAAGGAACCCACGCCGGTGTAGCCCTGCCGCCGCCAGACCAGGCGATTGTGGTAGCAGTCCGCGCGGTACTGGCCGTTGCACAGCTTTTCACGATAGCCGCCGTCGTGCAGCAGCACGGTATCCTGACTGGTGAGCAGCACCAGGCTGTTCTCGTCGGCGTGGCCGTGATGCATCTTCTCGGCATGAACCGGGATGGAGACGCGCAGGTTGTCGCGCGTGAACCGGCCAAAGGGGGCTTCGTCGCAGTAGTTGAGCAGCAGGTAGGAACTGCCGGGCGTCCAGCCGCTGCGGAAGACGACCTTTTTGCCGACCAGGTCTTCCAGTCCCTCGTGGCTGCCGGTGTCGGCGGGCGGCTCCGCCGGGATCGCGTCGTCCGACCAGTCGTAGGCGTGGATCAGCCAGCAGGCCAGGCCGACATCGGGCGGCGTCTCTTTCGCGGCGATCTCGCGCTGCCAGACTCGTTCGGCGGCGTACTTCATCGGCGCGTCGCGATATTCGGTCGCGCCGCGCTCCAGAAGCGGCAGGAAGTACTGATAGCTCGCGCCCCACCAGGCGTCGCCCCAGTCCGGCACAAGGCCGAGCGGAGAGAGCAGGCGGGCGAAGTAGTCGAAATAGTAGCGGGTGGTCGCCTTGCGGAAGAGTTCCGGGTCCTCGATGGCCTCCGCATAGCTGACCAGCGCGTAGAGCCAGACGGGGATATAGAGCGAGGCGTCCTCCACCGACCACTGCCCCCAGGAATCCTCGGCCAGCGTTTCGCCCAGTCTGGCCCAGTCGTTCGCTTCGGGATGGTCGGGAAAAGCACGGGCGGCCAGCGCCAGGTTGAGCGCGCGGAGCATCGCGCGGTTGTGCGTGCCGTATTCGGGGAAGTGGAAGAGCGGACGCAGCGCATCGGCGACGGTCTGCGCGATGATCGCCCGGTCGTCCTCGGAAATGAGGCCGGAGTCGGCGATGTCCAGGTAGGCCATCAGGTAGTGCGGCGGCTGGAACATGCCGTCGAGCGGCGGCACGGCGGCGGCCCACTCCGGGCGCGCGGCGCGTGCCGCCGCCGGTATCTCCGCGACAAGGGGCAGATAGGCTGTCAGGCCGTGTACGGTTTCGGCGACATGTTCCGGCTTTCCATCCAGGCGATAGAGGAAGCCGTGCAGCCGGGCGTAGGCGGCGGGAAAGCCGGGGGCCGCGTAGCCCAGAGGGTTCGCAGGATCGAAACTCTCGCGCCAGGCGGCGAGATTGGCGTCGAAGGCGGCGCGGGACGCGCCTGCGGCGGCGGTGCGAATGTAGGCGAGATAGTCCCGTTTCAGGGGCATACCGAACTCCTTTGTGCGCGTGGGAATTCCTTCCTGAAACGGTTTTCACCGCCTGCTCTCGCTAATCCTGCGGCAGCCGGGGAATCAGTAGGCGTTCGGGCTATATTGCAGGGCGTCGAGGCGGTCGAGGTAGTGGAGGGTCGTAGTAACGAATTCAGCGTGGCTCCAGGTCAATGGAGAGACGGAGAGCGGTTCGCCGGTGAGCGGGTGAATCTGCTCGGAGAGGACGCCACTCTCGGCGGCATGGCGCGCGGCCCATTCCAGCAGCTTGAGCGCGGTCTCCATGTCGGCGCGGTCGGCGGCGCGGGCGATGTAGTACTGCGCGGCCCAGAGCGTGCAGATGATCCAGGGGCTTCCCGGCACGCGCGCGATGTCGTCGCTGCGGCGGAAGTAGTAGTCGTTCTCGTAGCGGGCATAGCCGCCCACGCTCGTCTGCACCTGAAGGCGGGCGAGCGTCTGCTGCATCGTGCTGGCGATAGGCGGATCCGCCACAGGAAACATCCCGAAGGCATAGAGGGCGTGCAGCGCGGAGTCTATAGTCATATCGCGTTCCAGCGTGCCGTCGGGATGCACGATCAGGCGGCGCGCGAAACGGCCTGCTTGCTCGTCCCAGAGATGCGCCAAGACCGCCGCTTTGATCTGCTCTGCCGCTTCCAGATACCGCTCTCCATGCTCATGGCTGAACACCTGCGCGAAGCGCGCCGCCGCCTGCAATGCCCCATAGACCGTGCCGCAGGTGTAGGCATGGACGCCGCGCCGCTCCTCCCACAGATCGTAGGAGGGCAGAGGAAGATTGTTGCGCGGGTCGCGGTACTGCACGATGAAGTCGCTGGCCGGAAGGACGAGGTCGTAGTAGAGCGGCTCGATGAACTCCAGGTCGCGATGCCGGTCGTAGTGCCGCCAGAGCGCCCAGAGGACCAGCGCGGTGCTGTCCTGCTGAAAAGGAACCTCGTTCTGGTCGCCAATGCGCCAGGGATGCCAGGTCGCCCCCCAGGAACCATCCGCGCTGTATTTGTGCATCAGAGCCGGGCGGTCTTTCGGCAGGACGTTGCGGCAGAACAGGAAGAAGCGGCGCGTGATCTCCTGATAGCCCAATCGGTCGAGGACGGCGGCGACGAGCGCGCCGTCGCGCGGCCACATATAAGAGTAGTGCGCGCGGGCCGTCTCCATGATGTCGGAGTCGTTGGCGGCCAGGATCGCGCCGCGATTGTCTACCTGCGTGCGGATGAGGAGCAGGCTGCGCCGGAATATCTCGGCGACCGGCGCGGGCAGGCGACCGAGGCGTTCCGCCTCCGCCTCGTTGCGCGACCAGGCCACCCAGTAGTCCGCCGTGTTCTGGCGCATCTCCTCGAAGCCGGTCAAAATAAGTTGATGGTGCAGGCGGGTGACTTCGGCCAGGTTCGGCCCGACGCAGACCCAGAGGTAGATCGTGGCCGTGCCGCCGGGCGGCACAACGGCCCGAAAGCTGACCGTCGAGTCCACCGATCCCTGCTCCACCGGGTTCATGGAGAGCCAGCCATCCTCCGCATCGCGCCAGGTTCCCTCCGCGCCGCCGAACGCCTTGATGCCGGTCGTGTACTGGAACAGCCCCTCCTTCGAGGTCGTGCCGGAGATGAGGAAGTAGTTGTCCCGCTTGTAGTGGAGGATGGCGTCCACATACGGGTTATAGAATGCAGTGTCCCCGATGTCCGTCTCGGCGATATGAAAGTTGTGGCTCTGGAACAGGCGCACCTCCCGCGCTTCGGCGGCGCGATTGGTGATATGGAATCGGCGCAGCAGGATATTCTCCCGATGGCTGACGCAGTCGGAAAGGGTGAGTTCCAGCGCGAGATCGGGATGGACGCACTCGGCCCTGGTGAGGAGCGTATCGGGTTCGTAGCGGAGGCTTTTGCGCCAGTGCGGGTCTTCCAGCCAGGCGAACCGGTGGTCTACCCAGACGCCGATGCGGATGCGATGCCCGCTCAGGTGGTTGAGCAGGCCCACATAGGGGTAGGTGAAGTCGCGGATAGAGAGGTCTTTATCCATCGCGACGAGCATGTTGCCGTTTCCGAGTACGAGAGGACGGGGCATAGTATGGGTGTTAGGTATTCAGGATGCCGCCCCTTCTTTTTCGTGCGGCGGTTGAAACCGCTTCTGCAGAGGCACAAAGTCGGCCTGTGCCGACTCCCCAGAGGGCGCAACAAGTTGCGCCCCTACAGGCTCCCTCCCCCTGTTCTTCCTCCGCTTCCCGGTGCAAGCACCGCCGCTTCGGAGGGGTCGCGAGAGCCGTCCCGAATCGTTTCGGAACAGACGGCTCTTGCAGTGGGCCGGGGAGGGGGGCCTGCTTTTACAGCCGCGAATGCATTCGCCGAGAAAAGAGGAGAGTGCGTCAGCCCTGAATACCCGACTTTCTACTCCTCGATCTGGTCGGGCGCGGTGCCGACCTGCGTGATGATATAGTTATCGTCCATCTTTTCCAGGACGAAGCTGATGAAGACGGTACGCTGCTGGCCGTCCTTGCTGCGATAGACATGGCGGCCTGTGAGCGTGTAGACGTCGTTCTCTTTCTTCTTGACGTTGTCCAGTTCGACGCGAATCGTCTTGGTCGTCTGGAAGGCGTCGCGGGTCATATCCAGATAGTCGCCCGCGTCGAGCGAGTACTGATACTTGCCGCGCAGATAGACGGCGATGCGCGAGTCGCGCCGGATATGCTTGGCGAGGAGTTCGATGTCGCCGTTCTGCCAGGCTTTGCGGATGTCATCGGCAGCCGCCTCCACCGATTTGTCGTTCTTGCTCTCCTTCTCGCCGATGCGATAGTCGTCGCCGCGCGGCTTCGTGTCGTCCTTGCCTTTGCGCTCCCGGTTCAGATAGTAGTCGTCCACGTCATCGGTGCGCCAGCCCTGGTAGCCGCCGTAGTTGTTGTAGACGGGAACCGGCACATAGATATAGCGCGGCGGCGTGTAGTAGACGTTGTTGAGGCTGATGAATGCCGGGAGGACGCCGTAGTAGTAGGCATACGGCGAGTAGAGCGTCAGCCCGTCTATGTAGGTCGGATAGTAGAACGGATAGTAGGCGGCCCCGCCGGGAAAATAGTAGTCGCCCCAGCCGTAGTAGAAGGTGTGGTGGTGCCGTCCGCGAATGCCGTTGAAGTAGATAAAGCCTTCGAGGGACTTGCGGAATCGCTCCCGGTTGGCCCGCTGAATATCGGGCGGCACGGTCACGTTTCCGCCGAACAGCAGGTCTTCGCCCCGGCTCGGCTCATAGTTGCGGCTGCCGCCGACCCGTCCGCCGAAGAGGATGTCGCCCGGCTCGTTGGGCGGATTGGGCTGGATGGGGCTGATGCTGCCGCGCCGCGCTCCGTTCAGGCGATCCGCCGCCGACTGACCCGGCGTATTGGTCAGCACGCGCAGTCCTCCGAACGAGTAGCCGGGCGCAGTAGGCCGCGAGAACAGCGAGTTGAAGTCGAGGCCGTTCTGCCCCTGGCCGGGACCGGTCTGAAACTGCGGGCGGTTATAGGGGGTAGAAGGCAGGCGCAGGGGATCGTTGTCACCATAGATCGGGGCGCGCGGCGCTGGAATGGTGACCGGCGGCGCGGCCTGCGGCGGCGGACCGGCAGGCTGCTGTGGCGGGCGCGACCGATTGATCTGCGCGTGCGCAGTCAGAGGCAGCAGCGCCAGGCCCAGGCTCCCTGCCAGGACTGCGGCAGCCCGGCGGCTGACCCTTCCCCATTTACGGGTCGTGTACTTGCTCATGGCATGGTTCTCCTCTCGAACGGCGGTGTCCTTGGGCGCTGACATGACCGGCGGCGAGGCCGGAAACGCGGTCCGAGCTTTGCTTGCAAACCTTATTCCATTCTATACTACGTATGGGAGCGGGGAGTATCTCCCTTTGGGGACAGAGTTTATCCCATTCTCTTTACAAACGAGCGCGCGGGCGTTTCGTGACAGCCCGCACGCTCGTTTTTTCATCGTGATTGCGCGACGGGGCGAGACGCTCTCATTATAGGCATTGTAAGGGAGCGGTGTCAAGTTCTTTGCCCGGCCATTTTGCCCTTTTGCCGCTAATGAAGTACAATAACGGGAGAAATAAGCTTTCGCGCGTGGCAGCGTGGTGAGAGAGAACCGATGGAGGAAGCCTTGCCGACCCGTTCGGCGCGGAATGCACGGACAGAGCCAGCCCAGAGCCTGGGGGAGGCTGCCGACATGGAGCAGAGACAGATACAGGCGACCGAAGAGAATCGCTCGCTCGTGCTGGAGACGGCGCGGCGTGTCGCGCTGGATATTCTCGTCAGCCGGACGGGCGTAGAAGCTCTGCATCATATTGCCGAGGCGGCGCGTGACCTGGCGCAGGCGCGCTACGCTGCCGTTGGCGTGGCGCATCCCGACGGACACGGGCTGATGGAGTTCGTCACGGTGGGCCTGACGCCGGAAGAGGAGGCGCGTGTCGGCCCGCGCCCGAAAGGCGAGGGCGTGCTGGGTCTGCTGCTCAAGCGCGCCGAACCGCTGCGCATCGCGAACCTGGCCGAGCATCCGGCTTCCATCGGTTTTCCTCCGCACCATCCACCTATGGAGAGCTTTCTGGGCGTGCCGATACGCAACGGGGATGTCGTGCTGGGCAGCCTCTATCTGACCAATAAAAAAGACGGCGGCTCCTTCACAGAGGCCGACGAGATAGCGGTGCAGGCGCTCGGAGCCTATGCCGGGATCGCCATTCACAACCTGCGGATGCTGGCGCGGCAGCGCGCTCTCCTGCGCGGGTTGATCGCGGCCCAGGAGGAAGAGCGCCGCGCTATCGCCTATGACCTGCATGACGGGCTGACGCAGTATGTCATGGCCGCGCACGCGCATCTGGAAAGTTTCCGTTACGCGCACCAGGCCGAGAAGCGCGAGCGCGCGGAAAGGGAACTGGATCAGAGTGTCCGTTACCTGAAAGAGGCGGTCGTCGAATCGCGGCGTCTGGTCAGCGGCCTGCGCTCGCTGGCGCTGGACGAAATGGGACTGGCGGGCGCGCTCGATCAACTGATGATGGAGGAGAAGGCGCGGGCCGGATGGACGGAAGCCGAGTTTCTGCACAATATCGCCGGACTGCGCTTCGATCGGACGCTGGAGACGACGGCCTACCGTGTGGCGCAGGAGGCGCTGACGAATGCGCGCAAGCACGCCCGCGCGACCCGTGTCCGAATGCTGCTGCTGGCCGAGAACGACGGCCCGACAGGGCATTCGCAACTGACGCTGGAGGTGCAGGACTGGGGGCAGGGGTTTGCGCCGGAAGAACGCATCGAGGACTACACCCATGTCGGGCTACAGGGCATGGCCGAGCGTGTCAGCCTGATTGGAGGAACCTATCAGTTGCGCAGCGCGCCGGGCGAGGGGACTCGCGTTCGGGCCGTGTTTCCGGCCCTGGAAGCGCAGCCGGAGAGTTCGGGAGGAGAGGAGAGATGAGCGAGACGCGACCTGCCGAGAGCCAGGAAAACGCGCAGGAGGTGACCGTCCTGCTGGTGGACGATCATGCGATCTGGCGTGGGGGCGTGTGCAGTATGCTGGAGGATACCGAGTTCCGCGTCGTGGGAGAGGCCGGTTCGGGCCGGGAGGCGCTGGAGGTCGCCCGCCAGGTGCATCCGCAGCTTGTGCTGCTGGACATCCGCATGGCGGGCGGCGATGGGCTGGATACGCTTCAGGCGCTCAAGCGCGAGCATCCGCAGACGATCGTCGTCATGTTGACGACCTACGATAATCCGACCTATATGGCGCGGGCGGTGGCGGGCGGGGCGGCGGGCTATCTGCTCAAGGGGATCGAGCGTGAAGAGTTCTTGAGCGCGCTGCGCCGAGTGGCGCACGGCGAGATGCTTCTGAGCGCGCACGATCTGATACGCTCGCTGCGCGGCATCAGCGATCAGGCCGCAAGCGCCTCCGACCTGATCGAGCCGCTGACCGAGCGGGAACAGGAGGTGCTGCGCCTGCTGGCGACCGGCCTTTCCAATCGGGACATCGCGGCGATACTGTTCGTAGCCGAAAGCACGGTCAAGAGCCATGTGGAGCATATCATCGGCAAGCTGGGTGTCTCCGACCGGGTGCAGGCGGCGGTCTGGGCCGCGCGGCAGGGACTCGCCGCCCCGTCGGAAGCGGCGCAGTAGGAACCTCCCGATGGGCCCTCACCCTTTGGGCGCAGCCCAAAAATGAGGGCGCAGCAAGCAGCGCCCTCGTGAATGTCTGGCTCCCTTCTCCCTTTGAGGGAGAAGGGCCGGGGATGAGGGTGAGAGCCTCTGTTTCGCTCCCCCTCCTTTGATGGAGGGGGCCGGGGGTGGGTCTAAAAGGAGCCGCGAGAGTGTCCGGGATGGAAACTGTCACCGCCGCACAGAAGGGGCCGCAGACGGCCCATCGCCACTTGATGGCCTGGGCCTACCATGTTCAGAAAGGCATCCATGAGGAGGTCTCTCTGGAAGCCATCAGCGACGCTCTGGAACACGACAGCCTGCTGTGGCTGGACATCACCGCGCCCCAGGCCGAAGACCTGCGCCTGCTGGAAGAGGAGTTCCATCTGCATCCGCTCGCCCTGGAAGAGATGCTGACTCCGCATCCCCGGCCCAAGTGCATGGAGTTCGCCAAAGCCTATGTCCTGGTGATGTTTGCGGTGGATGCCGCCGCAAATCTCGAACTGCATTTCCGGGAAGTGGTCATCTATATGGGGACGAACTTCCTGGTGACTACGCACAATGAGCCGTTCCCGGAGATAGAAGAGTGCGTGCGCCGCTGGCGTGCCAACGCCATGCCGCACAAGGAGGCGATTGCGGCTCCGCTCTATTCGCTCCTCGACACGCTGGTAGACGGCTATTTCCCGGTCATTGACCAGATCACCGAGATGGTCGAATCGGTCGAAGACCATATCTTCGCGGGCGATAGGCCGGTGCAGGGGCAGGAGATCTTCCGCCTGAAAAAAGACCTGCTGGCGCTGCGCCGCGTCGTGTCCGGGCAGCGCGACGCCCTCAACCTGATACTTCGGCAAGACCTTCCCATCATCCCCGAAGCCTCGCTGCTCTATTTCCAGAGCGTCTACGACCATCTGGTGCGGCTGGTAGAGAGCGTGGACACCTATCGCGACCTGCTCTCCAGCGCGATGGATCTCCACCTGTCCGTGCTTTCCAACCGCATGAACCAGGTGATGAAGACGCTGACGGTCATCTCGACGATCCTGATGAGCGCCAGCCTGATCGCAGGCATCTACGGCATGAACTTCGAGAATATGCCCGAACTTCACACCCGTTACGGCTACTATGGCGCGCTGGGCGGGATGGCGGCCATCGCGGGCCTGCTCGTCGTCTACTTCAAGCGCAAGAACTGGTTTTGAGAATCCGCCTCTCCCCTGTAAGGAAATCGGTCTGGCGAGGGAGAAATAGCCTGCATAATCAAGACAGAGTGACCGCATTCCGAGGGTACCTTTCTGATGGCGCAGACCAAATTCTCAAGTCCTCCCGATCTCGAATTAGACCTCATCAGCTACATCTGCAAAAAAGTCAATGGCATCGGTGAAATAACGGCGCATGGCATCGCCCGGTTTCTTGAAACGGCGGAGGCGTTCGCCCTCTGTACGGAGGCCGACTTGCTAGAGCCGAGAACCCAACGTGGGCGTTCTTATCTGACCCCGCAACAGGCACACGAACTGATACAGATAAGAGACCGATTTCTGTCTCCGGGAAAGACAGACATTCGGGAACTGTGGATCAAGGCGCTCATCCGTGACTTTGTTGAAAACGCGCTCGACGAGATCAATGACACCGATTTCGACAAGCTGCTCATCAATCCGTTTCTCATTCGCGCCTTCAATTTCACCGACCATCGCGAGGTGATACGGTTCTGTTTCTATCAGAAGGTGACTCGTTCGATAGTGACCTCCTGGGGCTTCGTCGTGCAGGATATGCTGATTGTGACGGGTAGTATACCTTCAACGCAAAGGGGCTTTGACCTTCGCGTTGATCGAGACGGCAAGGAGTATCAGATTCAAATCAAGAGCAGCCCGAACACGATGAATAAAGACGCCGTAGACACACTCAACGATAATATTGCCCGGTTGCAGCAGGCGCACGACAAAATAGGGATACTTGGCGTCACCTACGGCTTGCAGACACAATTAAGCGGGATTATGCAGCGTGTTTCAGGCAAAGTGCTGATGGGACAGGATTTATGGGACTTCGTCGCTGATGAAAAAGGGTACACTCAAAAAGTACTCGAATGGGCGTCTGCCGGAATGCCAAACAATACCGATTTTGGAACCCTGCTCGACAACAAGGAGCGGGCAATCATGTATGATTGGGAAAGCAAATACGGAACAGGCCGCGCCAGCATCGAGAAGGTTCTCAAACGCTGTCTCTAGAGGGAACAGGAGAGGAGCTTGAAAACGGACGTTATCCTTGAGGGCGATTGTCGAGAAATTCTTCCGACTTTGCCTGATAGCAGTATCAACCTGATTTTTACATCACCGCCTTACGCCGACCAACGCAAAACTACTTATGGAGGAGTGACGCCTGCGGAATATATCGAGTGGTTTTTGCCAATCTCTGCCCAGTTATACCGTATTCTTAAGCCAGACGGCTCTTTTGTGCTGAACATAAAAGAAAAAGCTCAGGATGGGGAACGTCATACCTATGTCCTCGAACTTATCCTAGAGATGCGGAAGCAAGGATGGCTCTGGACGGAGGAGTATATCTGGCATAAGCGCAACTGCTATCCCGGAAAATGGCCCAATCGGTTTCGCGACGCCTGGGAACGTTGCCTGCATTTCACCAAACAGAAGAAGTTTGCCATGTATCAGGAAAGCGTTATGGTTCCGATGGGGGACTGGGCAAAATCTCGTTTGAAGAATCTGAGCGAGACAGATAAGCGCCGCGACAACTCTAAAGTAGGCAGTGGGTTCGGCAAGAACATCTCTAACTGGCTTGGGAGGGAAATGGCCTATCCGACCAATGTGCTGCATTTTGCAACCGAATGTGGCAATAAGAATCATCCCGCAGCCTTTCCATTAGAACTGCCAGATTGGTTCATACGGCTTTTCACAAAATCGGGAGACATAGTGCTTGACCCATTTGTTGGTTCCGGCACGACGGCAATCGCGGCAAGGCGCTTGGGACGGCAGTATATTGGTATCGAGTTGTTGCCCGATTACTGCAAACTTGCGCGTTCTACTCTGGCAGATGAGAATCATGTTTTGCAACTGGAGATCGCAGAGCAGAAAGCCGAATACCATCTGGAAATGTAGAGATTGGCTGATGGTTGGGTGTGCTGTTCCTATCGAATATTCTCTCGGAACGTGTAGAAAAACCTGTTGTGGCAGTTAAAACTGCACCTGCAAAAGCCCAAAGTCCGCCGTCGCGGACTGGGTTTTGAGTCGGCCTGCGCGGACTTCGTGCTTTGGCAGCCGCGAATGCATTCGCCGGGCAAGGTATTTCTACTTTCAGGTGGCAGGCTCTTCCCTTGTTGGGAAAAGCCTGTTTCTGTTTTTAGAGGAAGTCGGGGCGAGAAGGATGAAATAGCCTGCATACTCACCTGCCAGGAAAAAGCAATGATTCGTATTACCCGCACCAACCTGAACTTCGAGCGCGAAGCGATGGCTGCGCCCTTCGGCTTCAAAGGCGGCTACGTCCATGAGGCGTGGCAGTCCGTCGCGCTGCTGGAAAGCGACACCGGCAAGCGCGGCCTCGGCCTGGGAACGCAGGGCGTCCTCTGGTCCGACCCGGAGGTTTTCGGACGGAACTCCGAAGCCGCCGGGAACGGCCTGATGCTGCTTCTGACCGGCTACGCCCTGCGCGCCGCGCAAGACGTTCCCTTCGAGACCCCGACCGACCTGCTGGAACGCCTGCTGCCCCTCACCTACGAGTACGGCAAGCGCATCACCGAGAACCCCGATCTGCGCCTGACCTTCGCCCTGAACGCGCTCGTCGCGGTGGACAACGCGGCCTGGATGCTCACCGCTGCCGAGAAGGGCATCCCGCGATTCGAGGAGATCATTCCAGCCGATTCGCGCCCGGCCCTGGCGCATCGGCACGCGCAGGTCCTCAATATCCCGCTCATCAGCTACGGCAAGACGATTGACGAGATACGGTCGCTCGTGAACGAGGGCTACTATCTGCTCAAGATCAAACTGGGGGCCGACCCGGACAAGGACGGCGATCAGGAGAAGATGCTTCAGGCCGATACGGAGCGTCTGGCCGCCATCCACGACGCCTGCAAGCGGCTGGAAGTGGCCGGGGCGGAGGGCGGGCATGTTCTCTACTATCTCGATGCCAACGGGCGCTATGAGTCGAAAGAGCGGCTGCTGCGCCTGCTGGACTATGCCCGGCAGATTGGCGCGCTGGACTGGGTCGTGCTGCTGGAAGAGCCGTTTCCCGAATCGCTGCTCTGTGACGTGCGCGATATTCCTGTGCGCGTGGCGGCGGACGAGAGCGCGCATTCGGACAAGGAGGCGCTGGAGCGGATGGAGTTGGGCTATGGGGCCATCGCCCTCAAGCCGATTGCCAAGACGCTGAGCATGAGTTTCAAGATCGCGAGGCTGGCCCACGAACGGGGCGTTCCCTGCTTCTGCGCCGATCTGACGGTCAATCCGATCCTGGTGGACTGGAACAAGTCGGTGGCAGCGCGGCTGGCCCCCCTGCCCGGCATGAAGATCGGCGTGGTCGAGGCGAACGGCTTCCAGAACTATCGGGACTGGGCGCGCATGGAGAGCTATCATCCCTGCTATGGCGCGGCCTGGATGCAGCCTCAACAGGGCCTCTATCGCCTGGACGAGGATTTCTACGCCCGCAGCGGCGGCATCTTCATGCCAAGCGCGCATTACGCTTCGCTGGTATGAGGGCTAAAGGAGAATTCAGAAGCATGTCGGTTTTGACACGATTGAATGTGGGGCTGGTGGGCGCTGCCGGGCGCGGCGGCTCTTTCCGCACGGCGTTCGAGACCAACGGCGCGCGGATTCACGCCGTCTGCGATCTGCACGAAGAGACGCTCGACCGGTGTATGCAGGCGATGGGCGCGAGCGAGAAGTATACCGATTATGAGGAGATGCTGGAGAAGTCGGAACTCGATGCGGTCGTCATCGGCACGCCGCAGAACCTCCACGTGCCGCAGGCCGTCGCCGCGCTGAAGCGGAACCTGCACGTCCTCTCGGAAGTCCCGGCGGGCATCTCGCTCGAACAGTGCCGGGAACTCGTTCAGACCGCCGCGCAGTCGCGCGGAACGTACATGCTGGCCGAGAACTATATCTACATGAAGCCGAACATTCTCGTGCGCGAACTGGCGCGGCAGGGGCTTTTCGGCACGGTCTACTATGCGGAGGGCGAGTACCTGCACGACGTGACCGACCTGGCGGAACAGACCAGATGGCGGCGCTACTGGCAGTTGGGCATTGACGGCGTCACCTATCCGACGCACAGCCTGGGACCGGTCTTGCAGTGGATGCCGGGGGATCGAGTCGTGCGCGTCGCGTGCGAGGGCAGCGGCCGGCATCGCAAAGACCCGCGCGGCGAACTGTATCATCAAGATACGGCGGTGATGCTCTGCAAGACGGCGAAGGGCGCGCTGATAAAGATTCGCACCGACCTGGTCTCCCCGCGCCCGCACGCCATGGCGAACTACCAGTTGCAGGGTACGGCGGGCGTCTACGAGTCCTCGCGCGGCGGGCCGGTGGATCGCGGCAAAATCTGGCTGGAAGCCCTGAGCGAAGCCGTGCAGTGGCACGATCTGGAGTCCCTGATGCGGATTGATCGCCTGGCCGAGCAGTACCTGCCGGACATCTGGCGGAATCCGCCGCCGGAGGCGCTGCGGGCCGGACACGGCGGCGGCGACTATTTTGAAGTCCTCGATTTCGTCAACGCGCTCACGGGCAAAGCGCCCTGTCCCCTCGGCATCCATGAGGCGATGGACATGACCCTGCCCGGCCTGATCTCGCAGCAGTCCATCCAGCAGGAGGGAGCCTGGCTGCCCGTTCCCGACTCGCGGGAGTGGGTGAAATAGGCCCCCCACCCTAACCCTCCCCCTGTTCTTGGGGGGAGGGTTAGGGAGGGGGCCAGGAGAAATCCCATGACAGCACACAGCGCAGAAAACCTTGTCCTCAATCCGACGTTTCGCGGCACGGGCGACGCGCCGGAACACTGGACGTTCGTGACGCCGCGCCCGGAACTCGCGCCGCGCCATCAGTTCGTGCCTGCCGAGAACGGCGGCGCGGGCCGCCTGCTGCTGGCCGCGACCGGCGACCGTCAGGCGTTCGGCTGCTGGCGGGGCGAGGCGAACTTGCAGCCGGGACAGTGGTATCGGGCGTCCGTGCGCGTCCGCATCCGGGAGATCGCCAACCCCGAACTCTCCCTCTTCGTGCAGGTCGCGCAGCACTTCCTCGTGCCGCAGGGGGCGTGGGGCGAGGAGACCCTGCTCCAACAGGAGTTCCAGCACGACCCGCCAGGCGACGGCAATAAGTTCGAACTCTATCTGCGCGCCACCGCGACCGGCAGCGTGGAGTGGCTGGAACCGACGGTCGTGGCGATTCCGAAGCCGAATCATCGCAAGGCTCGCGTCGCGACCATCCGCTTCGGCGCGCCGGAATCGCCGCTGACGGTCGAGAGCCATCGGGAGCGCATCGCGACAAAGCTGGACCAGGCGGGCGCGCTGCGCCCGGACATCGTCGCCCTGCCGGAGTTCTCTCCCATCGTCGGCGTGGAGGAGCGGGCGTATAAGTCCTACTGGGAGGTCGGCGAGACGGTTCCCGACGGGCCGCTCTGCGCCCTGCTGGCGGCCAAAGCGAAGCAGTACAGTATGAATGTGCTGTGTGGGAACATCGAGCGGCGCGGCAAGTATCTGTTCAATACGGCGGTCCTTTTCGACCGGGAGGGGCGGTTCGTCGGCCAGTACGATAAGACGCACCTGACTTTTTACGAACTGATGGCCGGGTTCTCGTGCGGCGAGAGCTATCCGGTCTTCGATCTGGATTTCGGGCGCATCGCGGCGCATATCTGCTACGACGAGTGGTTCCCGGAGGTCGCGCGCTACTTCGCGCACCAGGGCGCGGAGATTCTGTTCCTGCCGGTCGCCGGGGGCAAACCCATCACCTGGCGCACGCGCGCCCTCGACAACGGCATCTACTTCGTCTCCTCCTCCATCAACCCGCCCAGCATGATCATCAGTTCGAGCGGCGTCATCCTCGCGGAGACGCACGACGACGGCGTGGCCTGCGCCGATCTGAACCTGGACATGCGGCTGACCAACTGGTACGGCGACCCGACGCGGGCCTACGGAATGCCCTGCATCGTGCCGCAGATGCGCCACTGCCTGGACAACAGCCTGCTGGACAGGCTCGCCCAATCCCTTTCTGGAGACGACCATGCCGACCGATGAGCGCGTTTTGACGGAGGCGCAGCGCGAGCAGTTTTTGACGCGCGGCCATGTCGTGCTGCACGACTGCTTTCCGCGCGAAGTTGCGCAGGAGATGACCGCGCAGGCGTTCGTGCGCCTCGGCTACGATCCCGATGATCCGGCGACCTGGGAGAAATCGCGCATCCACATGCCGACCGCGAACCGCTACCCGCTCCAGGAGTTCGCGCCGAAAGCCTGGCAGGCCGCGTGCGAACTGCTGGGCGGCGCGGAACGCCTCAAACAGCCGGTCAACATAGGAGACGGCTTCATCATCAACTTCCGGGATGGGCAGGATAAACCCTGGCAGCCGCCCTCCGCGCAGTCGCCCGGCTGGCACAAGGACGGCGACTGGTTCCTGCACTTCCTCGACAGCCCGGAGCAAGGGCTGCTCACGCTGATCCTCTGGTCGGACATCGAGCCGCAGGGCGGCGGCACGTTCGTCGCCTGCGACTCGGTCGGGCCGGTTGCGCGCTTCCTGGCCGCGCACCCGGAAGGCGTCGCCTATGCCGAGGGCTATACGCGCTTCGACTTCGTCCCGATGCTGGCCGAATGCCACGATTTTATCGAGTGTACCGGGCGCGCGGGCGACATCGTGCTGCTGCACCCGTTCATGCTGCACGCCTCTTCGCAGAACCTTTCCGGCACGCCGCGCTTCCTCACCAATCCCTGTTTCTCCCTTCAGGAACCGATGAACTTCAACCGGGCGAACCCGGACGATTTTTCGCTGGTCGAGCAGGCAGCGCTGCGCGGCCTGGGCGTCGAGCGCCTGGACTTCCAGCCTGCCGTGTCGCGTGAACGCATCGTTCCCGAACGCGAGCGCATCCAGGCGCGGATGCTAGAGGAGGAGAAAGCGCGTCTCGCGGCCCTGTCCGGCGCAACCCGTCCTTGACAATCTCGCACCGCGCCCCCTACAATAGAGACGGGAGGTGAGGAGAATGGCGCTGCTGGCTGTAGAAGGCGTGTATGAGAACGGCAAAGTCGAACGAAAGGAAAGGCCCGAAGGGATAAAATACGCTCGTGTCATCGTGATCTTCATGCCTGATGGCCTGGTGACGGATGAAGAAGCCGAACAGAGACGACGAGAAGCAAGGGAACGTCTGATTGCCAGGATGGAAAAGGGAATCGATTTCGGGGGGCAGAAGTTCAATCGCGAAGAGATTTACGAGGAGCGAATGCAAGAACTGGAGGAACGTCGGAACCGCGAAAAATGAGAGGAAGGGACGTAAGGTGTATCAAGCGGTCGTCGTTCGGGATAATCGGCTTATGCTCCTGCGCGCGGTGGTAGCAGTGAACGCCAATCCTCCTGTCGTCGTTAGCGTATATGCGACCAGTCAGGGCCGCTATTGGAGACAACCATGAAACTAATTCGCTATGATAAATCGGTAGATGCTCTCTATATTGACCTGAGCGATGCCGACGTTTACGATACCCACGAGATAGAACCAGGCGTCATGGTAGACTATGACAGAGACGGGAAAATCATCGGCGTGGAAATCCTGGACTTCATGGAACGGTTACAGGAGGAACCCGCGCAGTCTGAAGAAGTCGCCGCTTGAGTTTGAGCATAGAATGCGGTAGCGCGAAGCGGAGAGAGAAAAGGCAGAAATCTATGGCCCGTCACGTCGGGATCGTCGTACATCAGACCAGACCGGAGGCGTTGGCGTTCGCGCAGGAGGTGATCGCCTGGCTGCTCGAGCGTAATATCGGCGTGCGGCTGAATGGCAAATCCGCCCAGAAACTGAACCGCCCGGAACTGACGGAGATAGATTGGAACGACGTCGCGTTTATCGTCACGCTTGGCGGCGACGGCACGATCCTGATGGCCGCGCGCATGGCGGCGGAGCGCGGTATCCCCATCCTCGGCGTCCACATGGGGCGCTTCGGCTTCATCGCGGAGACGCATCCCGACGATCTCTTCCCGCATCTGGAAGAGATACTGAACGGCCGGATGAAACTGGAAGAGCGGGTGATGGTCCACGCCGAAGTCTGGCGCGAAGGCGCGTGCGTGCATCGCGGAGTCGGGCTGAACGACGCCATCATCAAGAGCGGCATGTCGCACATGCTGCGGCTGAAGACCTTCCTCGGCGGCTCCCTCTTTGCGACCTTCCCGGCGGACGGCATCATCGTCTCGACCCCGACCGGTTCGACGGCCTACGCGCTCTCGGCGGGGGGGCCGCTGGTCGTGCCGACGGTGGAGGCGTTCGTCGTCGTGCCGATCTGCCCGCACACCCTGAGCGCGCGTCCGATGGTCGTGCCGGGCGCGGAGATCATCGAAGTCGAAGTCGAATCGGACGGCGGCGAGGTGATCTTCGCGGTGGACGGCATCGAGCCGTTCGCTCTGCAAAACGGCGACCGCGTCCTAGCGCGCCGCGCCGACTTCATGACCCGCCTCATCGTCCTCGACCACGTTACCTTCTACCGCAAAGTCCGCAACCGCTACCTCTACGGCGAGCGCCTCAACGAGTAGTTATCACGAAGAGGCTGTTCTGGGCGATCTGGAGTACCTGGTGGTGGAGAACCGGCTGTGGCCGCACGCGCTAGAACACCCGGCGGCGCGGGAAGTGCTGGGGCTGGCCTACTACAACCACAGCATGTGGCTGAACGCCATTGGACGCCTTCGGGAAGCCGCTCAGTTCGCGCAGCGTTCCCGGCAGATGGCCCTCAACGTTGACGGAACGGGCCGGGCGCGGCGATCCCGGTGGTGGCCGCACGCGGTCATTATCTATGCGTCCTCGCTGGCACGTCAGAGTCGCCGTCGGGCCATCGAAGAACTGCGCCGCTACGAAGGCGCGGCGATGGCCGCCCGGTTCACCGAATACTTCCAACGGGAACTGGCGGAACTGTACAGCCTGGCCGGAAACTTTGATAGGGCGAAGTGCCATATAGAACGCGCCGTGAACGCGGCAGCAGAGATGGACGCGCGGTCCCAAAATGTAGTACAGCGCGACTACGCCCGGATATTGCTGCGGGACAACCAGGCCGCCGCCGCGCTCGAGCGGATTCCTGATCCGGCGTCCGGGCCGCCACACCACCAGGCGCAGTCTCTGGTACTACAAATTATGGCCCTTCGGCAGCTGAGTAAAAACAATGACGAGGCAGCGCGATGTAGGCAACGGTTGGCAGACCTGCTTTCCCAGCGCCCGCACCTGCAGCCGTTGGTTTCGGCGGAGGTCGTCTCGGACCAGGAAAATAGAGAGCGATCGTCGAAAAAAGAGCCATCCCAAGCAGGAGATGAAGATGCCGAAGTATCTTATTCAGGCGAACTACATCGGTGAAGGCGGGAAGGGGCTACTGAACTCCCAGCATTGGGAGAGAGGGGCGGGGGGTAAGGGCCGTTTACAAATCTACGCACGGGTCAGTAAAAAAGCCGCCTGCGCTGCGGGGTCGGCTTGGGAAGGGATCAGACGGGCTTTTTGGCGGACATATCCTAACCGATGCAACAGGTCGCGTCTTCCGCGTTCGGCGTAGATCACGCCCCATTGCTCGAAAACCCCAGCCGCCGCTTGCTTGGCACTCTGAAAGCGCCAGGTGTCCCACTCGGTCACGAGCCGAGCGATCTGCTCGGCGTTCAAGTAGCCTTCGGAACCGCCGATGTCCCAGTGACAGAGGGTCTCTAAGTCGCCTGCGTCAAAGCGGTCGAGCCAGGCGTTAATGGTGTGTTCACTGGCGTGCAGGAGGCCTGTGATGTCCCGATTGGTTCTGCCCTCGGCTTTCAAGAGAACGCACCGCATGCGGTCACGAAGCTGAACGTTCTTTGCGTTTTGTAGCGACGGACGAGTTGGGCGTGAGAAAGTGCGAGTGCCGTCGCTCGCGGTTCCGCCGCCCAGGGTCCCTCTGAGCCGCCAGCAAGCGCGTCTGGCTCAGGAAAAGTACTGTCGGCGTCCATGTCGGCTCGAACGCTATGAGCAGGTGCGCGCCCTGTTTGCTCAAGGCGGGAACCTCAGCGCCATGGCCCGCCATCTGAACCTGTCGCCCAAAACCGTGCGTACTTTTGCCTACGCTCCCACGTTCCCGGAACGCAAAGAGCGCGCTCCACGGCCCTGCCGAATAGAGGCGTTCGCCGTGTATTTACAGCAGCGCTGGCAGGAAGGCGGTCATAATGCGGCCGTACGCGACAAAGAGATCCAGGAACGCGGCTCCCAGGGCCGCTATACGCTGGTGCGGGAATCCCTGCGCACGTTGGGTCAGGCTCCCACTAACACGCCTGCCCGCGAGAAAGTCTGGCAGAGGCAAGGGGCGATGTGGACACGGCGTCCAGAGACCGAGCGCACAGAACGCTAACAAGCCATTCCGGACCGTCTGTCCGAAATGGGAGAACCCTTCCGTGCTGCTTTCGGACGGGCGCAACGCTTTCTCGGCATGATACGCCAGAGTCCGCGAACCGCTCCGGGGGAAGCCCGGCGTCCATGGCTTGAGGAGACCCTATCCAGCGCGAACGCTCCCTGGCGCGGTTGCGCGCTCAGTCTCGAGCAAGATTAGGTCATGCCAGCTTGATCAACTGCTGGGCCTCCCGATACGCGCTCTCCGGCTTGACCTCCTGCGGCAAGCCCTTCAGGTACAAGTCTGTGTTCCGGTCGTGCTTCTTGACCAGGTTATGCCCGTAGTGCCGGAAAAACGCCGTCA
>DASRGL010000420.1:0-13826 GCA_035651115.1 Chthonomonadaceae bacterium
TAGCCGATGATGCCCGCGCAGAGGAACGGCGCGGCCTCGCGAGATGTGACGCCTTCGGGAATGGGATAGATAAAGTCCTCCGGCGCGACCGTGTACTCCGCATAGCCGCCGTTCACGTCGTAGCCGGTGAAACGCGGGTTATCGCACAGGTTTTCGTCGCCCCGGCGGCAGTAGGGGCAGACGCCACAGGAGGCGTGCAGCCAGGCGACTCCGACCCGGTCGCCGATCTGAAAACGAGACGCCTCCGGCCCCAGCCGCTCCACATGCCCGACGACCTCATGGCCCGGAACGATCTCCGGCTGATGCGGAATCAGTTCCCCCTCGACGACGTGCAGATCGGTGCGGCAGACGCCGCAGACCTCCACGCGGATCAGGACTTCACCCTGTCCCGGTTCCGGCACGGGCAGATCGCGCAACTGCAACGGCGACGTTTCGACCGGCCCCGGCTGTGACAACACCATCGCTTTCATCGGTACTTCTCCAAGCCTGCACCCTCATCCCCGGCCCTTCTCCCTGGGAGGGAGAAGGGAGCAAACAGTCACGCTTCCGCCTTTGCTCCCCCTCCTTAGCGAGGTACGAGCGGCCAGGGTCGCAAGGGCCGTCCCGACTCGTGTCGGAATCAGACGGCCCTTGCAGTGGGGACGGGGGGTGGGTCAATCCGCCAATGCGCGGCCCTTCGTCTCGATGACCCAGGGCAGGGCGAGCATTCCCAGGAGCGGCACAAATCCGACATAGAAGAGGGTCGAAAGCGCCAGCTTCAGCGAGTCCGCGCCCTGCGAGGCCACCCATCCCACCAGAAACGGGCCTATGGCCGCGACGATGCGCCCTACATTGTAACAGAAGCCTGCGCCGGTTCCGCGCAGCCGGGTCGGAAACAGTTCCGGCAGATAGTAGGTGAAGCTGCCGAACACGCCGAAGACCGTCAGGCCGATGGCGAAATACATATACAGGCGACTCATCGGGGCCAGGTTCGGCCCGAAGGTCGTCATGATAGACACGGCGGAGAGCAGGAAATAGAGACCGAACATCTTCTTCCGACCGAGATATTTGGAGGCCGGGATCGTCAGCAGCGTCCCTATCAGCCCGCCAAGATTGAAGCTGTTGGTCGCGATGGCTTTCCACGATGCCACGATCTGCCCCGTCGCCGCTTTGTCCAGCCCCTGCGATTTCGCTTCCACCTGAGCCAGTCCCGTCGCGACGGTCGGAATGAAGGCGTTGCAGCTCCACCACATGATGAGCGCAGTGACGGCCATCGCGAACCCGCTGAGGGTCAGCGCGCGATGCTGGGGCGTAAAGAGTTCCCGGAGTCGCGGCGGATGGCTGCGGGCCGCCGCGTCTTTCCAGCGTTCGGGTTCCCGGATAAACAGGCGCACCAGGAACGCGACGGCAGCCGGGATCAGGCCGGAGAGGAACACATAGCGCCAGGAGATCTCCGGGCTGCCTTTGAGATGCACGCCCGCGATCTGGTTGTCCACGAAGGTCGCCAGAAACAGGCCCATCGGCGCGGAGGTGTAGAGCAGCGCGCCCGCCTCGACACGCCGTTTCTCCGGCACGACTTCGGCCACCATCGCCGCGCCCGCCGCCCACTCGCCCCCGATGCCCAGACTGGCGACGACCCGGAAGAGCATCAAGACCCAGATATTCGGGGCCAGCGCGCAGGCCGCCGTGCCGACCGCGAACAGCAGCATCGTGAGCAGGAGCGTGCGCGTGCGTCCGATATGATCGGCCACTCTGCCGAAGAGGATGCCTCCGGTGGCCCAGCCGATGAGCAGCAGCGAGGTCAGGATACCGCCCCATCGCAATGTTTCGGCTTTCGCCTCCGGCGACCCGATGGGCAGATGCAGCAGCGTCGGCACGCAGTTGGGCGCGACGTAGTTGAACAGCAGGCCGTCGAAGACATCGAAGCCCCAGCCGAGCCAGGCGGCAAACAGCACCGTCCACTGATAGCCGTTCATGTCGAGCAGCGTGCGTCCCGCCGTGCGCGTTAGCGGGGGTGAGGTTTCCATTCGCATCCTCCTCCTCGATGTCTTATGGTTTCGGTCTGGTCTTGAGACGGTATTGGACTTCCGGGCGTCTTTCTCCTCTTGCCTGCCCCGCCGGATTTTCAGGAACACGCGACCGTCCGCTTACGTCCCTCTAGCAGCCGTGTCGTGACCGTTCCGCGTGACGCTCCGGTACGCGCCTGCGGGCCAGACATTCGGCAAACACTCCTTACGGGCCTGCCGAAGACTCGGCAGGCCCGCGATGCCATAGCGAGGACAAGGAAGGCGGCCCATGCCCCAGGAATCGTTGGAGAAACAAGAACCGGCTCGAACGCCGCAAGGCGATCCGACAGGGAAGCCCACTCCTGACCGCGTGGACACAGGCGGCGAGACCATTGAGGGGCCTTCGACGGACTATGCGGGCAAGCCGACGCCGGATCACGCCCACGCCGGGAGAGACGATGCGAACACGGTGAATGACGACGCGACGCGGGACACGGAAGAGAAGGGAGCCTACTCGACTTCCGACGCCCTCGGCACCAACCATCCTGCCACGCCGCCCGGCACGCTGCCCCAGGCGCGCAAGTCGCACCGCAGCGAACCGTAGGCCGCGTTTCTGTCCGGCGAAGGCATTCCCGACCGGCCCTCATCCCTGGCTCCTCCAAGTCTGGGCGAGGAGGGATGAGAGCGCAGGTCTATATCCAGTCCAGAGGCCAGACAGAGACGCGGAACGGGCTGTCGGAGAGCGTGCCGAACAGCCGCTCCACCTGCTCCAGCGCGGAGAGGCCGCGCAGCGTGGCGTTGTCCGGGCATGGCCCTGCGCCCTCCTGCTGCCGGAAAGCCGCCAGCGTCTTCTCCAGATCAACGATCCGAATCATGCTCTGCGGCGTCACCGTCCAGTAGGAAGCGGCCTCCAGGATCGGCAGAGGAATCGTCTCGCGCGTGGGGAAAGCAAACGAGAGCGAGTTAAGGTCGCGCTGTTCCATGCAGGCGCGCGTCAGGCTCCGGCGTGTCAGCATCAGGTTCAGGCTTCTGCCCGCCCTCTCCCATTCGAATGCCCCGTAGCGTTGCTGGTCTCCCCAGAATCGAGATTCGGAAAGCCTTCCGCCTCCCTGCGCGCTATGGCGTGATGGAGCAGCCTGTTGCGACGCAGCGGGCGCTCTCCTTCCGCGCGCGCCTGTTCACCGGCCTGCGGTCGCAGCGGCCTCGAACGCCTGCTTCGCCCGCGCCACTTGCTCGATCGCCTCGGTGTGATGCTGGCGGCTCGCTTCCAGCGTCGGCTTCCAGGGAGCCTGCAAGAAGCCCAGCAGATTCTCCGGCGCAAGATGCTGCTGACAGAATCGTACCGTCGCCTCGAAATTGTCCGGGTAGGACCAGTTGCTTCCGGTCGGTATCTGCTCGTAGCCGCGCGCGTCCAGGTCAAGATAGGCATGATGGTACTGCTCATGGCCGAGTTCGCGCGGCTTGCCGGTGTCATGGGCCGGGTCTATCTCGAAATTGCGGTCATAGTACCAGTTGCTCTGTACCACCGATTTCGGCATCTTCGCATAGAACAGGTCGGGATGATGCCAGGCGTAGTCCGACCAGACCCAGGCGCGGGAGCCGCCTTTCTCGACCTCCTGGATATAGAAGAACAGATCGCGCCACCAGAGGTCGTGCTGCCGCACCTGCATATACTCGTAATGGCGCTGGTGTCCCGCCGTCTCCTCGTCCATGCCGAGGTGGAAGAAGCGGGGCGTACCGAAGAGGGCGAGGACTTCGGCGATAAGATCGCGGCACACTTCATAGTATTTCGGCGTCGAGACCATCCGCGAATATTCGGCGAGCCAGGCGTCGTGGGCGGTCGAGAAGTTGAGTTTGGGGATCGGTTCCAGCCCCATCTGGCGCATCTTCGCCAGTTCGCTTTTCAGTTTCTCCGGCGTCCAGGCGTTCTTTACAGCGATTTCGGGATGGCTCTCGTACCGCACGCCGTCGCCCAGGTCGAGAACGACCAGGTTCATCCCTGCCTGCGCCATCTGTTGCAGCAGATCGTTCCAGAGGCTCTCGTCGAAGCGCAGCGCCGGATCGTACAGGAGGTGGGGATCATCCGCGCTCGTGCGCACATGATCGTTCCACATGTTGTAGCTGAGATGCAGCAGGTTGCCCCAGAGTAGCGGGCGCGCTGCGCCCCCGGTTTGCTCAGGCATGGCGTTCTTTCCTCCTTTGTCTAACTCTCCTCCCCGTCTCCCTTCTATTTCTCCTACACAGAGCAAGAAGCCTGCCGGCCTTTGAGAGGAGCCCGAGACGCTGCCTGGCTATCGCCCGATTTGCCGCGCCGCGCAGGATGCCCAGCCTCGCCGGTACAGACCGCCGCCCCGGTTCGCCATGGGGTTTCTCGCCCATCTCACTCATTCGATTCTGATGGCTCACTGCTTACAGCGACATGGATGGGTTCTTGAATACCTTTGAGCTGCGCATAGTATTTCAACCGCTCCAGGGCCGCCTCTGTAATTTCATTGCCTTCGGAAAGCAAGAGTTGCCCCTCGGATGTCCGGATATCGGACACCAAGACGTCCCCTATCAGCAGTTCTTCAAAGCTGATAGCCACCGAATAGGGTTCGCCTGTAGAGGCTTCTGCGAGCGCCTGCAAGGTTTCCGGCTTTAACATTCGCAGTGTTCGTTCGGGAGCGACCCTGGCCCCTGGCGTCACAACAGACAACGGCGGCATATAGTGGGTTATAATGGCATTCAGAATCTGATCATCGTACCATCCCGAACGGTTACTTAGCATGCGTAAAGCCACAGAACGCGGAATGTTTTGCGCTTCCACATCCATCAAGTCGCAGAGGATTTTTAGAATGCGGGAACCTAGAGGAATTTTCTCGCCGCTGACGGCATCTTTGGGAATTCCTGCGCCATTAAAGAGCTTGGTCGAGTAACGGATGATTTGCGCGACGTTTCCCAGTCGTGGGATCTTGATGAGCAGCTCGTAACTGGTTTCGGGGACGCGCGCGATTATCTCCTTCTCCAGATCGGTTAGAACACAGTTCCCCTGCACTTTCAGCATAATATCCGGCGGGATGGTCAGGTGTCCGATAGGCGAAAGCAGCGCAGCTATCTCTAACTCCCAGGCGTTGTGGTAATTCACCGCGCGAGCCACTTCACGCACATAGTCAAGCAGCTTTTTCACCCGTCCGAACTCCATCGGATGGGTCATGGAAAGCACTTCGATGAGAATACTGACGCTTCCTATTAAGGTTTTTTCCAGCACCTCTTTCTCAGCAGTCACCAGCCGGTACTGGGCTAATCCTGCCTCCAATACCTTCGTCATCTGCTCGGAAGAACAGGGCTTGGTCAGAAACCGAAAGATATGTCCCTCATTGATAGCATCCACTGCGGTCTGCTGATCGGCATTGCCGGTCAGCATCATCCGCACCGTGTCCGGCGCAAGCTTCTCAACATGTTTTAACAACTCTATACCATTCATAGATGGCATTTTCATATCGGCAACAATAATGGCGTAGGGGCCGCTCTTGCGAAGGAGCCGGAGCGCCTCGATGCCTCCCGTCGCGGTTTCCACGTGAAACTGCTTCCGCAGCTGCCGCTTGTAACCTTCCAACACGTTCGCATCATCATCCACGAACAGAATTTTTTGCTCTACAGGCGGTTTCATCCTTGCTCTGTCCTCCGGCATATCTCTCGCCACTCGGGCAGATGCTCAGCGAGACCGTGCTTAGCCAGATACATCTCATCCACCCTAGGAGGCGGGATCATCGCCGCCTGAGTGGTCGTTTCATACGCTAATGCGTTCGCGACATGCACCGCAGTCAGTGGACTGAATCCCTTCCCAGGACGCTGACCTGGATAGTGATGCCAGGCCAGGGCTTCGACGACTGGGTCCGGCAGTCCCCACAACCCCATCAGATATGCGCCCACTTCGGCGTGGGTTGCGCCAAGCAGTTTTTTCTCGACTTCCACAAGGGGTAGATCGTCCTTCTGCGCCCGCGCCAGGGTCTGTTTATATTGTAAGGGCAAGTAGGTTATGAGAGCTAACTTGCCAACATCGTGGAGCAGACCTGCCGTAAAAGCTGCCTCCAGTTCATAGCGGGGTTGCCCCTCTGCCTGGGCAATGTGCCTGGCATACGTTCCGACTTGCAAGCTATGGCGCCAGAGCGAATCCACATAACTGGTCTGTATCATGGAACCGGTATACTGTTCAAAGACGTGGACGGAGAGTACCAGCGTCTTGACGGTATCCAGACCAATCAGGCTAATCGCCTGGGCGGCATCCGATATCTGGTGCGGCAACCCAAAGAACGAGGAATTCACCAGTTGCAGGATTTTAGCGGTCATTCCTACGTCCTTGGCGACAATCTCGGCTACCTGATGGAGCGAGGTATTCGGGGCTTCCAGCGCCGCAATCATCTGGCAATAGAGAGACGACGGACTGGGCAGCGTCGTCATCTTGGATACCAGCTTCTTGAGCGCATCGCTCGCCAGAAGATCGCGTAAGGCGCAGGCCCGGGCCACGGTGGATTTGAGGGTGTCCGCGTTGCAAGGTTTGGAAAGATACTGGTGCGTCGAGCCGATAGCTCGCAGGATAGCTTCCTGGTCGGATTGCCCGGTGAGAATGATTCGGACGATCTGCGGATGGCGATCCCGTACTTCCGCTAAGAACTGCGCCCCGTTCATCCTCGGCATACGCATATCCGAAACCACGATATCGAAAGGGGCTTGCTCCAGAAGTTTCAGAGCTTCCGGGCCGCTCTGCGCGAACGCGATATCCCATTCGTGGCGCATGGGACGCAGCATTCGCTGCAATCCCTGTAAGATATTCGGCTCATCATCCACAAAAAGTATCCGTTTCATCGCAAGCTACCTCTTTGAATCAGGAGACCTTTCGCCCTTGAAGTTCAAACTCAACCTCGCGGCGTGTTGCTATAGCTGGCTCGAAACCGCCATAGACAGACAGGGCGAATCGCCGCCCGACGTGAAGATTGCCAGCGCGTCCTGTAAGGAACCTGCGCTTTCATGCGGCATGCGCCTTCCTCTCATGTCTCTCCGTCAAAGGCAGCCGGATGATAAAGGTGGTGCCTTTTCCCACTTCCGTCTCGAACGATATCGCTCCTTTATGCTTGTCCACTATTGTAGAATGGGCTATCGCTAATCCCTGACCTGTTCCTTTGCCCACCTCTTTGGTGGTAAAGAAGGGGTCGAAAACCCGCGAGCGAACGGCCTCTGGAATGCCGCCGCCGGTATCGCTGATACGAATCTCCACCCAATTCCCTTTGTGGCGGGTGCTGATCTTGATCTGGCCTTTCTGGAGCGAGCCGTCTCCGACGACATCGGCAATCGCATGGGCCGCATTGATGATGATGTTGAGAAACACCTGGTTCAATTCTCCCGGCAAGCAGGGTACCATCGGTAGCGAGGGATCGAAATCCGTGACAGCCTCGGCCACATACTTCCATTCATTGCGCGCTACCATCAGGGTACTTTCGATGGCCCGGTTGATGTCCACCCCGACTTTTTCTTCAGTGCCAGGATGGGAGAACTCCTTCATGGCTTGCACGATTTTGCTGACCCGCGCGATGCCCTCAAGAGATTGCTGGATGGCTTTAGGCACATCCGCCAGCAGGTATTCCACATCCGCATGTTCCACATCCGCTTCCAGAGCGGCCAGCAATGCGGGAGAGACTGCGCCCGCTTTGCAAGCCTGTATCAGTTGCATATGCCCCTTTAGCAGACGCGAGAACAGGGCAAATGCCTCCTGGAGGAAGCAGACATTATCGCCGATATATTGGGTGGGCGTATTGATCTCATGGGCGATGCCCGCAGCCAATTGGCCGATACTTTCCATTTTCTGCGCATGAGCCAACTGGCTTTCCAAGAGCTTGCGCTCTGTAACATCCGCAGCCAAGAGCAATACTCCCATCCAGGTTCCTTCTGCACCCAATATGGGAATGAGTGTAATCCCTAAGAGACGGTCTGCACCGTCTCCACGAGTATATTTCACATTTTCCAGCATTTGGAGTTGGAGGCTTCGTTTCTGCTCTTCCAGGCACGGGAGAACGCGGGAGCTATCCCATCGGATCGAGCATTGCGCGATTGGCTTGCCCAGGACATCGCGTGCAGGAATACCGAAGGCGCGTTCCGCCGCAGGGTTCCATATCGTAACTCGCGCGTTCGTATCCAGAGCGATTAAGACGGAAGGAATGATTTCCAGGATGGCGTTTTTGATCTGATAATCTATTTCGGTAGCCGCAGCTAAAACATTCACGTCTTCTTGGAATTTAGGATTCATGTTCTCTATCTCCCCAGGCGCCTTTGCAGCCAATTTCCACGCCCTGCGCGGCGCGCTGATACTCCGTAATGTTACAGAAGGCCCACCCTTGTCTCAAGGACACGTTTAAGTTTTCCATAGAACTGCACAAAAACTCACAAACTTCCATGCAATATTTTTGCGCAACAATAAATCAATTGATATATATATACTTGTTGCTCACAGTTTTCATGGAAGAGCTATATCTCTGCTCTGAGCGTGTCGCAGCAGCGCGCGCCGTTACAGACGGAGGAGGGAACCTATAACGGGGAAATCTATCAGGCTGATGAACTGGTAGACCGGCACATTCAGAAGAGAGGCTCCGAGTGACCAGAGCGTCTGGCTGGTGATGTCGCCGAGAATGACGCCGAAGACGAAGGGCAGCGTCTGCCGATAGAAGCGCAAGCCGCCATAGCGCAGCAAGAGCAGTTTCACCAGCCAGGCCAACAGATAGTGGCCCCAGAACGACTCCGCCGTCAGCGTGCCGCACATGATATAGCCGACCGGATGAAACGGCCACCAGGCGAACCGCTGGTGCAGCAGGCCGAGCGCGACCGTGAGGCTGCCGCCTATCGCCATCCACAGCAGCCTGTCCCAGCGCGTGGGCAAGGGGTTCTGCATCCAGTTGACGGCCATGTTATACGCTTGTTTCGCGCCGCGCGCCGGCCCCTCATACGTCTTGGCCGTCCCCCACCCGAACCGATAGGAGTCGTGCAGCGCCCAGGCCAGACCGACCACGACGGCGAGGACTGTCGCCACCGTCAGCAGCGCCAGCAGGGAGCGGCGGCGGACGCGCGCGGCGTCGCCGATCTTGAGGGCCTCCATCTGCGCGGGCATCAGGGCGAAGCGCAGGTCCCACCAGAGCCAGTGAAAGAAGCTCATCAGCGCGATGTTCTGCGGCGAGAGACCCATCGTGCCGTGCGCGTTCACGACGATATGGCTGAGACTCGACGTAAACCGGTGCGGCCCATAGGCCCAGGCGAAACCCGCCTCCGAACGCACGCGCGAGATAACGGCGACGGTCAGGAAATAGAGGCCGATCAGCGTGACCGCCAGCCAGAGCGAGAAGCCTGCCGCGCGCATGAAGAGCAGAATATAGGCCAGCGCGCCGACCAGGACGAGTTGCAGGACGCGTTTCAGCGGGCGATCCGGCGTGTCACCCGGGTCGCGGCGGCGGGGCCAGGCCCGCCACACCAGGAACAGGCCCATCGCCAGAAAGCCGCCCGATGTCTGCTCGTTCAGATAGGGCGCACCCGTGCCGCCGAGGTCGCCCGCGTCCGCCTGTCCCAGCGCAAAGGCCAGCAGGCGCGCGCCCTTGCCGAGCCAGAGAAAGAACCAGATGCTGAACGAGACATCCAGCGGGGCCAGATACGCCAGGCCGATGATGAACGGCGTGTAGCCGATGTCCAGCGGGCGCAGCACGGCCAGCGGCGGCGTCTCGATGCCGACCAGCACATCGGCATGTTTCAGTTCTATCGCCGGGATGCTGGGGTAGTAGTACCGGAGCGCGAGCAGGCTGTTCAGGATCACCGGCAGCGCGAACCCCAGCCACATTCGGCGGTTGCGAAAGAAGCCCGATTCGGCCTGCGTCATCTCCAGCGGCAGCGCGGCGATGGGAAACGCCAGCCGCTCCCTGCGAATCCACAGGTCGGCCAGCAGCGCGTTCAGCGCCAGGCTCGCCAGCAGCACTGCCAGCACCAGTGATCCCCACGCGATCAGCGGCCCGATCCAGACGCGCCAGGGAACCGCGCTCTCGCCATAGAACAGGCCGCGCAGCGCCGCTTTGTCCTGCGGCAGCAGCCAGGCCGGAAGATAGGCCAGCACGCGCGCCCAGTGGTTCTCCGGCGTCTGCAGATACAGCCCGGTTCCCAGCGTGGGAATCAGCGCCTGGAAGAAGTTGTAGCCCACCATCGTGACGGTGCTGCTGATGGCGACATAGGCCGCCAGCAGTTCCGCGCGCGTGAAGGGACGGCGGCGCGGCAGGGCGTTCCAGGCCAGCAGCGCCAGCAGAAAGAGGACGGCGGGCATGGAGAGCGTCCAGGAACTGACGAACACCTGCCCCTGAATCTCGGTGCGCACGACCCAGAGAATGATGGCTACCTGCGCCGCGAGCGCCACCAGCCACACCCGCGCGCCGATGCCATTCGTTTTTTCCTCGGAGCCTGTATCCATTTCTGCGTCGCTGTTCCGCGCCGTCTGCCTTCTACGCGCCCTGGCAGGCGCAAAAGAGTTCGTTCGCGCGGCCTTCCGTTGTCGCGAACGTCCTCCCTTAATTTCGCGCCTCTGCCGTGCAAACCCTTTTCCATGCGATTCCGCTTGCGCTCTCTTTTTGCCCGGCGCGGCTGGATGCCCCCTACATTGGCATGGTTCATGCAGTCTGACGACCTGGCAAGATTATCATCCTCCTTCCGCGTCTGAAAGGGCAGCATCCTATGTCCCGCTCGTTCTGGCTCCGGCTTCTCACAGCCTCTCTGCTCTGTGGAGGGCTGGCCGTCCTCGCGCCTGCCGCGCTGGCCCATGACGACCCCTGGTTCAGCGGCTACTATTCCGGCCCTATTGCCGCAACGCCTCTCGCCTCCGGCGGCATCCAGATGACCGGCACGCTGACCGATCCAACCGCGACCTTTGACCTGACGACCGCGCGCATTCAGCACGTCATGTCACCCTCCTCTTCTGGCTATCTGGTAGAAGGAGGCACAGCGATCTTCGAGAGCGTCACGGGCAGGCTATTCGCCACCTATAGCGGGACCGGGTATCAGCGGCCCACCGACCGATTGCCCATCGTGGAAGGCTTTTTTCACATCACGCAGGGTGAGGGAGTGTTCACAGGCCATACGGGGAAGGGTTCGTTCTGGGGGATGGTGGACCTTCCGAACCAGCGCCTGGCGATCTCATTCTCCGCCGTGTTGGTCGAGCCGGTTCCCGAACCCGGCGCCCTGGCGCTGCTGGTCGGCTCCGGGCTATCCCTCTCTTTCCTCGCCCGCCGCGCTCTGCGCTGTCGCGGCCGATAGACGGCCCCGTCTCTCTGCTTCGCCGACCTCGTTGACACGCTTCGGCCCGCTTTATGGAACAACAGGGAGAAGGCTTGCCCGCGCTTCTTGCGGAACCTCGCGCGGCGGCGTGCCGTCTTATGCTCGTCCTGTGTCCGTTCACAGGCGGTCACGTCACGCAAAAAAGCGAGAGGCAGGCGAATCGCATGACCATCCGGGGAGGAGAGCCGTATGACACACTGGGGATTGGGACGCCATCGAGAGAAAGAGGCGGCAAAACGCTCCGCGATATATAGCTGGCTGGCATTGAGCGCGCTGGGCGCAGCCCTTGTCGGCGCGGCGGCCTGGCGGCGCAAGGGAGCGCGCCCGCAGGAGCAGGAGGCGGCAAGGACCGAAGAGAGCGCCACTGCCAAAATGCCGCCGATGACACCGGCTCCGACGGCAGAGAGCGCGCCGGACTTCGGGGCGCAGACCGAACCGCGCAGGCCGAAATCGCGCGCGCGGAAGACAGCCGCAGCCGCCAAACGGACGGAGACGGCGCAGCAAGATCAAGAGCAGAGCGACCCGGAGACTCTCTACGGCGGTGGGGAGATCGGCGAGGTCGCAGGGGACACGCAGCGGTTCGGCGAGGTTTCGGCGATTATGGATCAGGAGGAGGCCACGCCGGACTTCGCGCAGCAGCGTTAGCCGCCCTCTATAAAGCTGTGGCCGACCGGGAGCGGCGCGATTCGGGAACGCACACTGCGCCTCTCTCGCGGTCACGGCGAAGCGGCGCGGCGCTCATTTTGAACTTTTCGCGTTTTTTTTGCCCATACCACTTGCTTTCAGACAGGCTTTGTCTTATAATAGACGCTAGAAATCAGGCAATTCCACCTGCCCCGTCTGGCAGCGCGCGACAGACGGCCCTTCGAATGCCGCGTTTGCGCCCGGCGCGCAGGTCGAATACGGATTGAAACGTTTCGCTTTCGCACTGCCGGGATGCCGCGCGGATAGGGCGCGGCAGCAAACAGTGTGACGAATCCGCCTGGGGAGGCGGAACGAGGCGCGCGGGCGCAAGTCTGCGCGCCTCGCAACAGAGCGCCGTGCCGATGTTCCCCCTTCGGCACGACGCTCTGTTTTTTGCCATTCTGACACCTGCATAGGTCAGGCGGAAAGCGCGACCGCCGCCGGAACAGGCGCGACCACCTTCCGGCTGGTAAGCAGATGCAGGACGTGCAGATGCGCCGCATGGGTCCAGATGCGCTCCCGGCGGCCCCAGTAGGCGCAGTATGCCTGCCTGCCGTCGGTCGTCGGCTGCCAGCCGTCTACGCCGCCGCCGGTGAACAGCACGACGCGGGTATACGGCTTGACGGCAATATCGTCCCGGAAGATGTACATCTGGTCGGCGATCTGGCCTGGATCGCCTTCGAGATAGGCATCCGTACAGAGCGCCCATCCCCGCAGGCTGAGGGTCACCAGCCCCTGGTTTTGCAGCACCACATACTCCCCCTGCGCGCTCGCCGAAGTATGAATCTCCACGATCTTAAGCATCGCCGTCTCTCCCGAATCCAGAATATGTCAAGGCTGCCAGGCCCATCGCGCAGCCTGGCAGAGCGGAAAAGAAGGAGTGGAAGCGGAACGGGCGCACGCTCCGGCAAGACAGTCAGGCCGAAACATGCGCCCCTATTGGATTATGAGCAGCCGAAGACCGAGCCGCAGTTGAGGCACTTGAAGCAGGCCCCGTTGCGCACCATCAGGCTGCCGCACTCCGTGCAGATGGGTGCATCCGCCTGATTCTGGAACGTTTCCTTCTCTTTCTCGGTCAACGAGAGCGCCTGCGCGCCCGACGCAGCGGCGGCGGTCAGCGTCAGAGGCGGATACGCCTCTGGCGTCGTCGTCGGTTCGAGCAGCGCGCCGTTCTCCTCGCCGTGTCCGTTGGAGAGGGTCGGTTCGGCGGCCTCCGGCTGGCGGTTGAGGAACTTCGTGCCGAGCCACCGGAAGATGTAGTCCATGATGGACTTGGCGAACCGTATCTCCGGGTTGTTGGTGATGCCGGACGGCTCGAAGCGCGTGTGGCCGAACTTGTCCACGAGCGTTTGCAGCGGCACGCCATATTGCAGCGCCAGGGAGATAGCCGTCGCGAACGAGTCCATCAGGCCGGAGATGGTCGAGCCTTCCTTGCTCATGGTCAGGAAGATCTCGCCGGGCGTGCCGTCCTCGTACATGCCGACGGTGATATAGCCCTCGTGTCCGGCGATGCTGAACTTGTGGGTGATGCTGCGCCGCTCGTCGGGCAGTTTGCGGCGCATCGGGCGGGCGACCTCCACGACCTTCGGTGTCGGCGCAGGGACGGCTGCGACCGCTTGCGTTTCTTCCGCCTCCGCCTTCTTGGTCATGAGCGGCTGCGTGCGCTTGGAGCCGTCGCGGTAGATGGCGATGGCTTTCAGCCCCAGCTTCCAGCCCTCCACATACGTCCCGACGATCTCCTCCGGCGTCGCCTCGTTCGGCATGTTGACCGTCTTCGAGATAGCCCCCGAGATGAAGGGCTGCGCCGCCGCCATCATGCGGACATGG
>DASRGL010000421.1:0-9622 GCA_035651115.1 Chthonomonadaceae bacterium
GCGCTGGAGGAACTGGCGCGGCTGTGCGCCCTGCCAAGCGTCTCTGCCAAAGGCGAGGCGCTGGAACCCTGCGCGGAACTCGTGGCCGAGAGGATGCGGGCGCGCGGCCTGGAAGCGCGCCTGCTGCCGACAGAAGGCGGCCCGCCCGTCGTCTTCGGCGAGGCCGCTGCCGACCGTGCCGACGCGCCCACCGTCCTCTTCTACAACCACTACGACGTGCAGCCCGCCGAGCCGCTGGAACTGTGGGAGAGCGATCCGTTCACGCTGACCCTGCGCGACGGCAAGGCGTTCGCGCGGGGCGCTGCCGACGATAAGGGCCATATCGTCTCCCGCCTGCTGGCCCTGGACGCCCTGCGGGCAGCGCACGGCGGCGGGTATCCGTTCCACATCAAGTTCCTGGCGGAGGGCGAAGAAGAGGTCGGCAGCCCGCACCTGGGCGCGTTCGTCGAGACGCATCGCGACCTGCTGGCGGCGGACGCCTGCATCTGGGAAGAGGGCGGCGTCAACGAGCAGGGCAACCCGTCGCTCTACTGCGGGATGCGCGGCATCGCCTATTTCGAACTCTCCGTGCAGACCATCGCCTACGACGCGCACTCCGGCGTCGGCGGCTCCGTGCTGCCCAACGCGGCCTGGCGGCTCGTCTGGGCCATATCGCGGCTCAAAGACCCCAACGAGCGCATCTTGCTCCCCGGCCACTACGATGCGGCCCGGCCCGCCAGCCTGCGCGACCTGCAACTGCTCGACGCCCTGCCGAGCGACGAGGAGTACCTGCGGCGGGAGTTCGGCCTGGAGACGAAGGGCTTTCTCGGCGGCGCGCAGACGACCGGGCTGGAGTTCAAGCGCCGCGCGGTCTTCGAGCCGACGCTGACCCTCTGCGGCCTGGAGAGCGGCTGGCAGGGCGCGGGAGCCAAGACCGTCCTGCCCTCCGAAGCGCGGGCCAAGATGGATTTTCGCCTCGTGCCGGATCAAGACCCGGAGGAAGTGCATCGCGCCCTGCGCGCCTACCTGGACGCGCAGGGCTTCTCCGACATCCAGATACGCTACGTCGGCGGGCAGCGTCCCGCCCGCGTAGACCCCGACCATCCGCTCGTGCGGCTGGCGGCGGAGACGGCGCAAGAGGTCTACGGCAAGCCTGCCGCTATCATTCCCATCGTCGGCGGCTCCGGGCCGATGTGGTGGTTCTCCGGGCGGCTCGGCCTGCCCATCACCAGTCCTGGCATCGAGTATCCCGGCGTCCGCGTTCACGCTCCCAACGAGCATATCCGCCTGAACGACTTCACGCTCGGCACGCGCCACCTCGCGCATCTGCTGGCTCGGATGACCTAACCCCCCGTCCCCCTTCCCTGGCCGCTCGTACCTCGCTAGGGAAGGGGGTGACGATAGCTTTCACCGTTGTATCTGGTCTTTCTTCCCTCATGCTTTACACAAGAGAGGAATAGAGCGGGCTGTTCCTGCCTACCGGAAAGACGAGCCTCCAATCGAACGTACCGACGTAGGTCACCCCCTTCCCTAGCGAGGTACGAGCGGCCAGGGAAGGGGGACGGGGGGTTAGGTCAAAAAGCCGCAGCCACCACTCATACGAGAGGGCTTTCTGCGGTTCCTCCGCCGCCAGCGCCGCCAAACGGATGGCCTCCGCGCGCACGGGCGACAAAGCGTGCCGTTCCGCCCACTGATCCAGCGCCCTATCAAGGGCCGTCTGCGCTTTTTCTCTCCTCACGATTCCTCGTCTCCTCCCCCGGCGCTGTTTTGCAGGCCCAGCTCTCGCGCGATCCGCTTGCGCGCTTCGGCAAGCTGATAACGCACCGTCCCCGGCGATTTCTTGAGCGCCGCGCCGATCTCCACGCTGGTCATCTCGCCGACAAGATGCAAGGTCAGGACGGTGCGCAGCGTCTCCGGCAGGCGCGCGATGGCCGCATCCACCGCCGAAGCCGTCTCCCGCGCCTCCACCGTCCGCGCCGGGTCGGCGGCGAGGTCTCCGGCCCGCTCGGTCTCCGGCAGCGCGGCCTCATGGCGCTGGCGGACGGCCCGCCTGCGATGATAGTCGGCGGCGATATTGCGCGCCACCGCAAACAGCCAGAACCGCCGCCGCTCCGGGGGAACCTGCCGCACCTGCGCCCGGTTGCGCCAGACGCGCACGAACGTCTCTTGCAGCAGGTCTGCCGCCGTCTCTCCCTCGGCGGTGTGGCCGAGCAGATAGGCGTAGAGGCTGCGGTAGTGTTCCCGATAGAGGGCGTTAAAGAGCGCGACCTCGCAATCCCGCTCATTTGCGTCGCAGCCGTCGTTCATTTCTCCGCTTTTTCGCCGTTTTCCCCCTCACACGTCGAAATCGTTCCCATCTTCTCCACGGTGATCACCTGTAAGAGAGGAATGAGCGCCTGGGGCGCGCATATCTGGCCCATCAGCACGATCTCCGGCACTTTGCTCTGGAGCAGTTCGACCGGAATATCATCGGTAAATGTAAGCTGGCCCATGACGATGAGCGGCGTCGGCTGGGGCAGAAGTTCCAGAAACTGCTTGTTCAGGGTGTCCTCGCCCATAAACAGACGCGCGCCTTCGGGAAGGAAGAAGTTCTGTCCCTCGACGCTCACTTTCGCGCTCAAAGCCGCCTCGCTGCCGCGCGGCGCGAAAAGCTGCCCCATGACTCGCACGCTCTTATAGCCCACTTGCTTGACCGGCGAGGTGATGAATGTCTGCCCGACCAGGATCAGGATCGTCTCCGAATCGCCGGCGGCCAGAGCCTCCCCGGACAGGCGCACCTGTCCCAACTGCAACTGCACATTGTCCCCCTGCGGGATCGCGGCGATGCTGCCCACCTCTTTCATCGGAATGTTTGCCAGCGCGGTCGTCAGATGTTCGGGTATCAGCACGACGCCCACCTGCTCTATCTGGGTGATCCCGGCCAGGTCTTCCGGCGCTTTGGCCGATCTCAGGTCCAGTATACCCATCTGCTTGATGTGTCCCTTCACAGGCGCGGCGGCCTGCGCTTCTGTCGTCGCTTGCTCTTCGGACATGGTTTGGTCTCCTCCTTTTTGGCCCTCATCCCCCCGGCCCCCTTCTCCCAACACTGTGGGAGAAGAGGGAGTATCCGTATTGTAGGCTTGTCTGTTCCTTCCTCCTCATGCCAAAGCGGAGAGGGAAGACAAAACTGGCGCTCTCGTCACCCCTCTCCCGCAGTGTGGGAGAGGGGACGGGGGTGAGGGCCACTACCCTAAAAGACGCGCCAGAACCGCAAGCGTTGGGCAGGCAGGCGCGCACGTTGACAAGAGGGGCGGGGGACAGTATACTAACACGCATGGCACAGGAGGCGGCGAAACCACAACCGGCGCGCGATAAGAGGACGCCACCGCAAAGCCAGGAAGAGCGCAGCGCCATCGTCAACGGCTTCTATGCCGTGCTGGTGTTTCTGGGGGAGACCACGCAGCTTTCCCTGCAAGCCCTCGGCACGCTCTTTCGAGGCGGCGTGGACCTGCGCGACCTGATCCGCCAGATGGCGCTCGTCGGAGCCGACTCTGTCTGGATCGTCCTGACCATCACCTCGGCGACCGGGGCCGTCTTCGCCTTCTATACCGCCACGTTTTCGCTCCAGATCGGATTTATCGAGGCGGTCGGCGGCACGCTGGGCTACGCTTTTCTGAACGAACTCGGCCCGGTGCTAGGCGGCGTGGCCTTCGCCTCGCGCGCCGGAGCCGCCATTGCCGCCGAGATCGGCTCGATGGTCGTCACCGAACAGGTAGATGCCTTACGCGCGATGGCCGTCTCTCCGATCCGCTATCTGGTGCTGCCGCGCGTGCTGGCCGCCGTCCTGATGCTGCCCCTGCTGATCGTGCTGGCCGACATCGCCGGGCTGTTCGGCGGGTATATCTTCGCCGGAATCAAGGGCATTCCTCCGGCGCTGTTCGTGGATTCCGTCTTAAAATACACGCAGGCCGTAGACCTGATTCGCGGGCTGATCAAAGCCGTCTGTTTCGCGCTGATCGTCGGCATCGTCTCGTGCCAGCAGGGGTTGAGTACGACCGGCGGCGCGACCGGCGTGGGCCGCTCGACGACGAACTCCGTCGTGCTGTGCGTCGTGCTGATCTTTGTCGCCGATTTCTTCCTGGCCCAGATTTTGACCCAGCAGGTCACGAGCCGATAGCCGTCCATGAATGCCATCACCGTCCGCAACCTGAGCTATGAAGTGCCTCAGAAGCGTATCCTCACGGACATCAATCTGGAGATAGCAGCCGGGGAGATCGTTTCGATCATGGGCATGTCGGGCAGCGGCAAGACGACCCTGCTCAAGCTGCTGACGGGCCTGATCAAGCCCACGTCCGGCCAGATACTCGTCGGCGACGTGGACATCGCGCAGCTTTCCGAATCGGAACTGGATGAGGTGCGGCTCAAGATGGGGCTGGTGTTTCAGTACGCCGCGCTGTTCGACTCGCTCACCATCTATGATAATATCGTCTTCGGCGTGGTGCGCCACCGCAAGCGTGTCAAGCGGAAAGACCTTGACGAACTGGTGCGCAAGCTGCTGGCGCAGGTGCAGCTTGAGGGGGTCGAGAAGCGGCTGCCCTCCGAACTCTCCGGCGGGATGCAGAAGCGCGTGGGCCTGGCCCGCGCGCTGGCGATGGAGCCGTCACTCGTGTTCTACGACGAGCCGACGAGCGGCCTCGATCCCGTGACGGCCAACGCGATAGACGAACTGATCATGGATACGCGCGAACGGATGCAGGTCACGTCGGTCGTGGTCTCGCACCATCTGCCGTCCATTTTCCGTATCTCCGACCGGGTCGCCATGCTGCACCAGGGCGAGATCGTCATCCATGATACGCCCGAAAAGGTGCAGGCGTCGCCGGACCCCATCGTGCAGAACTTTATCCACCCGGAACGTAAACAGGAGCAAGGATGAGGGGCAGACTGAGTCCGAGGCGGATTCTGCTTTGCCCATCCCATGGAAAGGGCCAATCTGGCATGGAAGGAAAAGCGGTCGCGAAAGTCGGCAGTCTCGTGCTGGTAGCCCTGCTGGTGTTCGCCGCCCTCTATCTGGCGCTGGCGCATCTCAATCCCAACACCTATCTCGTGCGCGTACGCTTCGACGATACGCGCGGCCTGCTGCGCCAGAGCGTCGTGCGAATGCAGGGCGTCGCTATCGGCGAAGTCAAGAGCATCGAACTCAATACCGACGTGCGCCCGTTCAAGCCGGTCGTCACGCTGGCGATCAAGAAGGAGTACAGCATTCCGCAACACTCGAAATTCGTCATCGTCTCCGGCCTGCTTATCACCAACCCGCAGGTCGAGGTCTATCCGAGCGCCGAGCGCACGTTCATCGCCCAGGAGAACAGTTCCCTTCAGGAAGGATCGCCCTCGGCGGGGCCGCTGGAAGCTCTCAGCCCCGAACTGCAGCAGATCGTCACCAAGTTCAATACCTCGTTCGATGAACTCAACGCCAAATTCGACAAAGCCTATGTGAAGATAGACCGCATTCTGGATCAGACCAACACGCTGCTGGCTTCGACCAACGACACCATCAAGACAGCCAGGGGGTTCATCGGCGATCCGCGCCTGAAAGCCCAGCTTCTGGAATCGGTGGACAATCTGCGCGCGGTGACCGCCGACGCCCGCGTGACCTCGAAGCAACTGAGCAAAGACCTGCGCGGCCTGGTCGCCAGCAGCCGGGGCAAGCTGGATAAGCTGAGCAACAATCTGCTCGATCTGCTGACGAAGATCGGAAATACGGTGGACGAGGCCAACACGGTCGTCGCGAAGCTGACCGAGCAGGTGACCGACCCGCGCCTGCAGCAGTCGCTTCAGGAGACAGTCGAACTGGCCCGCACGACGCTGGCCCGCTTCAACCAGATCGCCTCCGACATCCATCAGTTGACGGGCGACCCGCAGGTGCAGGGCGATCTGAAAGTGACCGTCGCGAAACTGCGCGCCACGACGGAGCAGGGACAGCAGGTCGTGGAGAAGGTTAATACGCTGCTCGGCAACGTCGTGGGGCCGGGCGGCAAAGTCCATCGTCCACGCATTCCGAAGCCGGAGATCACCGCCGATGTTTCGGAACAGTTCGATCCGTCCCGCCTGCGCGTGGACCTGAGTACCCGCTTCGGCCTGGGCGCGCGCGGCCTGCTGGACCTGGGGCTGTACGACCTGGGCCAGGATACGCGCCTGAATCTACAGATGGGGGATCGGCTGACCGATACCCTGACGGCGCGCTACGGCCTCTACGCCTCCAAATTAGGCGCGGGGCTGGACTGGCAGGCGGCTCCCGGCGTCGGTTTTCGCGCCGATCTGTGGGATACGAATCGTCCGCGTCTTGACGTCCGGGGACTTTTTGGGGTAAATAGTGACGCTTCGATTTGGATTGGGGCCGAGGGTCTGTTCCGCCGTCCCGTTCCCGTGATCGGCGTCCAGTTCCGGCATTAGACATAAGGCTCTCTTTCTGACCTACCCCCCGGCCCCCTCCCTAAAGGGAAGGGGAGCGAAGGTACAGGCCAGTACGTCTCCTTGTCACCCTGAGCGCAGCGAAGGGTCTGACTCTGGTCACCCTGAGTGAAACGAGGGGTCTCTGCCTTGAGATTCTTCGCTGCGCTCAGAAGGACAAAAAGAGGCACAGGCTTGCGCTATAGTCTCCCCTTCCCTTTAGGGAGGGGGCCGGGGGGTAGGTCAGAAAGAGGGGCCATTTCAGGAGAAACCAAGATTATGAAGGTCATTCTAACCAGGGACGTGCCGAAAGTCGGCAAAGACGGCGAGATCGTCAGCGTCGCCGACGGCTATGCGCGTAACTATCTGTTCCCGCGCCAGCTTGCGGTCGTTGCCAAAGGCGCGGCCATGAAGCAGCACGAGAACCGCATCGCCCGCGAGATCGCCAAAGGCGCGCAGCAGTTGACGAGCGCGCAGCAGAACGCGGAGAAACTGCGCGACAAGACGTTCCAGATTCTGGCAAAAGCCAGCCCGAAATCCACGCGCCTGTTCGGTTCCATCACGGAGGCCGATGTCGCCGAGGCCATCCAGAAAGAGATCGGTATCGAAGTGGACAAGCGCAAGATCAGCCTGATAGACCCGATCAAGCTCACCGGTGTCTACGACCTGACCGCGAAGCTGCACCCCGATGTGATCGTTCCCTTCACCATAGATGTGGTGACTCCGGAGCAGTTGGAGGCGCGGGAGCGCGCCCGCATCGCTGCCGAGGAGAAAGCCGCAAAAGAGGCCGCCGCGGCAAAAGCCGCCGAAGAAGCGGCGGCGCAGGCTGCCGCTGCCCGATCGGAACCTGCCATCGCAGCAGCGGAGGAGACGCCTTCCTCCGATCTCGACGCCGCGCCAGACGCCGAAGCCTGAGTGCGTTACCCCTCCCCCATCCCCTCCCGCTTCGGGGAGGGGAGACCGTTTAAGAATCTCTACCTTGCCGGTCGGCCTTCACTGGACTGACAGGCCCGTTCTAGGACGAATGTACACCTGCACCGTTGCTCCCCCTCCTTTTAGGGAGGGGGACGGGGGGTGGGTTTTCTCCGCACTTCTGCAATACCTTCTACCCACCGGAGGGGATCGCTGTGGCGCTGGATCGCCTTGTGCCGTATGATCGCATTCCACCGCAGAACCTGGAGGCCGAGCAGGCCGTCCTGGGTTCCATGCTCCTGGAACGCGCCGCCATCGAAAAGGCGGCGGAGATCCTCAAACCGGAAGACTTCTATCGCGACGCCCACCGCTTCATCTTCGAGGCGATGCTGGCCCTGGCCGAACGCGATGAGCCGGTAGACCCCATTACGCTGCCCGATGAGCTTCAGTCCAAAGGCCATCTGGAGAATGTCGGCGGGCTGCCCTACCTGCTGAACCTGATGGAAGCGCCTGCGACCGCCGCCAATGTGGAGTACTACGCGAAGCTGGTCGAAGAGAAGGCGATTTTGCGCCGCCTGCTGGACGCTGGAACGCAGATTCAAGGTCTGGCGCACGCCGAGTACGAGGCGATTGATGACGTCGTAGACCGCGCCGAACGCCTCATTTTCAACGTCGGGCAGCGGCGCATGGGGCAGTTCTTTTACCATCTGCGCCCGCTCCTCGATGCCGAACTCGACCGGCTGGAAAAACGCTACGAAAACAAGGGCCAGACGACCGGACGCCAGACGCCTTTCGATGATCTCAACTACATGACGTCTGGCCTGCAACCCTCCGACCTCATCATTATCGCGGCCAGGCCTTCCATGGGAAAATGTCTCACTGCACGCACGCGGATTGACGATCCCCTCACTGGAGAACGCCTGACTATCGAGGAGTGTGTACAGCGTCGTCTGCCGTTCGTCTTTGGGCTGTCGGAGACGGGGAAACTGCGCCCGACCACCGTCTCGGACTGGATAGATAGCGGCGTCAAACCCTGCTATCGCGTGCGGACACGCACCGGGCGCTTCGTCGAAGTCACCGGACACCATCCTTTCCTCACGATACACGGCTGGACGCCGCTGCACGACCTTTCTCTGGGCGATAAGATCGCCGTGCCGCGCGCCGTTCCCGCCTTCGGCACAGACGAGAACTGGCCCCTGTCGCGAGTGCGCCTGCTGGCCTACTATATCGCCGAAGGCGGATTGACGGATAGTTGTCCAGAGTTCACAAATACCGACCCCGTTCTCATTGCTGATTTCCAGACCATCATCGCCGAGCAGTTTCCCGAATGTTTCGTGCGGCAGGAAGACATTACCTATAAAGTCGTGCGTGCGGAACGTAAAATCTGGACGTCTTCTCCCAATCCCGTGACTCAGTGGCTGCGCGAACTGGGGCTGTGGGGGAAACTCGCGGCGGAGAAATCGTTCCCCTCTTGTGTCTGGCAGTGGAGTCGCCGTTATCTGGCCGAGTTCCTGCGGACTTTGATGAGTTGTGACGGAACCATCTATGCGATGTGGGGCTATCCTCGCATCGAGTTTGCGGTGGCTTCCCGGCAACTTGCCGAGGATGTGCAGCACGCTCTCACGCGGTTCGGCATCGTCGCGAAGCTGTGGCAGAAGGGTCTGCGCTGCTGGCGTGTCGAGATTACCGAGCCGGAGTCGGTTGCTGCATATCAGGAGCAGATCGGCTGGACAGGCGAGAAAGCGACACGCTTTACAGGCGAGTGGAAGGTGCGGCGAACCAATAGCGGCCATGCGCCGCGCCAGACGTGGGAAAAGGTGAAGGAAGCGGCCTTACAGCGCGATCTATCTCTTACCGAGTTGGCGCGCAGAAGCGGGGAAAAAGTGCCTGCGAACGGCTATAATCCGCATACGCAGCGCGGCGTGCCGCGCCATCGCCTGGCGGGATATGCCCGGATTCTGGAAGACCCGACGTTGAGCCGCATCGCCAGCCCGGACATCTACTGGGATGAGATCGTCTGCATCGAGCCAATCGGCGAGCAGCAGGTCTACGATCTGACCGTTCCCGACGGATCCAACTTTGTAGCGCAAGACATCTGCGTTCACAATACGGCCCTCTCCGTTCAGATAGCGCAGTATATCGCGCTGCAAGAAGGGCTGCCTGCCGCGATCTTCAGCCTGGAGATGTCCAAAGAGCAGCTTGTCACCCGTATGATCTGTTCGGAGGGCAAGGTGGACGCGCATCGCCTGCGCAACGGCTTTTTGCAGGACGAAGACTGGCGGCGCGTGGGGGACGCCATCAGCCG
>DASRGL010000422.1:0-8253 GCA_035651115.1 Chthonomonadaceae bacterium
CCATAAGAAACGCCGGACTTTGGCGGACGTCGGCAAAAAGCCACGCTCTCCGCACGCCCATGATCGAACTGCCCGACCATATCCCCAATCTGCGCCGACTGAAGCTCTTCTGTAGTGTCCTGCTGCTGGGCTTCTGCGTCATCATTGCGCGGCTCTGGTATCTTCAGATCATGAACGGGGCCGAGTTCGCGGCGATGGCGGAGACGCAGCGCAGCCGCCTGGTGCGGCGGATCGCCGCGCGCGGCGAGATACTGGACGCAAAGGGCCGCGTGCTGGCAACCAGCCGCTTCCACTACGTCGTCTCTGTACTGCCGGACGAAATCAAAAAGAACCCGCAGGTCTTGCCGCGCCTCGCCCAACTCCTCCAGACCACCGTAGACGACCTCAACGCGCTCATTGCGGAAAATAGAACGACCCCCTTTGACCCTGTGCCGGTCAAGGCCGACGCCGACATGCGGCTCCTCTCCCAGATCGAGGAGCAGAAGCTGGACCTGCCCGGCGTTCTGGTGACCAAAGACCCGCTCCGCTTCTATGTAGATGACCGGGTCTGCACGCACGTCCTGGGTGTGGTACGGCCCATCAGCGCGGAGAAGCTGGAAAAGCTGCGCGATAAAGGCTATCGCGGCGGGGACAGTATCGGCGTCGAGGGACTGGAAGCGACCTACGAGGGCGAACTGCGCGGCAAGGAGGGCGGGCAGCGTGTCGAGGTGGACGCGCGTGGGCGGATGCGCCGCCAGATCGAGGAGATCAAGCCGGTGGCCGGTCACACGCTGCGGCTTACGCTCGATTACGGCCTCCAGAAAGTCGCCTACGATGCGCTGCGCGAGGAACTGGGCAAAGGCCATCCGGGAGCGGCAGTCGCCCTCGATCCGCGCGACGGCGCGGTGCTGGCCCTGGTCAGCACGCCCTCCTACGACCTGAACCGCTTCGGCGAGGATTACAGCAAGCTGCTCAAAGACCCGAACACGCCGCTCGTCAACCGCGCGACTTCCAGCTTCTACCCCTGCGGCTCGCCGTTCAAACTCATCACGGCGGCGGCAGGGCTGGAGACCGGGGCGATCTCGCCCTCCTCCGGTGACTACTGCGGCGGCTCGCTCTACCTCGGCAGAACCTGGCACTGCCACAAGCGCAGCGGACACGGGCCGGTCAGCTTCACGCGCGCTATCGCCGTCTCCTGCGATGTCTTCTTCTGGCATGTCGCCATGCGGACCGGCCCGGAGGCGATCGCGGCCTGGGCCAAACGATTCGGCCTCGGCGCAAAAACGGGCATTGATCTGCCGCCCTCGGTAGACTCGAAGGGGATCGTGCCGACGAACGCCTGGAAACGGAAACGGTTTCGGCAGCCCTGGATGGCGGGCGATACGCTGAACATGGCGATAGGGCAGGGGTTTGTCGGCGTCACGCCGTTACAGATGGCGAACTTCACGGCGGCGCTGGCGAACGGCGGCACGCTGCTGCGCCCGCAACTGGTGCGCGAGGTGATAGATACGTCGAGCGGGCGTCCGAAGGTCGTGCGCCGACTGAAGCGAGAGGAGCGCGGTTCGCTCGGCCTCAAGCCGGAGTTCCGCGATGCCATCGTCGAGGGCATGGTGCGCGTCATGCAGCGGGGCGGCACGGCGGGACACATGGCGATTCCAGGCCTCTCCATTGCCGGCAAGACGGGAACGGCGGAGGTCTACAAGCATGGGCAGAAGGAAAACAGCCCGGTGTTCATCTGCTTCGCGCCGGTCGAGAAGCCCCGGATCGCGATTGCAGTGCTGCTCGAAGGCGGCGGGCATGGCGGCGAAGTGGCTGCCCCTATCGCGCGCCGGATGCTGGCCCGGTATTTCGGCATCCAACTGAGCGGCAGCGGCATCGGTCGCGCCTCCGGCATAGATTAGCCTGGGGACAGCCGCCGTCAGGAGGGCCTCCGGGCGACATGGTTCCCTGCCGCCCGGAGGAGGATGCGAAGGGCGGTCTTAATGCCGCCTGGGAGGTGCGTGGCTGCGCAGAGGCGGTGTTGCCAGAATGACTGCCTGGTCGCCGGTAGACAGGAGGCCGACAAAAACGATCTGGCCCCGGCTGTTGATGCGCGCCGGGCTGCCGATGCCGGTCAAGATCAGCCCGTCTGCGGAGTCACCGATGGACTGGCCGGTCACCGCCACGACGCGGCCCGGCAGGAAGACGCCCGCCCCGACGATGCCCTCGTTCGGCGTGCCGAAGAGTCCGGCATAGACGACATTGCCCTGCGCGTCCAGCGCGCCCGCGCCGGAAGAGGCCCAGAAGATGCGTTCCAGCGTGTAACCGGGGGGCGAGAGTGGGAGAAGCTCTCCCTCGAAGGCGGCCAGGGAACGATTGACATAGATCGCTTTGCCGCTGTCTAGCGAGACCATGTAAGCCAGGTCGCCCTTTTCATTCCCCGAAACGCCCGGATCTATATTCCGCACCTGCTGCCCGACCCCATCGGGAGCCGGATCGTCGGTACGCAGTACGATCCCCTCCGGGCCGAATACCGCTTGCGAGCCATCGGAGAGCAGCGCCATGTAGCCGATGGCGTTGTTCCCCAACCACGCGACATTGCCTTGCGCCAGTATCTGAACACCGGGCAGGCCGGAAATGGCCTCCGTATCGAAGGCGAGCGGCTGCTCCTGTGTGAACACGCCTCCATTATAGGAAGCGCCGACGAGAGAAGAGCTGGAAAAGAAAATCGCTGCGCTGAAAGCGACCAGGCCCAGGTCGTTGATGGCCGGGTCAGAGAGAGCGACGAAGCGGGCATCCGGCAGGCCCGGCACCGGACCTCCCAACTGCGCGACCAGAGACTGGTTGACGCAGACACCGGTCATCCCGTCGGAGAACTCTCCGAGGTAGGCGACCTGCCCCGCGCGGTTGAGCGTCGGTCGTCCGAACCCGGTCAGCACGCTGCTGCCGTCCGGGGCAGGCTGTCCGGTGAGCGCCACCAGGTTCGCCTGCCCTCGCGCGCGCGTCGTAAACAGGCCCGTCCCGTAACTGTTATCGGTGGGAGACCAGGTATCTCCGGTGAAGGCGACCGTGCCATCGTCCGCAATGAGCGGCTCTGCAAAGAAGGTATAGAGGCTGTCCGCGCCGACATCGGGCGCGCGCTCGCCGCTGCGGGCGAGGATCGTCAGGCGATAGAGGAGGGGTTTGAGCGACCTGGGCCGTGCATGTAGCCCCTGCGCGTGGGAAGCTACCGAGCCAGGCAGTTGCAGCAGCGTCAAGCTGAGAAGTAGGATCACGGCACGTTTCATCGGAAGACCTCCTTGAAGAGACCGAAGACCGCAGAGATCGAATCAAAAGGAGCGCACTGGCTCCGCGCAGTTCAAGTAGACAGCCAGATCACGGAGAAGACGCAGGCATGGCCGCCCATGTTCCAATGGATAGCCTTGTCTGTCCCCGGCCCGACCGGGACAACAGCCCGTTTCTGTCGAAGAATTGGCGGCCCGGTATCGGCTCCGTACTATTACGGGCGCAGTGTACAGGAGAGAAATTACACAACCATTACAGAAACGTTACAGGCTGTAAGGCGTCGGGAGGCGCGCCGTTTTCAGGCGTATCCTGTCCCTGTTCGGCGCGAGGCGCTGGTAGATTCCAGGGGGTCGTGGGATGGTTCACCCTCTTCAGGGTCGTCGCAGGAGTGCGTTATGTAGAGAGGATAACAGAACAGGAGAGCCTCAACGAGGCGGCGACCTTTTCCTTTGCGCTGCTCAAGCGTTATGTAGAGAGGATAACAGAACAGGAGAGCCTCCCTCAATGAAGTGGGCGACTGTCATGGCGTGACCTTTTTCACAGGCATGTTGCGGTCAGGGGAGGAGACTGTCGGCGAGGCGGGCAAACTCGGCCAGCGAGAGCGTTTCGCCGCGACGGTTGCCGTCAATGCCGGCGCGGGCGAGCAGCGCTTCGACGGCAGGGCGGTCGTGCATCGTGAAGCCGAGGCCGAAGGAGGCGGGGGCGCGCAGGAGAGCGTTGAGCAGGGTCTTGCGGCGCTGCCCGAAGGCGGCGCGAATGAGGGCAAACATCCGGGCTTCATCCTGCACGGCGACCGTGCCGGGGAGGACGGGCGTGAGCGCGACGATGGCCGAACTGACTTCCGGCGGCGGCAGGAAGACCGTAGGCGGAACCGTGCCGATCAGTTCGACCTGGGTATGGTACTGCACGAAGAGGGACATCGCGCCGTAGTCTTCGGAATCGGGCGGCGCGACCATGCGCTTCGCAAACTCCTGCTGCACCAGCAGCACGCTGCGCTTCCAGCGCGTTTTGTGCGCGATCAGGCGCTCGAGGATCGGCGTGGTGATGTAGTAGGGGATATTGGCGACGATCACGCCGGGGCGTTCGCCGAAGGCGGTAGCGAAGAGCGTAGGCAGGTCCAGGTGCAGGAAATCCGCGAACACGAGATGGATATTGGCGTGGCCTGCCGTGACTTCACGCAGAATAGGTTCGAGGGCGCGGTCTATCTCGACGGCGGTGACGGAGGGAGAGAGGGCGGCGAGGGCGAGCGTCAGCGCGCCCAGCCCTGCGCCGATTTCGAGGGTCGGATCGTCGGGCGTGAGGTTCGCCGCCCGAACGATCCGATCCAGAGTGTTGCGGTCACAGAGGAAATTTTGCCCCAGGCGCTTTTGAGGCCGCAGCCCATGCGCCCGCAGCAGTTCGCTGGCCTGTCTGGGGGATGTGAGATCGCGTTCTTCCATCTTGGGCGTTGGGCGTCAGGCGCTGGGCATTGGGAAAGGCGGTCCCCTGCGCTTAACAAATGGCAGCGGTTCCTGACGCCTAATCCAGAAGATGAACGCGCACCGCTCTCATATTGCGGATGTTTTTGGCATCATGCTTCGAGTCGATGCCCAGGTCTATGCGGTTGCCTTTGATGGCGCCGCCCGTGTCGGCGGCGACGGCATAACCGTAGCCCTCGATATAGAGGCGCGTGCCGAGTGGAATGAACTTCGGGTCTACGGCCACGACGCCATATCCTCCTAACAAACCTGTGAAGGTGCGTCCGGTCCCCGATCCTCCGCAGTGATACGGGTCATAGATCGTGGCGACCATGGTGAGAACGCGCCGCCCGGAAAAATAGCCGCGCGAGGGCAGCGTTCCCCGGCGTCCTTCTTCGATGATCTCCGGCTGCGGCTTCTTGAGGATCCGCGTCGCGACGATCTCGCGCCGGAGTTCTACGCCATCGGTTCCGGCGTAGATGCGGTAGGTGACTTCCTTTTCCCCATTGATCCCGTTACGCAGGGTACGGCTTGAGCCGCTACGCAGTTGAGAAGTGGTCTTCCTTAGGGTGGGATAAGGGATCGGCTCGCGCTGTACGACTTTGCGTGCCGCCGGGACGGTCTGGCTGCCCGACGCGGTCGTGGCACTGTACCTGTCCGTATCCTTCGGCGCTCCGCGCAGGGTCGGCGCTAAAACGACCAGACCCAGGAGCGCAAGACCTCCGGTGAGCCACCGGAGACGAGCTGGAGGAGCGAGGGACACGTTGGGTTCCTCCTTCCTTTTTCCATGTTGAGACACCGGTCGGATGCCTGCTTGTTGTTTCAATCCTCACCCACCTGGAGGGGTAGGTGCAGTGTGTCACCGGGGGGTTGTGCGGTGACCGGACGGGAGTCTAGCACACACGTCTGCGGGCTGTCAACCCGTACTACACAGAAATATGTCGGTCTGTTTTGCCGCTCCCTGCCACTTGCTGCCCCTGGTTACAAGGCGCAGACAGTAAAAAAAACTGCGAAAAAAATCGGGCGAGGAGAATAATCTATTGACAAATGTACACCTATTCGCGTATAATAGTTGTCAGGAATGACGCCTTGTCATCGGGCGCGCTGCGCCCACTGGACGCGGACAGATGGGTTCGTGTGAAGGGAGAAGCGAGTTGAAAAAAGAGTTTATCGTCGAGAGACAGGGCCGCAGTTTCGTTTTGTATGCCGGTTTGCTGGACCTCGCGCATCAGCAAGGGCTGAAGTCTATCCGCACGGAACTGATCCAGGTTCCCGCCGAGAGCAATAACCGCGTTGCCATCAGCACGGCGACGGTGACGATGGAGAAAGACGGCGTGGAGCGCGTCTTTACGGGCATCGGCGATGCGGCCCCCAACAACGTCGCGCCTGCGATGCAGACCTGTCTGATCCGCATGAGCGAGACTCGCGCGAAGGCGCGCGCATTGCGCGACGCAGTCAATGTCGGCGTAGCGGCGTTCGAGGAGTTGGGCGACGAGGATGCCATAGACAGCGCGCCGGAGCGCGGCTATGCGACAAGTCCGGCCCGTGCGACCCGCATGGAGCGTTCCGCCCCGGCAGCGCGCCCGACCCCGAACAGGGAGGCGACCAGGAACAGCGCGCCCGCCGAAGGCACGCCCATCCCCGCCGAGATGCGCCATCCCGCCATGAATCCGATCACGGAGGCGCAGACCGAAGCCATCCGCAGCCTGTGCCGCCGCCGCAGCCTGGAGGCCGACAGCGTGGCCCAGGAGAAGTTCGGCGCCGAGAGCCTGGCCGCGCTGACCCAGGTGCAGGCCAGCGAACTGATCCGCTCCCTGAACGAGCGCAGCAACGGCCGCCCGGCGACCGCCGCCGCCTGAGAACTTCGTGACAACTTGCGTCAGGCGCATGGCCCGTGTTACAATAACGGCGGAACCTTCGTCTAATGGTTCGAGGTAACACCCATGCGCCTGCGTCCTCTTCTCTTCCGTCGGCCCGCGTTCACGCTGGTCGAACTGCTCGTCGTTATCGCCATCATCGCGGCGCTGGCCGCCATGCTGCTGCCCATCTTCGCGACCGCGCGCAGTTCCGCCCGCCGTACCGCCTGTATCTCCAACCTGCGGCAACTCGGCCTGGCGCTGGCAATTTACCGCCAGGATAACGACGACCTGCCTCCCCACCTCTCTGTCCTTTATCCCTCGCTTGCGTCCGACGCGCGTCTGTTCGTCTGCCCCAACGATCCCAGACGGGGCCAATACGACGGCAATCTGCGTGTGGAAGGCACGCTCTTCCTGCCCTCCGGCGTCAGCTATGACTATGTGCCGCAGTGGAACGTGGCGCAGGAGTTGGGCTGGTGGCAGCCCGGCCCGCCGTTCGGCCCTGGCAAGTGGGAGGACCTGACGCCGGTCGTCGGCTGCCAGTGGCACTGGGCGAAGGGGTTCAACGCTTCCTGGGCGAATAATGCGAAGGATGCGCGCGGCTGGCAACTGGTGCTGATGATGGCGGGGAGCGTGCGCAAAGTCCGCGTGGAGGAGCCGGTCGAGACCTTCACTCCCGACCGCTATCGGTGAAAGCCCTCACCCCCTTCCCCTCTCCCAACGCTGTGGGAGAGGGGTGACTAAAGCGCCCTCTCCTTCCTTCCTTTCAATTCGTACCCGATTTGAAAGGAAGGAAGACAGGCCAATGCTGACTCCCCCCTTCTCCTACAGCGTGGGAGAAGGGGGCAGGGGGATGAGGGCAATTTGAGATCGCAGGAGGCAGTGTTGAGTACGGTACGGATTCTGGCCGGGCGGATCGCCGATGCGCGCGGCGAACGTGAGAACGTCGCGGTGACGGTGCAGAAGGGTCGCATTGTGGAGCTTGCGCCCTGGAACGATGCGACGCGGCCCGCGCCTGGCGATATTGCGGCGCGCGAGGGGCTGCTGCTGCCGGGCTTCGTGGATATTCACATTCACGGCGGGGCCGGACGCTATATCATGGAAGGCACGGCGGAGGCGCAGCAGGCGATTGCGGCGCACCTGGCGCGGCACGGCGTCACCGGGTTTCTGGCGACGACGGTGACGGCTCCCTGGGAGGAGCAGGCACGGGCGCTGGCGGTCGCGGCGGAGACCATGCAGTCGGCGGAGAACGGCGCAGAGGGCGCGGCGGTGCTGGGCTGCCACCTGGAAGGGCCGTATATCAACCCGAAGAAGAAGGGCGCGCAGCCGGAGCAGTTCATCCTGCCGCCGGACGTGGACGACCTGCAGCGGCAGGTAGGCGGCAACCTGCACGCGGTCAAGGTGATGACGCTCGCCCCGGAGATGCCCGGCGCGCTGGAGATGATTCGCTTTCTGACCGCCAACGGCATCATCGCCTCGCTCGGCCACACGAACGCCACGTATGCGGAGATGTGCGCGGGAATAGACGCGGGCGCGCGGCACGTCACGCACTGCTACAATGCGATGCGCGCGATGGAGAGCCGGGAACCGGGCGCGGTCGGGGCGGCCTTCAGCCATCCCCAACTGAAAGCTGAACTGATCTGGGACAACCATCATGTCCATCCGGCGGCGTGCCGTGCGCTGGTCAATGCGAAAGG
>DASRGL010000423.1:0-3113 GCA_035651115.1 Chthonomonadaceae bacterium
TTTGGAAGAGACCCCGCTCGGCACAGGCGGCGCGATCCGTAACGCCGCCGAACTCTTTCCCGGCGAAACGGTGGCGGTCTTCAACGGCGACATCCTGACCGACTTCGACCTCGGAGCCGTTCTAAAGTTCCATCGCGCCAAAAACGCCCTCGCGACCATCACGCTGGCCGAAGTCCCCAGTCCCAATCCGTTCGGCATCCTGATTCTGGATTCTGAAGGGCGCGTGCAGGCGTGGCGCGAACCGAGCGAGGAGACGAAGCGGGCGCTGGCGCAGCGGCCCGATCTCCCACAGACCGGCATTGACCTGATCAACGCGGGCTTCTACGTGCTGGAACCAGGGTTCATCGCCCGCATTGCGCCCGGCGTCCCCTCTTCTGTCGAGCGCGACATCTTTCCACAACTTTTGGCCGCAAGCGCGGCGGTCTATGGCTTCGCGCCGGGCGGGTTCTGGATGGATGTGGGCCGGGCGGAACAGTTGCTCGTCGCGACGCAGGCCGTTCTCTCCGGCGCAGTCAAGACCTCTGCGGCAGGCCGACAGGTGGGGGAAGGCACGCAGATCGCGCCGAGCGCGCAGATCAACGCGCAGACGGCCATCGGCAAAGCGTGCCGTATCGGGGCCGAATCGCGCCTGGAAAACTGTATCGTGATGGACAATGTGACCATCGGCGACCGCGTCCGTTTGAGCCGGGTCATTCTCGATGAAGGCGTGACGCTGGAAGAGGAGGTCGTGGTCGAGGGAAGCGGAGGTTCCGGCCCGCCGCCCGTCATTGCGGCGGGCAGCCACCTATGCAAAGGCACGCATCTGCGTCTCTAAACACTCCCCCTCCTTCGTAAGGAGGGGGCAGAGGAAGGTTTCTCACTGGAGCAACTGCTGGTAGAGCGACATCACCCGGCGGACGTAGGCTTGCGTCTCGCGATAGGGCGGGATGCCCTTGTACTTCTTGACGGCGTTCGTCCCGGCATTGTAGGCGGCCAGCGCGTAGGCGACCTGCTCGAAACTGTAGCCGCCGCCCGGCAGCGCCTGGTCTGCAAACGTATCCAGGCGGCTGCGTAGATAGTTGATCGAGCCGTCGAGGTTCTGCACCGGATCATAAGGGTTGCTGACTCCGAGCGCGGCGGCGGTTCCCGGCATCAACTGCCCCAGGCCCATTGCGCCCACGCGCGAGGTCGCGTTCGGATTGAAGCCGGACTCGGCGATGATCATGGCGACCACCAGGCGCGGGTCCACGTTATACCGGTCGGCAAAATGCAGCAGGCTGACTGTGATCATGCCCGCCATCTCGCTGGTCAGGCGCGGGTTCTGGTCGGCGATGAACTGGCAGTAGGGGACAAACAGCGGCTTCACGCGCGGCCCCAGATAGGCATCGTAGCGGCGGGCCATCTCTGAGATCGCGCCGCTCGCCAGAGGAGGGCGCGTATAGCCCCCGCGCGCCGGAAAGGTGGCGCGCGAGGCGGCATACTGCGGCTGCCAGACGCGGGCGGCGCGGCGGGCCGCAAGGCGCTGCTGCTGCGCGGCGGCCCGCGCCGCCTCCTCCGCTTCCAGGACGTTCACCTCGTTCTCGTCGGCGACCGCAAGCACCGTCAGCGCGACCACGTTCCCGCTGCTGCCTGCCTCCACTTTCGCCAGCACGCGCAGGCGCGGCGTGCTGCACTCCTCTAACGGCCCCGTTTCCGTCTTCGGTATGTCTAGCGTGATGGCCGACCTGCCCGCCTGGTTGAGCATGACAGACAGCCCGGTGTCCGATTCGACCGTGCCGCAAACCTGGCCGCGCAGCTCCAGCACGCGCCCGATATAGGCGGCAGGATTGGCCTGCACGGTGGCGTAGGTGAGTTTCGGATCGTAGTGAGCGCGTCTGCGCTTGGCAGTATACTCTTTCCCGGTCGCAGCCGAGGCCGCCACGCCGGACACGCTGACGAGCAGCAGAACCAATGCGGGCAGACAGAAGCGCGATAAAGCGCGTGATGTTGGATAGTACACGGTGGAGATTCCTTGACGCAGTACGGCGTGGTACAGAAGGGAGTGGCGGAGAGACCGGGATTCGAACCCGGGGTAGGAGAAAACCCTCCTACAACTGCTTAGCAGGCAGCCGCTTTCGACCACTCAGCCATCTCTCCGCGTCGGGACTTATTGTATCACACTCACGGTCAAATTGCAAGCGGGAAATTCCTCTCCCCCGTCCCCTCTCCTAAAGGAAAGGGGAGAGTCCGTATTGAGCGCGTCTCCCGCAGCTTCTAATCCGATGCGAGTTGAAAGGGAGGGAAAAGCGGACGCGATAGGCCCCCCTTTCCTTTAGGAGAGGGGACGGGGGAGAGGTCTACTGCCACTCCAGGCAGGCGCGCAACTGGCGGCTGCGGCTCGGATGGCGCAGCTTCTTGAGCGCCTTCGCCTCGATCTGGCGGATGCGTTCGCGCGTCACGCGGAAATGCCGCCCGACCTCTTCTAATGTCTTCTGGCAGCCGTCTTCCAGCCCGAAGCGCATGATCAGGACCTCCCGCTCACGCAGGGTCAGATGGTTCAGGGCGTCCTCGATCTTTTCGCGCAGAATCAGGTTGGAGGCGGCGTCTGCAGGCGACAGCGCGTCGTGATCCTCGACGAAATCGGCCAGATGGCTGTCCTCCTCCTCGCCGATGGGCGTCTCCAGGGAGAGCGGTTCCGGCGCGATGCGAATGATCTCCGAGACGCGCTCGACCGGCATTTCGAGGGCGCGGGCCAGTTCGTCGAGGGTGGGTTCGCGGCCATGTTCCTGGAGGAGTTGGGAGGAGGTCTTGATGAGGCGGTTGATAGTTTCGACCATGTGGACGGGAATGCGGATCGTGCGCCCCTGGTCGGCAATAGCGCGGGTGATGGCCTGGCGGATCCACCAGGTCGCGTAGGTGCTGAATTTGTAGCCCTTGCGATAGTCGAACTTCTCGACGGCGCGGATCAGGCCGATATTGCCCTCTTGAATCAGGTCCGGGAAGGACATCCCGCGTCCGCTATAACGCTTGGCGATAGAGACGACGAGGCGCAGATTGGCCTGGGTCAGCGTGTCTTTGGCGCGCTTGGCGGCGCAGGGGTTCTCGTGTTCGCGCTCGATGCGTTTGGCGAGGGTGATCTCGTCATCCAGAGAAAG
>DASRGL010000424.1:0-10913 GCA_035651115.1 Chthonomonadaceae bacterium
CCTCTCCCACGCTGCGGGAGAGGGGAACTGCAAACAGGAAGCCATGAAAACCATCACGCTGGAACAACCAGGGCAGTTCTCTCTCTCGGAGACGGACGCGCCTGCCGCTATCGAGCCGGGCGAGGCGCTCGTGCGCGTGCGGCGCGTGGGTATCTGCGGCACCGACCTGCACGCCTATCACGGCAGACAGCCCTTCTTCAGCTATCCGCGCATCCTCGGCCATGAACTCGGCGTCGAGATCGTGGAGATCGGGCCGAATGACCAGGGCTTGCGGGCGGGTGACACCTGCGCGGTCGAGCCGTATCTGAACTGCGGACACTGCATCGCCTGTCGGCGCGGCAAGACCAACTGCTGCGCCGACCTGAAGGTACTGGGCGTGCATACCGATGGCGGAATGCGCGAAGTGATCCGGGTTCCGGCGCGGAAGCTGCACAGGTCCGACCGTCTCTCGCTGGATCAACTGGCGCTCGTCGAGACGCTGGGCATCGGCGCGCACGCCGTAGACCGGGCCAGGCTGGAGTCGGGCGAGTTCGCGCTGGTCATCGGGGCCGGCCCCATCGGGCTGACCGTGATCCAGTTCGCGCAGGCGGCGGGCGCGCAGGTGATCGCGCTGGACGTGAACGCGAACCGCCTGGACTTCTGCCGCCAGCAGATGGGCGTGGAGTTCGCCCTGCCTGCCGATGCAGGCGCGCCGGAACGGGTCAAGGAGATCACGCACGGCGATATGCCGACCGCCGTTTTCGACGCGACGGGCAGCGCGGCCTCCATGCAGCAGGCGTTCGACTATGTCGCGCCGGGCGGCAGGCTGACGCTGGTCGGCCTGGTGCGAGAGAGTATCGCGTTCTACGATCCCGATTTTCATCGCCGCGAGATCACGCTGCTTGCGACCCGCAACTCCACGAGCGCCGATTTCAACCGTATCCTCTCCATGCTGGAATCGGGCCGGATAGACACGTCGCCCTGGATCACTCACCGCGCGCCCTGCACGCAGATGATCGCGCAGTTCCCGCGCTGGCTGGAGCCGGATTCCGGCCTCATCAAGGCCGTCGTGGAGTTTTAGCGCCGACAGGAAAGGAGAATCGCATGACAACACTGCCGCAAGTCCGGTTGGGAGACCATACTATCTCGCGCCTGCTTATCGGCGGCAATCCCTTCAGCGGGAATTCGCACTACTCCGCCGAGTGGGACAACGACATGCTGGACTACTTCACCATCGAGAACATCAAGGCGGCCCTGTTCGAGTGCGAGCGGCAAGGGCTGACCGCGATGCAGTCGCGCGGTGACCGGCACATCCTGCGGATGCTGCGCGAATATCGCAACGAGGGCGGCAAGCTGCACTGGATCGCGCAGATCGCCTCCGAACTCTCCGACCTGAAGGGCAACATCCGGCAGATCGCGGCGGCGGGCGCGATCGCAGCCTATCATCACGGCACGCGCTCCGACAATCTCTGGCACGCGGGCCGCATTGACGAGGCCAGGGAACTCCTCCAGACGATGCGCGACTGCGGCCTGGCCGTCGGCATGGGATCGCACATTCCCGAAGTCATCGAGTATGTGGAAGCGGCAGGCTGGGACCTGGATTTCTATCTCTGCTCCGTCTACAACCTGAGCAAGCAGCACCGGGAGAGCCAGATCGTCGCGGGCAAGCGCGCGGAAGAACATTTCGACGACGCCGACCGGGAAAAGATGTTCAAGGTCATCCAGTCCGTATCCAAACCCTGCCTGGTCATCAAGATCATGGGGGCCGGGCGCAACTGCACAACGCCGGAACAGACCCGAGAGACTTTCCGCTACACGTTCGCGCGCATCAAGCCGACCGACGCCGTCATCGTCGGCATGTTTCCCAAGTACCGTAACCAGATCGAAGAGAACGCGCGGTTCGTCCGCGAAGCCTGCGCCGAGTTGGAGGGCAGAGCGTTGGCGCAGGTATGACCTATCGCCTTGCCCAAAGCCGGGGGATGCCCTGCCCGCAGGCGGCAGGCCGCACCCCTGGAGGAAACAGGATGAACGCAAAAATCAAGGCAATCCTGCACAGGCAGCTTTCCGGGAGCGTCGTTGCCGGAATTCTCATCCTTTTCGCCGTGATTATGGGCGCGCTGGCCTGGAAGTTCGTGCTGGCTCCGCCTGCCCCTACGCCCGTCATTGCCATGACCAGGGAAGAGATGCAGGAGGCGCTCCAGAAGCATGATGAGTCGGTGGCGCTGATAACCGCCAGGCAGTTGCGCGCCTATGCCGAGATACATAAGAACGATCCGCCCCCCACCGCGCCGACGAAGCCGGAGGGATACTCCGAGATCGTGCGCCAGAACAAAAAGAATGCGAGTAAGAAGAAATAGCCGGACGGCCTATTCGTGAGTCCGGTTTCCAGGATGGTTCTCCTCTGGAACCTCGGCAGCGCCTGGGCAACTCATGGTACAATACAGAGGACTGACAGGCCGAGCAAAGGAGGTTGCCACCATGCCACACGCACGGTTCAGCAGCGAAGAGATTGAGCGGCGCGGCGAAGAGATATACGAGCGAGACATTCGGGACAAAGTCGAGGACGAGTTCGATGGCAAGGTCATCGTCATTGACATCGAAACCGGCGACTATGCGATAGACGAGTCCGCCTTGCCTGCCGCAGATCGCCTTCTGGCAAAACATCCCGATGCCGCTCTCTACAGTATGCGGATCGGCTACGATGCTGTCTACAGTTTTGGTGGCCTTTTACCGAGATGTATCAGATGAGAGGAGGAAGCTCTTCTATGACCATTACCCTATCCTCAGAGACAGAGGCGCGTCTCCGTGCAAAAGCCCAGCGCGAGGGCGAAGATATTAACACGATTGCTGAGACCTTAATCGCTATTGCGCTGGACTGGGAATCCCAGGACAGAGAGGAAGCTATCGAAGGTGTCCGGCGCGGCGAACAAGCTGCCGAGGCGGGACGGGAGCGACCTCTGACAGAGTTCCTGGCAGAGCAGCGCGTCAAACACGGCTTTCCTGCAACCTGGCCTCATACCGATATAGACGCCCAGGACTCGAACCATGCCGCCTGATCCAGCGGAAGACCAACCCAGCTACGAGGTACGGCTTACGGAGCCTGCCGAAATGGAAGTCGAGGCGGCCTACTTGCGGCGAATGCAGTTTGGAAGGCGAAGCGCCGAACGCTGGTACGCGGGCCTTGCCCGTGCGCTCGAAACACTCGCAGTGTTCCCACGCGGTTTTCCTCTAGCCCCAGAGAGCGATGCGCTCGGTGGCAATGTTCGTCAGATGGTGTATGGTAAGGGCAGCAGCGCCTATCGTATTCTGTACCGCATCATCGAGCCTGATAGTGAAGAGCAAGGTATCGTGCGCATCCTACACGCTCGCCATGCCGCGCAGCAACGCCTTGGGCAATCGAGCGATAATGCGGACGATATGTGAGTTGAGAGGCATAGGTGAGTGTGTCCTATTTACGGCCTCACATTCCCGCATGATGATGGTGGTGCATCATGGGCTGATAGGCAAAGGACTTGAGCGGCCAGAGAACCGCCCGCGCATCTCCCTCGCGCACTTTGTAAAAGTGGTCGAGCGCCAGGCCCGTCAGCGTCTGTGTCTTGCCGGTGACGGGCCAGAATATCTCCACCTTCTCGATGGCGCTGGCTTTGCCCAAGCCGATCTCCTGCCGCAGCGGATTCGCCCCGAAACTGCCGCCTGTGCCGACCGTCCGGTAGATTTCGCGCGGTCGGCCTCCTTCCAGTGCCGTCACCTTGATCCGCGCGCCGATGGCCGCCCGGTTCGTCTGCACGCCTTCCAGCTTGAGCGTCAGCCAGTGGTTGCCGAACCCCGGATTCTCGTACAGCACGTCATAGGCCGTATCCCCGTCGTAGATGCCGCCCATGCTCTCGAAGATGTCCTGTCTGCCGATGTTTCTCAGGTCGCCGAACGAAATTCCATGCCCCTTCTGGAGATGCCCGAAGCCGCCCGATGTCGTCACCTCCTGGAAGCGTTTCCCCTCCGCGTTGCGGAACATCCGGTTCGGCGTCAGGAAGGCCAGGTCGGGCGTTCCCGTCCCCACATAGAAGTCGAGCCAGCCGTCGTTGTCCAGGTCGCCGAAGTTGATGCCCATGCCCCACATCAGCTTGTGGACGTGGGCCTGCTTCGCCACGTCGGTGAATGTCCCATCGTGGTTGTTATGGTAGAGGCAGGGATAGTCCGCCTTCGCCGGCAGTCCGAGATAGTCCTGCGCCGCCGTACCGACATCGGCCATGAGCGTGTAGCCGGTCACGAACAGGTCCGGCCAGCCGTCGTTATCATAATCGAAGAAGAAGCAGGAGAAGCTGTAGACCGGGTTCTGCACGCCCGCCTGCGCGGTCACGTCCGTGAACTTCCAGGGAGCCTTCGGCGACTTATCCGGCCCGACAGGGCCGTCGTTGCGGAACAGCACGTTGCTATGATCGCGCTGCGACAGGTAGAGGTCGGGGCGGCCGTCGTTGTTGAAGTCCGCGCTGACAACGCCCTTCACAAAGCCGACATGATCCACCCCGCACTCTTTGGCGACATCGGTGAACGTGCCGTCTCCGTTGTTGCGGAACAGTTCGCACGGGTTCGAGTCCTCGTGCGTGGACTCGTTCCCGATGAAGAGATCGAGCCAGCCGTCGCCGTTATAGTCGAGCCAGACGGCGGTCTGCGTAGGCCGGAATCGCAGCAGCCCGGCCGGCTCCGTCACGTCCGTGAACGTGCCGTCGCCGTTGTTGCGCAGCAGCGACAGGGGCCAGTGTCCATGACTGCCGAACCATGCGCCGCGCAGCACCAGCACATCCGCAAAGCCGTCGTTGTTATAGTCGGTCTGGAGGATGTTCAGCCCGCCAGTCTCCCCGATCAGGCCCGCCTGCTTCGTCACGTCCGTGAACGTGCCGTCGCCGTTGTTATGGAACAGGCGAAGCTGGTCTTTGGTTCCGACAGACGAGACCATGAGATCGAGATAGCCGTCGTTGTCGAAGTCTTCCATAATGGTGCCGCCGGAGAGCTGGTTCAGGTCCAGGCCCAGTCCGCTGGCGATCTCCGGGAACCGCTTGAGGGGGTATTCCGCCTGGAACGCCTTCGGCGGAATCAGCCACTTCTTCGGCACTTTCTCCGGATACTCGCCCAGCGTCATGTAGGCGATGTTGAGCAGCCACCAGGCCGCGTAGTTGTCCCCTTCCATCTGAAGCAGCCGGGTGAGATACTGGATGGCGGCGCGCGAACCGCGCTGTATCCTGTGGACGCCGCCGCCCCGGATCGGCAGGAGGCACGACTCGCTGGTGTGGTTGGTCAGGCAGTTCTCCTGCTCGCCCAGGCGCAGGTGCGCCAGAGCCAGGGCCATCAGTCTCTCCGGCGGACTCGCTTTCCAGAGGGGGACGGGCGACTTCTTCTCCAGCGCCAGCAGCGTCTCGTACTGCCTGATCCCCTCCTCCGTCTGGCCCGCCTTGACGAGCTGCTCGGCATATTGCGGCAGCAGAAACGCCCGCAATGTCGGGTCTTTCTCGCCCTCGACCAGCGCCTTGAAGCGCGCCGCCTTTTTGCGGTTCTGGTAGAAGACCTCGTCCGGGTTGATGCTGGCATCGAGCAGTTCCAGGCGCTTCGGCATCGGGAGGCCCGGCGTGTCCATCGAGAGGTTCGTCGTAGAACCCGGTGTGGAGACGGCAGGAGAGACGGGGGGCGGAACGGCAGGGCGTGAAGCGGGCCGATGGCAGCCCCAGAGCAGGCCGAGCAGACTCAGCCCGGCAAGAACTGAATGAAGGCCCCCCTCCCTAGCCCTCCCCCCAAGAACAGGGGGAGGGAACCTTTCGATTGACGGTTCTCCCTCTCCCGCAGCGTGGGAGTAGGGGCGCAATTGATTGCGCTCTGAGGAGTGGGGGCTTTCCAGCAGCGGTTTCAACCGCCGAACGAAACTTCGCACTGCCATCGCTTCCCTTTCAAAGCCCGCTTCCGTTGCCTTATATAAGACGCTGGCTCTTGCCGGACGGATTCGGACGGGAGAGCCTATTTTCCTGCCTGCGCCGGGGCGACGCCGTTCCAGCGGCCGTCGGCCCAGGCGCCGGTAACGCCGCGCCCCTCTTCTACGCGCAGAATGCGGTCGGCGGCCAGATTGCGCAGGACTTCCCGGCGGCCATCCGACCAGCGAATTGAGACGCTATCGAGGATCGCGGTCGCGCCGAGGCCGAAATGGACGCGCGGATCGCTGGAGGAGAGGTAGGAAGAGGCGGGAGAGACCTGCCCGACCCACTGCTCCTTGCCGGAGCGCGCTACGATCTGCGCCCCATACGCGAAACGGTTCGCGCCCGCGCCCCGCAAGTCCAGCGTGATCCAGTGGTGGGACGTCTGCGAAACATTATGGTAGAGAACCGCCTGCCCCTCATAGTCCACCGCCAGAAAATCTATCCGCCCATCGTTGTCGTAGTCGCCGGTGGCAAGCCCTCGGCCCACGATGGGTGTTGCGATCTCCCCGCCCATCTGCGGCACAAGATCGAGGAACTGCTTGCCGTGTTCGTTGTGGAAGAGCATCGGCGGCTGCCGAAAGGTAGCGAGCGGATCAATCGCGTTCACATTGTCGTAGACGTGGCCGTTGACGAAGAGCAGATCGGGCCAGCCGTCGTTGTCCATATCGAGCCACTTGGTTCCAAATCCGAGCGGCTTGTAGGTCGGGCCGGAGATGCCGAGCGCATCGCTCGCCAGCGCGAACAGTCCGTTCCCAAGGGCGTGGTAGATGGAGTAGGATTCGTCCGAGAAGCCGCTGACCGCCAGATCGAGGTGTCCATCGCGGTCGTAATCGGCCCAGTCGGCCCCCATCGCCGCCATCGGATGATCCAGCGAGCCGAGGGCCAGGCTGCTCTCTCGCCCCACGTTGGCAAAACGCCGCCCGCCCCGGTTCCACATCAGTTCGGCGGGCATCCCATCGTTGCCGATGTAGAAGTCCATGCGCCCATCGCCGTCCACATCCGTGAAGGCCACGACCAGCGCCTTGCCGTGCGTGCGGCGCATCCCGGATGCCGCCGTGATGTCGCGGAAACGCCCGTTCCCCAGATTCTGCCACAGTTCGCTGAACTCCGGGCGGTAGGCGCTGGGCGGGCAGCCGCTCTTCACCCCGGCGCGCACCTCGCAATACTGCGTCTCCTGCGGCCCGAAGATGACGTAGTTCAGCAGCACCAGATCGAGCCGGTTCTGGCCGGCGAGGTCCATGAAGCCCACACTGCTGCCCCAGTGTCCCCGATTTTTGGGGTCGAACCCGGCGGCGCGGGTCACGTCCACAAACCGCCGTCCGCCCTCGTTCTTCAAGACCGCCAGGCCGCGATAGCCGGTCACCACGAGGTCGAGGAAGCCGTCGCCGTCGAAATCACCGACGCCGACGCCTTTCCAGTCGCCCTGAAGCGCCGTCAGGCCGGTCGCCGCGCTCACGTCCTCGAACTGACCGTTGCCCTTGTTATGGTAGAGAATGGGGTGCGGCGTGGCGACGAGCAGGATGTCCTGCCAGCCATCGTTGTCGAAATCGGCAAAGGCGCAGCCGCAGCCGAAGGCTTCAAGGGTGCGCATGGGACGGGGCTGCTGCGGCCAGCGATAGGTGACGCCGGCGGCCTGCGCGACATTCTCGAATCGTATTCCTTCGACAGCGCGGGAGGGATTCGCGGGGGGCGCGGCAGAGGTCGGATCGGCGGATTTCTGAAGAGGCGTGACCACCGAGGGCGCGCGGAAACATCCGGCCAGGCCAGGAGCGAGGCAGACGAGCGCCGTCAGAAGCGCCGCAGACGAGCGCCATCGCAACGCCGACTTCACCAGATTGTCTCTCTCGTGGGAGATGCGGATTCCTCCAGGCGGGGCCGAAAGAGCGCGCGGCGGGAGCTTCCGTTCTCGGCCCTGCCAGCGCGGCGTGTGCTGCTACGATTGTAACATAGTTGCGCGCAGTGCGCAAGCTGGGTTCCGCTCTTGTCCGCCGCGCCGGAACCTGCTATAATGGGCGGCAAGCGCAGGAAACCAGCAAAACACGCCACGTATCCTGGCTTGAATTCTTGTGGCGATACGCTGACACCCCCTACTTTTCGTCGGCGGTTTCAACCGCCGAGCAAGAAGTGAGGGTCTGTCAGGGAGACACGCCTTTATGACGACACAAACCACCTATGAACTTCTCTCGCAGACCATTCAGCGCCTCCTGCCGGAGGTCGTGGAGACGCGCCACCACCTGCATCAGAACCCGGAACTGAGCGACCGGGAGGAGAAGACCGCGACGTTCGTGGCGGAGCGGCTGCGCGCGCTGGGAATGGATGAAGTCCGGGAGCGCGTCGGGGGGTACGGCGTAGTCGGCGTTCTGCGCGGGGCGAAACCGGGACCGACGTTCGCGTTCCGCGCCGATATGGACGCCCTGCCGATCCAGGAGGAGAACGATCTGCCCTATAAGTCCTGCAATCCCGGCGTGATGCACGCCTGCGGACACGACGGGCATACCTCCACGCTGCTCGGCACGGCGGCGACATTGGCGCAACTGCGCGACCGGATTCCCGGCACGATCAAGTTCCTCTTCCAGCCCGCGGAGGAGACGGTGGGCGGCGCGGCGCGCATGTGCGCCGAGGGCGTGATGGAGGGCGTGGACGCGATCGTGGCGCTGCACGGCTGGCCGGGCATGGAGGTCGGGCAGATCGGCGTGCGTTCCGGCCCGGCGATGGCCTCTGCCGACACCTTCGACATCACGATCCAGGGGTGTGGGGCGCACGCCGCCATGCCGCATATTGGCGTAGACCCCATCGTAGTCGGCGCGCAGGTCGTCACGGCCTTGCAGACGCTCGCCAGCCGCGAGATCTCTCCGACCGATTCCGTCGTCGTGACCGTCACGCAGTTCCACGCGGGGACGGCCTACAATATCATTCCCGGCACGGCGGAACTCAAAGGCACGGTGCGCTGCCTCTCCAGAGCCGTGCGCGATTCGATGGCGGAGCGTATCGAGCGCGTCGTGGCGGGCGTCTGTTCGGCCCTGCGCGCGGAGTATACGTTCCAGCATCGGCCCGGCACGCCCGTCACCATCAACGACGCGGGTTTCAACGCGCTTGTGGCCGAAGTCGGCGCGGAGCTGCTGGGCGCGGAGAACGTCTTCCATCTGGACGCGCCCTCGATGGGCGCGGAAGACTTCGGCATCTTCCTGCACCATGCGCCCGGCGCGATGTTCCGCCTGGGCGTGGGGGCGGACATGCCGCCCCTGCACACGCCCTGCTACAACTTCGCTGATGCCGCCCTGCCCAAAGGCATCGAACTGTTCTGCCGCATCGCCCTCCGCTATCTGGAGACGCCGCGCTGACCGGCATTCCGGGCGTCTGTTCGCCCTATACGGCGCTCAGGGCCGCCTGCAAAGCCGCGCCAAACGGCGGCGGCTCGGAACGACGCAGCACGATCTGCGGCGTTTTGTGCCAGCGCGCGCAGGCGGTCAGCGCCGCCGCAAGTTCCTGGATCAGTGTCTCCGTGATGGGCGTCTCCGGTTCGAGGTGCAGCGTCTTGACCTCGAAGCGGCCTTCGCGCCGGTGCGCCTTCGCGTCCAGGCGTCCGACCAGGCAGCCCCGATGCAGAATGGGCAGGCTGAAATAGCCGTAGCGCCGCTGCGGGGCGGGCGTGTAGGTCTCGATCCGATATTCGAAGCCGAACAGTTCCTGCGCGCGGGCGCGGTCGGACACGACCGGGTCGAAGGGGGAGAGGAGCGTCGTCACGGTGGACTCCAGCGCGCCCTCAACGGCCTGCTCCAGCAAGGCGCGGTTGTCCCGGTGGACATAGGCGTGTTCGCGCCAGCCTTCGACCGACACGGCCAGCAGTTCGCCCGTGCGCGCCGCCTCTTCCAGCAGGGGCCGTATCTCCGGGGAGCGCAGGTAGTTCCCGAAGTAGCCCGTCGGACTTGCCAGCCAGCGCGGGCGTGCCAGTCCGAGCGCCCGCACCGCTTTGAGCGCCAGCGCCCGCTTGCCCTCTTCACGTGTCAGGGTATGAGTGTCGTCCCAGTCGGGCAGCACCCGTTCGTGCAGGTCGTAGACGCGCTGGAATCCCTCGCGCCGCGCGATCATCAGCGCGCCCGCATAGAACAGACGCTCCAGCGCGATCTTCTCCGGCTTCCAGTCCCACCAGGAACCCGCCCGCTTGTCGGCGCACTGGAAATCGGCGGAGCGCGCGGCCCCCTGCTCCCGGATGCGCGCCAGTACGCGCTCGATGACCTTCGGCTGTTTCTCGCCGGGGACCCACCGCCAGGCATCGCCCGCCGCGTAGTCCAGCATCCAGCGCCGATAGATCGGGAAGTCCTCAATGGGGAGAAAACAGGCCGCGTGCGACCAGTATTCGAACAGCGCGCCTTCCGCCAGCAGTTCGTCCAGCCAGCCGGGTTCGTAGTCCCCCACCCGGCTCCACAGCACTAGATAGGGACTGCGGGCGACCACGCTGATGGTGTCAATTTGCAGCAGGCTCATGCGCCGGATCGCCGCCAGGCAGTCGGCTTTGCGCGCCGGGGCGGGCGGAGGCTCCTGCAAGCCCTGCGCCGCCAGCAGCAGCGCCCGCGCCGCCGCGTTGGAGAGTCGCATCCTTCTCTCCTGCGCTAGGCCGGCTCGATGGGCGGCCAAGTGGCGAATTCGCGGATGAAGGCCACGACCTCGCGCGTGGCGGCGGCATAGAGCGCCTCGCCCTTCTCTGTCGTCGCCAGTTCCGGGTAGCCGAACGCGCCCGTTTTCGTGTCCTGCTCGATGGTGCGGATGACGCTGACCCGGCTCGGCGCGCTGTGATCGGGACAGAAGAAGGCCGAGGGATAGGAGAACCGCGCGCCCCGGATCGCCTCCTTTTGCACCAGGTCGGGATACGTGCGCAGGATCATGCTCGTCTCCCACTCGCAGGCGTGGAGGATGCCCGGCTGCTTGATGCCCTCCAGCGCCGCCGCCTGCGCTCCCGCGATCTGGAACCAGCTC
>DASRGL010000425.1:0-14183 GCA_035651115.1 Chthonomonadaceae bacterium
GGGGAGTTGATCCAGCCGATTGCGTTGGAGGAGGGATTGCGGTTTGCAGTGCGGGAAGGCGGTCACACGGTGGGAGCCGGCGTCGTGACCAAAATCCTTGAATAGTGCGGTCAAATGGCCGGTCGTCGGCAATACCTGAGACGACCGGCCCCTGTTTGTGTCCATTGGAAATACCTGGCTTTCCCTCCATTCCAAATCCGGGAGCGGGAGCAGGTAGGGAGAGAGGTATGGCAAATCTAGCACGTCAGGATAAGGTGCGAATCCGCTTGCGCGCGTTCGATCACCGTATTCTTGACCAGTCGGCGGAAAAGATCGTGGATACCGCCAAGCGCACTGGCGCACGAGTCGCGGGGCCGGTGCTGCTGCCGACCGAGAAAGCGATCTACTGCGTCAATCGCGGCACCACGATTGATAAAGAGTCTATGGAGCATTTCGAGCAGCGGACGCACAAGCGCCTGATAGACATCCTCGAACCCGGCCCCAAGACGATTGACGCGCTGATGCGGCTCGACCTGCCGAGTGGCGTGGACATCGAAATCAAACTGTAGTGGAAGCGTGGCAGCAGTGGCGCGAGATGGCGCGCGAGTCGGCCAAAGCTGCGCAACAGGTGGAAGCGGAGGGATGCTTGCGATCCAGCGCCAGCCGCTACTACTATGCAGCGTATCAGGCTGTAACAGCCGTACTGCTCTATCGTAAATTGACGCCACCGGATACAGAAGAGGCTTGGAGCCATGCAGTCACGCCTCAGCTTTTGGAAGAGCATTTCGAGCCGCTGATTCGCTCGAAAGATCGGCGGCAAAATCTGGCTTACCGCCTGAGTGAACTATATAAACTGCGTATACTGGCGGACTATCGCGGCAGCAAGAGAATCGACGAAAAACAGATGAATGCGGCTCGCAGAGACGCCGGATATATCGTGAAAGTTGCAGAACGCATATTGCCGGAAGGGTAACGCGGATGCCAAGAACAGTACAAAAGCGGCTAAGTCCAGAGGATGTGTATGACTGGTTGCGCGCTGAAGCCGAAGCGCGCCATATCAAAGCAAGGATTTACACGCATCTGGCAAAGCAGGAAGGCAAGTTTTTGCATCTTCCTGTCTTTATCGAGGGTGACCTGGATGCCTACGAATTCGCTTCCCGGCTTCAAGACCTCGAAAGCGCATGGAACGATCAGGAACCAAAACCTGACTGGCTGCTGTGGTTGATACCCGCAGCGAAATAACATGAGGAGACTCTTGTGGTAGACACAATCCTGGGCAAGAAAATCGGCATGACCCAGGTCTTCGATGAGACAGGCGAAGTCGTGCCGGTTTCCGTGATAGAGGCAGGCCCCTGCATTGTCACGCAGCTCAAAAGTGTTGAAACCGACGGCTATGTGGCCGTCCAGGTCGGGTTCGGCGAGATCCGCCCCCGGCTTGTCAACAAACCGGAAACGGGGCATTTCAACAAAGCGGGCGTGAAGCCGCTCCGCTATGTGCGCGAGATACGCACCGACGACACCTCGGACTACAAGCTGGGCGACGCCATCAAGTGCGACATCTTCCAGCCGGGGCAGCGCGTCAAGGTGACGGGCATCTCCAAAGGCAAAGGTTTTCAGGGCGTCGTCAAGCGGTTCCACTTTCACGGGGCCGACATGACGCACGGCTCGATGATCCACCGCAAGCCGCAGTCCAGCGGCGCGACCGACGCGGCCCGCACCTTCAAGGGAACCCGCAAGCCCGGACAGATGGGCAACAAGCAGGTGACCGTGCGCGGCCTGCGCGTCGTGCGCGTGGACCCGGAAAAGAATTTACTGCTGATCGAAGGCGCGATTCCCGGCGCCAACGGCGGCCTGGTCACGATTCAGCGCCTTGCGCAACGCTAGGAGAGATGCAGACAATGGCAACCATTCCTCTATTCAATACCGATGGCAAAGAGATCGGTACGTTGCCCCTGCCGGATTCCATCTTCGGCGTTGCCTTTAACGAGGCGCTGGTCCATCAGGCCATCGTGACCGAGGAGGCAAACCAACGGCAGGGCAATGCCGACACGAAAGGCCGCTCCGAGATACGCGGCGGCGGCAGAAAACCCTGGCGGCAGAAAGGCACGGGCCGCGCCCGGCAGGGTACGATCCGCGCCCCGCACTGGCGGCATGGCGGCGTCGTTGGCGGCCCCACCCCGCGCAGCTATCGCAAGGCGTTCCCGGTCAAGATGCGGCGCGGCGCGATGCGCTGCGTGCTGTCGGCCAAAGTCAACGACGGCGCGATGCTCGGACTGGAGGCGCTCCAGTTCGACGCCATCAAGACCAAGCACGCGGTCGCGCTGCTGAAGGCGCTCGGCCTGGATAACACGCGGCGCGTGTTGATCGTCATTCCTGACTACGATGAGACGATCCTGAAGTCCACGCGCAATCTGCAAGGCGTCGAACTGCGATTCGCGCCCAACTTCTCCGTCCGCGATGTGCTGACCGCGCACAAGATCGTGCTGGTCAGGGACGCCGTCGCCCGGATCGAAGCGGTATGGACGCCGACGAACGGCAATGCCCGTGCCGAAGCGGCAGAGGAGGCAGCAGCATGAAAGACCCGCATCTGATTATCGTGCGGCCCCTGCTGACGGAAAAAAGCACGGATCAGGCCAGCATGAACAAATACCATTTCCGCGTCGCGACGGATGCCAATAAGATCGAGATCGCGGAAGCCGTCCAGCAGATCTATGCGCGCGATGGCGTGCGTGTGCTGGCCGTCAACACGATGATGGTCAAGGGCAAGAAGCGGCGCGCGATGGTGCGCGGCAGCAAGCCCGGCTACTCCCCCAACTGGAAGAAGGCCATCGTCACGACCGACAAGCCGCTCGTGCTGTTCGAGGGTGTCTAATTAGCCTCCACCCCTAACCCCTCCCCCACGCTGTGGGAGAGGGGAACCTGAACTTCCCCTTCTCCCGCAGCGTGGGAGAAGGGAGTCGGGGGGATGAGGGCCAACCAGGAAACAGAAACTATGCCACTGCGACAATACAAACCGACAACCCCGGCGCGGCGCTTTCGGTCGGTCTCGACCTTCGCGGAACTGACCAAGAAGGAAGGCAAGAACCAGCCTGTAGACCCGCACAAGCCGCTGCTGGAGCCGCTCAAAAAGAGCGGCGGACGCAACAACAAAGGCCGCGTCACCGCCCGCTTCCGGGGCGGCGGACACAAGCGGATGTACCGCGTCATTGATTTCAAGCGCGACAAGTACGACATTCCGGCCACCGTGCGGACCATCGAGTACGACCCGAACCGCTCGTGCCGCATCTCGCTGGTCGAGTATGCCGACGGCGAGAAACGCTATATCCTGACGCCCATCGGCCTCAAGGAAGGCGACACCGTCATCGCCAGCGACACCGCCGACATTCAGCCGGGCAACAGCCTGCCGCTGCGCGCCATTCCGATCGGAACTACGATCCATAACATCGAACTCCATCTCGGCAAGGGCGGGCAGTTGGTGCGCTCTGCGGGCGTGGGCGCGCAGTTGATGGCGAAAGAGGGCAAGTACGCGCAGGTGCGCCTGCCTTCCGGCGAGACGCGCCTGATCCTGCTCACCTGCCATGCGACTATCGGCCAGGTCGGCAACCCGGAACACGAGAACGAGTCGCACGGCAAGGCCGGTAAATCGCGCTGGTTGGGACGCCGCCCGCATGTGCGCGGCGTGGCGATGACCCCGCGCGATCACCCGCACGGCGGCGGCGAGGCGCAAAGCCCGGTCGGGCGCAAGAAAGGCCCGGCGACCCCGTGGGGCAAACCGGCGCTCGGTCATAAGACCCGCCATAATAAGGCGACTGATAAATTCATCCTCCGCAGACGCGGCGCGAAATAGAGTGGGCGTTAGGCGTTAGCAGACCCCACCCCAGCCCTCCCCTTGCGAAGGGGAGGGAGCAGCAAGGCGTTCGTCCTTCCCTTCACAAGGAGAGAGCCGCCGACTGGCTCCCCCTCCTTACGAAGGAGAGAGTCGCCGACTGGCTCCCCCTCCTTACGAAGGAGGGGGTTGGGGGAGGTTCATAGCGCCCAACGCTCAACGGAGACACCGATGGGACGTTCACTCAAGAAGGGGCCGTATGCCGACCCCAAGCTGCTGGAAAAGATACGCGGAATGAACGCGCGCAACGAGAAGAAAGCGATCAAGACCTGGTCGCGGCGCTCGACCATCTTCCCCGATTTCATCGGGCATACGCTGCTCGTGCATGATGGGCGCAAGCATATTCCGATCTTCATCACCGAAAACATGGTCGGACACAAGCTCGGCGAGTTCGCGGTGACACGCCTCTTCCGGGGCCACGCCGGGCAGCAGGTCGAGCGGCGCTCCGGCATCAAATAGAAAGGGACGCGCATAGAATGGCAGATGAGACTCTCACGCAAGAGCCGGAGCCGGTACGCGAACACCGGGAAAACCGCAAAAAGAATCTGGGCCGCAAAGTCCTGCCGACGCAGGCCCGCGCGGTCGCCAAGTTCATCCGCGTCCCGCCCCGTAAGGCCCGCCTGGTGATGGATGAGGTTCGCGGCAAGTACGCGATGGAGGCGCTGGCGTTCCTGCGCTTCATCCCCAATCGCGCCGCCGGTTACATCTCGAAAGTGCTGGCCTCAGCGGTCGCGAACGCAGCCAACAACCACAACCTTAACCCGGAGAACCTGAAGCTGGTGGAGGCGCGCGTGGACGAAGGCCCGCGCCTGAAGCGGATGCAGCCGCGCGCGCAGGGCCGCGCCTACCGCATCCTCAAGCGCACGAGCCATCTCACGGTGATCGTGCAGGAGGTCGCGCCGAAGCCGCGCAAGCCGCGCGCGCAGGCGACAGGTCGCCGGGCGCAGGCCGCCCGCGCCGCGCGCCAGCCGCAGGCCGCGCCTGCTCCTGCTCCCGCGCCGCAAGCGGCAGAGCCGGAGACGGCAACGACCCCGACGGCGGTGGAAGAGACCACCCCGGTAACGGCGGCAGCCGAGACGCCGGAGGTCATCGAAGCGATCACGACGACACCAGAGACGGAAGCGGAGACACCCAACGAAGGCGCAAGCGAAGCTTGACGCAGATTACCTAACCCCCCGGCCCCCTTCCCTAATGCGTTCACTACGCTCACAGGGAAGGGGGTGACGAGAACGGGTACGTTGGATTGCAGTTTTTTCTTCCCACCCAGTGGGAAATCAAAGCAAGGTGCGAAGGTACAAGCTACCGTCACCCCTTCCCTACCCGCTCGCAGGCTCGCTAGGGAAGGGGGCCGGGGGGTTAGGTCAAACCGAAAGGATAACGATTTGGGACAGAAAATACACCCCATCGGGTTTCGGATCGGCGTCATCCGCGACTGGGAGAGCAAATGGTATCTTCCGGATCGCGGCTTCGCCGACGCCCTGTATGAAGACTACAAGATACGCCGCTATGTGAAGAAGAACCTCTACGCCGCCGCCATTTCGCGCGTCGAGATCGAGCGGGCCGGAAACCGTGTCAAGGTCACGCTGCACACGGCCAAGCCCGGCATCATCATCGGGCGCGCGGGCAAAGGCGTGGACGACCTGAAGGCGGCGCTGGAGAAGCTGACCAAGAAGCAGGTTCACGTCAGCGTGCAGGAGATACGCCATCCCGACCTGGACGCGCAGTTGGTGGCCGAATCGGTGGCGCAGCAGATCGAGAAGCGTATCGCCTACAAGCGCGCCATGCGCCAGGCGGTCATGCGGGCGATGAAGCTGGGTGCGCGCGGCATCCGCGTCATCTGTTCGGGCCGGTTGGCCGGAGCGGAGATGGCGCGGCGCGAGCAGGATCGCCAGGGCAAGATTCCCCTGCACACCCTGCGCGCCGATATTGACTACGGCTTTGCCGAAGCCGCCACGACCTACGGCAACATCGGCATCAAGGTCTGGATCTACAAAGGCGATGTCCTGCCGGGCCAGCCGCGCCAATCCGAGATCGAGCCGCCGCGCGCCGCGCGCGGCGAAGGCCGCCCGGATCGCTCCAGCGAGCGCTCGGATCGCGGCGGACGCGGCGGACGCGGCGGACGTGGCGGGCGCGGCGGACGTGGCGGTCGTGGCGGCGGAGGCGGCGGCGGAGAACAGGGCGGCCAGCGCAGTGGCGGGGGCGGCGGTTCCCGTCCCGGCGGCGGGCGCGCGCCGCGCAGCCAGGAAGCGTCCGGCGGCGATCAGGGCCAGAAGGAGTAACCGACCATGTTGATGCCGAAGCGCGTGAAACATCGCAAACAGCACCGGGGACGCCGCGCGGGCAAGGCCCATAGCGGCAACACCATCAACTTCGGGCAGTACGGCCTGCAGGCCCTGGAGTCGTGCTGGATGACGGCCAACCAGATCGAATCGGCCCGTATCGCCATCAACCGCTATATCCGGCGCGGCGGGAAGATATGGATTCGCGTCTTCCCGGACAAGCCCTTCACCAAGAAGCCTGCCGAGACCCGCATGGGTTCCGGCAAAGGCGCGCCGGAGGGCTGGGTCGCCGTCGTGAAGCCGGGCCGTATTCTATTTGAACTGGCGGGCGTGAGCGAGGAGTTGGCGCGGGAAGCGATGCGCCTGGCCTCGCATAAGCTGCCTATCGCGACCAAGTTTCTGGTCAAGCAGGAACCGACTGCCATCCTGGAGGAAGCCGAAGCCGAGGCGAGCGCCGCCGAGGAGACGCCGCCGGAGACAGCCGAGGCCGAAGCGCCTGTGGCGGTCGGCGCGACCGAGACGACAACGGAGGAGACGGATGGCGGAGCTTAAGCTATCTCAGATCCGAACGCAACTGCGCGAGATGAGCGAAAGCGAACTCCATCAGGAGATCGCCAAGCAGCGCGCGGCGCTCTACGATCTACGCCGCCGCAACGCCATGCGGCAACTGGACAATACGGCGGCCATTCGCGCCGCGCGCAAGCAGATCGCGCGCGCGCTGACGATTTTGCGTGAGCGGGAACTGGCTGCGCAGAGAGAGGCGAAATAAGTATGTCGGATGAAACAGTGAACCCGGTCGAGCCGGAGGCCGCTCCCGCCGAGGAAGCGCCTCCCGCAGACACCACGCCCGAAACGCCGGAAGCGGTCGCGGCGGCAGTCGAGGAGACGGCTCCCGCCGCGCAGGAGGAGACGCTCCCTGCCGTTGCGGAGGAGGCTGCCCTGGCGGCTCCGACGGAGACGCCGGAGCCTGCGCCGAAACCGCGCGCCCGCGCCGCGAAAGCCGCCGCGCCTGCGGAACCCGCTCCGGCTCCTGCCACGCCGGACATCCTGGATTTCGGAACGAAGAAATCCGGCGAGCGCGGACGCCGCAAGGTACGCATCGGGCGGGTGGTCAGCAATAAGATGCAGAAGACGGTCGTTGTCGCGGTGGAGAGCCAGGTACGCCATCCTCTATACGGCAAGATCATCCGGCGCACCACCAAGTTCAAGGCGCACGACGAACAGAACAGTTGCGGCGAAGGCGATACCGTCGAGATCATGGAGACGCGCCCGCTCTCCAAAGAGAAACGCTGGCGTGTCGTGCGGATCGTCGAAAAAGCGAAGTAGTTCGCCCCTCCCCCGGCCCCTCCCCCACAGGGAGAGGGGAGCAAAGGTGGAAGCGTGTGCCGTTGATTGTCACTCTGGAACAAACTTTTGTCACCCTGAGTGAACGAAGGATCTGTCTGAGTTTCTTCGCTGCGCTCAGAATGACAGGATAGGGACAGAATGACGACAAGACGCACTCGTGACTGTCTTGCTCCCCCTCCCTGTGGGGAGGGGGACGGGGGGTGGGCTAACAGGAGAGGCGGATAGCCCTATGATTCAGATATATACCCGCTTGCGCTGCGCCGACAACTCCGGCGCGCGCGAGATTCAGTGCGTGCGAGTCCTCAAAGGCTCGAATACACGCTATGCCCATGTCGGCGATATCTTTGTCGGCGTCGTCAAGTCGGCGACGCCCAACCAGCAGGTCAAGAAGAGCGATGTGGTAAAATGTGTCGTCGTGCGCACGAAGCAGCCGATCCGTCGGCCCGACGGCTCCGTGCTGCGCTTCGACGACAATGCCGCCGTCGTCATCCAGAACAACCTGGAGCCGCGCGGCACGCGCATCTTCGGCCCGGTCGCCCGCGAACTGCGCGAACGCGATTTCATGAAGATCATTTCGCTGGCCCCGGAGGTACTCTAAATGGAGAAGCTGAAACGGAGCAAGCCGGCAGAGCCGGTCAAGCTCAAAATCAAAAAAGGCGATACCGTCGAGATCATCTCCGGCAAGGACAAGGGCAAGCGCGGTGAGATTCTCGCGGCCTATCCGAAGGAGAACAAGGTCAAGGTGCGCGGCGCGAACATGATCATCCGCCACCAGAAGGATCGTCCGAGCCGACGGCCCGGCGCGGCGGGCGTCAACCAGGTGCAGAAGGGCGGACGCATCGAGAAGGAAGCGCCGCTTTTTGCCGCCAAAGTAATGCTGGTCTGCCCGCAGTGCGGCCGCCCGACCCGCGTCGGCTACGCTTTCAAAGAGGGGACGGAGAAGCTATCCCGGCGCAAGTTCCGCGTCTGCAAACACCCCGACTGCGGCAAACCTATAGACAGTTGAGATCAACCACCCGCTGCCGAGCGGGTGGTAGTTTACGTTCCCGTCGCCGGTCGGAAATCGGCGGCCTGGAAAGGGAGAGTAACGCAGAATGGCCCGTTTGAAAGAGCGTTATCAGAGCGACGTGATTCCCAGCCTGACCAAGCAGTTCAATTACAAAAATATCATGCAGGTTCCGAAGCTGGAGAAGATCGTCGTCAACATGGGCGTCGGGCGCGCCGGGCAGACCGGCGGCGATGCAAAGGAACTCGATGGCGCGGTGCGCGACATGGCGACCATCACCGGCCAGAAGCCCGTTATCACCCGCGCCCGTAAGTCCATCTCCAACTTCAAGCTGCGCGCGGGCGCGCGTGTCGGCTGCAAGGTGACGCTGCGCGGCGAACGGATGTACGAGTTCTATGATCGCCTCGTCAACGCGACGCTGCCCCGTATCCGCGACTTCCAGGGCATCTCGCCCAACTCGTTCGACGGACGCGGCAACTTCGCGATGGGGATGCGCGAACAGATCGTCTTCCCGGAGATAGACTACGATAAGATTGACAAGGTGCGCGGCATGGACATCATCGTCTGCACCACCGCCCGCACGGACGAAGAGGCCCGCGCGCTGCTCAAGGCGCTCGGAATGCCCTTCCGGGAGAAATAGCCCCTTGCCGGGCCGTGAACGCCCCGTCCAGGGAGCCTGCGGCTAACATGCCCTCACCCCCGCCCCCTCTCCCACGCTGTGGGAGAGGGGAGAGGTCCGCCCGCAGGGCGGTCGGCGGCGTAGCCGCCCCTCAGACAGGCCGTTCACGGCCTGGCAATAACAACCAAATACCGTAAAAAACACTCTGCCTTCGCCGCCGCGTTCGCTCGGCTTCGGGTGGACGCGACGACGCTGGGATGAGAAGAAGGGCCTTCCGTTAATCCTGGACAGTTCGCCGCGCCGCCCTGATGCTGCGCCGCATGTCACACTCTAGGCGAGGAGAGTTACGCGATGAAAACCTACGGGATCAAGGCGATCCGCAACGTCGGCCTGTTCGGACATCAGGGCGTCGGGAAGACGTCACTGGCGGAAGCGCTGCTGTTTACGTCCGGCGCCATTGACCGCCTGGGTCGAACCGACGACGGAACGGCGACCAGCGACTTCGACCCCGAAGAACAGAAGCGGCACATCAGCATCAACGCGGCGCTGGCTCCCTGCGAATGGCACGACACGAAGGTCAACATCATAGACGTGCCGGGCTATCTCGATTTTCAGGGAGAGGTGAAGAGCGTGCTGCGTGTCGTCGAAGCGGCCATCCTGGTCACGCCCGCGCAGGGCGAACCGGAAGTCGGCTTCGAGATCGCCTGGGACCTGGCGGTGGAGCGTAACCTGCCGCGCGCGGTCTTCATCAATAAGATGGATCGCGAAAACGCGGACTACGCTCAGGTCGTGCAGACGCTGCGTTCCCGTTACGGCAACAGCATCGCGCCACTCCAGATCCCCGTCGGTTCGGCGGAAAGCTTTCAGGGCGTCGTGGACCTCGTCGAGATGAAGGCGTTCCTCGGCAGCGGCAAAACCGTCCAGTGCGTCGAGATACCGGCGGAGTGCCAGGCGGAAGCCCAGCAGTATCGCGAACTGCTCATCGAATCGGCGGCGGAGGGCGACGACGAACTGATCGAGAAGTTTTTGAATGGCGAGGCGCTGTCGCACGACGAGATCGTGCGCGGCCTGCACGAGGGCATAGACGCCGGGAAGGTGGTTCCTGTGCTGTGCGGCTCGGCGACGCGCGACATCGGCATGTCCGACCTGCTCGACATCATCGTGCATGAGTTTCCGAATCCGCTGGAGTACGGCACGGTACACGGCAAGCGCCCGCAGAACGGGGCCGAGGAGACATGGGAGCCTTCCGACAGCGCGCCGTTCTCCGCGCTGGTCTTCAAGACCATCGCCGACCCGTTCCTGGGAACGCTCAACTACTTCCGCGTCATGTCCGGCGTGCTGAAGGGCGGCGCGACCGTGCTGAACAGTTCGCGCGGCAAAGAGGAGCGCATCGGCCAGGTCTACTTTGCGCGCGGCAAGAACCAGGAAGCGACCAACGAGATTCACGCGGGCGACATCGGCGTGACGGCGAAGCTGGCGGACACGCACACCGGCGATACGCTCTGCGACCCGGCCAAACCGATCATCCTCGACGGCATCGAGTTCGGCGCGCCGATCTTCGAGCAGGCTGTCGTCGCCAAGACGAAAGTGGACGAGGACAAGATGGGGCCGGCCCTGCAGCGCGTGGCCGCCTCCGACCCGGCATTCCAGTTCCATCGCGACCCGGAGACAAGCCAGACCATCATCGCGGGCGCGGGCGAGACTCATCTCGCTATCGTCGTCGAGCGCCTGAAGAAGTTCGGCGCGAACGTCGAGGTCGTGGACAGGAAGGTTCCTTACCGAGAGACGATCACGCAGAAGGCCGAAGGTCAGGGCCGCCACAAGAAACAGACGGGCGGGCGCGGCCAGTTCGGCGACTGCTGGATACGGATGGAGCCGAACCGGGGCGGCGGCATCGAGTTCGTAGACGCCATCGTGGGCGGCGCGATCCCGCGCCAGTATATTCCGGCGGTCGAGAAGGGTGTCCGGCAGGCAGCAGAGACGGGTATCCAGGCCGGGTACCCGGCAGTGGATTTCAAAGTCACCTGCTACGATGGCTCCTACCACGACGTAGACTCCTCAGAAGCGGCCTTTATCATGGCGGGTATCCTCGCCTTCAACAATGTCGCGCCCAAAGCCGGGCCGATCCTGCTGGAGCCGATTGTCGAACTCGAGGTACTGATTCCCGAAGGGATGCTGGGAGACGTGATGAGCGATCTCACCGGCAAACGGGGGCGCATTATCGGCACGGAATCCGCCGGGGCGGGCAAGACTCGCCTGAAAGCGACCGTGCCGCAAGCCGAGATGCTGCGTTACGCGATTGATCTGCGCTCCATTACGCGGGGGCGCGGCTCGTTCTCGATGCGGGTATCTCACTATGAAGAAGTGCCTGCGCACATCGCGCAGACCATCATCGCGAACCACAAGAAGGAGCGCGAGTCGGGCGATCACTAGCCCGAACAGTTCTTGGCGGGAAACCTGACCCCCGTCCCCCACTGCACGGCCTGTCTGAATCCGAAACGATTCGGGACAGACCGTGCGCCCCTCATTCGCTTCGCAGGGAAGGGGGCAGGGGGGTTAGGTTCTCCATGACAGGGCGCAAGCCCGAAAACACCAACGGAGGTTCTTTTTGGCAAAGCAAGCATTGATCGAGAAAGCGAAGCGCAAGCCCAAGTTCCCGGTGCGCGCCTACTATCGCTGCAACGTCTGCGGACGGGCGCGCGGCTATATGCGCCGGTTCGGGCTGTGCCGTATCTGTTTCCGTGAGATGGCGCACAAGGGACTGATCCCCGGCGTCACCAAGTCGAGCTGGTAGGAGGAGAAGCATCATGGCCTATACGACCGATCCTATCGCCGACCTGCTGACACGCATCCGCAACGCCAACCGCGCCAGCCACGACTCTCTGGAGATCGCCTCCTCCAATCTGAAGGTGGAGATCGTCAAGATTTTGCAGAGGGAAGGCTTTATCAAAGGCTTTGAGGTCATCAAGCAGACGCCGCAGGACAAGATCAAGATCACGCTGAAGTACGGCGCGAAGCGCGAGAAGGTGCTGACCAATCTCAAGCGCATCAGCAAGCCGGGCCTGCGCGTCTACTGCGGCAAAGACAAACTCCCGCGCGTGCTGCGCGGCCTGGGTATCGCCATTCTCTCCACGTCGCAGGGCATCATGACCGACCGCGAGGCGCGCAAGCACGGCATCGGCGGCGAAGTTCTCTGCTACGTCTGGTAGGAAAGACGAAAGGACTGACACCATGTCACGAATTGGCAAACGTCCGATACCGGTTCCGGCAGGCGTGACCGTCACTCCCGGCGAAGACGGCCTGCTGACCATCAAAGGGCCGAAAGGCACGCTGGCACGCCGCTTGAACCCGGACATTCAGATAAAACAGGACAATGGGACGCTGCTCGTCGAGCGCCCGAGCGACGGCAAAGAGCATCGCTCGCTGCACGGCCTGACCCGCACGCTGGTCGCCAACATGGTCGAGGGCGTAACGAAAGGCTACGAGAAGCAGTTGGAGATACAGGGCGTCGGCTACCGCGCCACGATGCAGGGCCAGAACTTGCAGCTTTCGGTCGGCTTCTCGCACCTGATCGAAGTCTGGCCGCGCGAGGGGATCACCTTCGCCGTCGCGAACGACCCGCAGAGCCGCAACCCGATCATCACCATCAGCGGCATAGACAAAGAGAAGGTCGGCCAGACCGCCGCCGAGATCCGCAAGCTGAAGAAGCCGGAGCCGTACAAGGGCAAGGGCATCCGCTACAAAGGCGAGGCCGTGCGGCGCAAGGCAGGCAAGTCGGGCGCGAAGGGCAAGGGCGGCAAGAAGTAGATGGGCCGGGTACTGAAAGTACCCGGCTGTGTGGCCTGCGGCCAACCGTCCTTCGGACGAGGTGCGTACTCAACGCTTCTCCCTTCGTATACAGGCGAGTGCGATACGAAGGGACAGGCTTTCCAAACGGAGGCGTCCGTGAGGACGCTTGGCGGCGCAGCCGCCCTACAGACGGGTACTTTCAGTACCCGGCCCATGACCCGCGCTTTTGTGGTATAATAGGTTCTTGCGTGTCCGGTCTCTGGCTGGACACGCAAAGTCATGCGTTGGGTCGGAAATCCAACGCGAGAGGACAGACGACGGAATGCGAATTGAAGAGAAAGAGCGTCTTCGGAAGAAGCGCCATCGCCGGGTGCGCGCGAAGGTGAGCGGGACGGCGGAGCGCCCGCGCCTGAACGTAGCGCGCAGCCTCCAGCATATCTATGCGCAACTGATTGACGACGCGGCCGGCCACACGCTGGCCGCCGCTTCGAGCCTGGATAAGAGCCTGCGCACGCAGCTCAAAACCGGCGGCGACGTCGCGGCGGCCAAAGAGGTCGGCAAGCTGATCGCCGCCCGCGCCAAAGAGAAAGGCATCCAGGCGGTCGTCTTCGATAGAGGCGGTTATAAGTATCATGGCCGCGTGCAGGCGCTTGCGGAGGGCGCGCGCGAGGGCGGCTTACAGTTTTAAGGTCAACACTGCCTGCACGCAGGGGATTGCGGTGCAGCAAGATGCGGGTGGACTCTGAAGGAGTGACCATTGGCAAAGATTAATCCGGATACGCTCAACCTGGAAGAGCGCGTCGTTCGCACCAATAAGTGCCAGAAGACGACCAAAGGCGGGCGCAACATGAGCTGGAGCGCGCTGGTCGTCGTCGGCGATGGCAACGGCCATGTGGGGGCCGGGTTGGGCAAGGCCCGCGCGATCCCCGACGCCATCCGCAAAGGGGTCGAGGCGGCAAAGAAGAACCTGATCGAAGTTCCTATCGTGGGCGGCACGATCCCGCACGAGATCCTGGCGAACGAGGGCGCGGCGGAAGTCCTGCTGAAACCGGCGTCGCCTGGAACCGGTATTGTAGCTGGAAGCAGCGTCCGCACCATATTGGAACTGGCGGGCGTCCATGACGTTTTGGGCAAGTCGCTCGGCTCGTCCAACGCGGTCAATATCGCCTGGGCCACCATCCGCGCGCTGAAGAACCTGAAGCGCGTCGAAGAGGTCGCCCGGCTGCGCTCGACGACGGTGGAGATGCTGACGCCCTGGATGAAGAAGCTGGAGGAGGC
>DASRGL010000426.1:0-4518 GCA_035651115.1 Chthonomonadaceae bacterium
CCCCGCCGCCCCCTCCTCCGGGACCGCCGCCACCGCCGCCACCGCCGCCCCCCCCACCGCCGCCGGTGCCAAAGGTGAACGGCTGTGTCGCCCAGACCGCTTCCAGATGGTTGCCGACGACGGAGGGAGGCGTCACCCAGAACCCCGTCGTCTGATCACCGAAGACGAAGTCCCAGCCGGTGCCTCCAAAACTGTTGGTGATACCGCCATCTACGCGGATAAAGATGCGCGAGCCGAAGCCGGAAACGATGTTATTGGCCGTCGGCGCAGGTGGGTAGGCGATCACCGGTTCCGCGCCGAGCAGGTTGGTCGTGACCCGCGACAGGCTGATATAGCCGCCCACGTCCGCGCTGACGCCGACACCAAGCTCCAGATAGCCATTCCGGATGGTCGTATACGTCTGAGCGCGCGCCGGCAGGAAAGCTCCTGCAAGAGCCAGGCTCGTCACAAAAAACGCGATGAGGAACACGCTTCTGGTACGGGCGAAACAAAGATAATGCCACCCCATTAGGAAGTCCTCCCTGATGACTTGAATCTAGCGGCGGCGTCGACTGGGGGTCGTCAGTACGCCTGAAGCCAGAAGGCCATGATGGCGACTCGGACAGACGGCAGCCACCGGCGCATGCCGGTGAGCGAGAGCCGGGGGGATAGAGACTTATGTCGCCATAGACACAAAGGCGTCGCTTGCGGCCGATTCTTGAGCAGAGAGTCAACCGCAAGCGCCGATGCCGGTTTTCTGCCGGGTTCGGGAGGCGGGAGACCGCCTCCTGATCACAGCCGCTCGCCCTCCATCCTGCGGCAGCGAGAGCGCCTGGAACTCACCGTCCTGCGTTGAGGAAGGGCCGGATCTCGCGGGTCACCTCGCCCTCCGGCGTGATGGCGCGCAGTTGCAGCGAGTAGACGCCTGCCGGGATCGTGCGGCCCTGCGCGTCCCGCCCATTCCAGATGACGCGGTTATCGCCGCTGGTCACGTCGCGGGTCGCGCCGACCCGCGCGATGGTGCGTCCGTTGGCGGCCAGGATAGAGACCTCCACCCGCGCATCCTGCGAGATGGTGTAGCCGATCTCGTAGGTAGAGACGCCGCGCCCGTTGCCGGCGGTCGTGGGATTGATGAAGATGCCCGTGAAGACCGGACGTCCTCCCATCGTCGTCGGGCGCGCGGTCAGCGTCAGCGCGCGCGTCGTGCTTCCCGAACCGGTATTGAACCGGTAGGAACTCTGGCGGCGCATATCCACCGTCTGCCCGGTCACTTTATCGGTCAGCACCAGGCGATAGTTGCGCGGCACGGTCTGGATATTGGGCCAGGTCAGCACGACGTCCGTGTTCGCCTGGTCGGTGGAGACGCTGACATCCCAGGTCTTGACGCCGCCGAGCGGCCGCAGGTCCTGGGCATAGAGACCGGCGGGCAGGTCGGGCCGCTGGATGCCGAGCGCGACATAGGGCGCGACGAGCGGCGGCTTGGGAACTTTGGTCGCATCCGCGCCGTCCGTTGCGCGCGACGTCATGCCGATGAAGTTGTAGCTGTCCGTCAGGTTCTTGGCGCGGGCGACCAGGCGCACGGCCCAACTGCCCGTGCCGCTGACGCGCGGCGTGCCGTCGGCGGTGACCGTCACGCTCGACGCGGCGCGCGTCGTGAGGCTGCGGCGGCGCGCGGCGGCCCGTGAGCCGAGGCCCGACGTATACAGGGAGCCGGGAGTCACCGGCGAGAGGATCAGCGTCAGCGTATCATACGGCCCGGACGGGTTCATGTAGACCCAGTGGCCTTCCCAGGGGACGAAAGCGCCGTCCGGCAGCACCCGGAACTGATACTGGCCGTTCACATAGCGATAGATGAAGGGCTGCAGGAGTCCCTGATCCACCGCCTGCTGGATCGTGAGGCGCGTCTTGTTGGGCAGTTCGACGCTGACCGTGTTGAACGGCACGGCGACAGTGTAGGGGTCGCCGACCATATTCCAGCCTTTTTGCACCGGGATGCGGAACGCATTCTGGGGGAAGTTTTTCCCATACGTTGTCAGCGTGACGGCCGCAGGCACATCCACGAACCAGGCCAGGCCCAGGGGCGGCGTGACGGTGGCACCGGGAATATCGGGCATCGGGGCGGTGTCCGGAGGCGTGAAGGTCGCGAAATTCGCGGGCGGCGCCACGCCGCCGGGGAAGGTCGCATACTTATAGGCCAGATCGGAACTGGGAACCCAGCGGTTCAGCGTATAGTTCGGGCCAAAGATCGACTCGTCGCGCGGCGGGTCGTCGGTCGGCGCGGCGTAGAAGGGAATCGAGACGAACGAGCGCCCGGCAGGAAGCACGAAGGGCGTGACGGTGATCGTGCGGGTATCGGTGGTCGTCTGATCGCCCGCCGGGTTGGAGCCGGAAATGACGATGGTGTGCTGGCCGGGAGTCAGCTTGTGGCGCAGCGCGAACGTGTAGAACTGCGGCGGCGTCCCGCTTTCCAGATTGTTCAGCACATCCGCAGGCCCGGTGGCGATGACGCTGCCATCCAGCTTGACCTGCACGCTGTTCGGCGTGACATTCGACATCTGAAAACGCAGCGTGGGGTTCAGGGTCTGCACGGGCAGGGAGAGGCCGGTCGGATCGGTCTGCCTGCCGTTCGCATCCACGCCTTCCGGGTCTACCACCTGAGCGCGCACGGAGACGCGCAGCAGCGAGTTATAGGCATCCAGAATGCCGTAGCCGAAGCGTGTATCGGGCAGCGTCCCCAGGCCCGCCTTGTTGGCGCCGTCCTTCAGAGCCTGAATCGCCAGGGTCGGCGTCACGCCCGGCACGGAGCGCAGGAGGGCGGCGACGGCGGTCACATGCGGCGCGGCATCAGAAGTCCCCTGCTCGAAGGCATAGCCGAGACCTTCGGTACTCAGGATACCGTCTGATAGGTTCCCGGAGGCGCTGATGTCCCCGCCTGGCGCGGCGATGTCCACCTTGCCGAAGCTGGAGTAGCTCGCGAGCGTCCCGCTCGGCCCGACCGCCGAGACGGAAAGCACAAACGGGAAGGCGGAAGGCAGGTGCGTACTGTTATCGCCGCCGCTATTTCCGGCGGAGGCCACCACGATGACTCCGGCGCTGACGATGTTCTGGATGGCCTGGTATTCCGGGTCGTTGACATCCGTCGGATCGCCGCCAAAACTGCCGAAGCTCAGATTCAGAGAGACGATATGCAGGTTCGCCGCCTGCGCCGCGACGTAGGCGTAGGCGTTGAGAATAGCGGCGCCATCCAGATTGGCCTGCCCCGCTTTCTGATCCTTGAGCATGACGCACTTGATGTTCTGCCAGCAGATTCCGGCGATGCCGACCCCGTTATCGGTTCTGGCGATCATGATGCCGCTGGTGTGCGTGCCGTGTTCGGGTTCCGTGCCGCCTCCGTCTGCGGTCACGTTGTTATCGTTGTCCGCAAAATCGAAGCTGCCGGGATCGTACTGGCCTGTCAGGTCTTCGTGGTTCAGGTGCGTGCCGCTGTCAATGATGGCGACGTTGGTATTGGCCGCGCCTTTCTGCAGATACCAGGCTTGCGGCATATTGATCATCTTGAGGTTCCACTGCTCGCCGCTCTGGTAACGCGGGTCTCCCGGCTCCGAGGTAGGCGCTGCATCGGGGTAGTAGAGGCGGTTAGGACCGACCCAGCGCACGCGCGCATCCTGCTTGAGCGTGGTTACGGCGTTCAGAGTATCCTGATCTGTCTTCCGCGCCGCCGCCAGGGTCAGCTTATAGCAGTCCGCCAGCAGCAGCGGCGTCACGGAGTCGGCCTGCACCTGGGCGGCCAGGGCATTGACATCGGCCTGCGGGGTTCCGCGCTGCATATAGAGGATGATCTCCCCGGCCACAAAGGTGCGGCGGGCCTGCTGGCCGACGGCCCCCCGAAAGGACAGCGACAGGAAGACGAAAAGCAGCGCCAGTATCCGGCCTGAACGCAGCAGCCTGGGCGTGGATGGCATCGTAGGAACTCCTTTATCCGGGTCGGTAACGAGGGCCGCGCGCGGCGTGTGCGCGCCGTGCCAGCGGCTACGGACAAAAGACCTGGTGATCATGGCGCGCGGGCCGGTCGGACGGCCCGGCGCGCAAGATGGCAAGCGCAGCGCCGTTCTTCGGGAAGAACAGCCTGCCGCCGCTCTGCCAGCTTTGTTCTGGCAGAGCGGCGCTGACAGCCTGACAGGAGGACGGCCCGGGGAGAAGCGGCGGGCCGTTCCTGCTTCCAATCCGAGGTCAGCGGCCTCTGCGCGGCCCGAACAGGATGTCGCGCAGGGTACGGCTGGCAGTCGTCTGCCGCCCTCCGACCGCGCTGTTGGACGGATCGCCGGGCAGCGGCAGCGGCAGTGCGGCGCGCGTTCCGCGCAGCGTATTCAGCTTCCTTGCGGCAGCGCGGGCATTCCCCGGCGGGTTCGGCGGCAGCAGCACGCCGAAGAACGACTGGATCGGGTTGTAGACGAAGCGCCAGGTTCGATCCGGGTCGGTCCCGCTCTTGGAGAACCAGTGGACGGGGCCGGGCTGATCCGAATCGTGGCGCGCGCCGAC
>DASRGL010000427.1:0-2620 GCA_035651115.1 Chthonomonadaceae bacterium
GTGGTGTTTCTAGGGCTGGATCATGTCAGCCTGCTGTTCAACCGGCTGGCGCTGATGGACACCCCGGCCACCCTGGTGATGGCGTGCGCGTTCGGAGCGTTTGTTTGCGCGGTGGAGCGGCGGCAGGCGTTGGGGGCAGGGCTGTCCCCGGCCTTTGCGTGCGGCGTGCTGCTGGCGCTGGTCTATGTGATGCGCGGCCTGGCCGCCTTGCTGATACCGGTTCCGTTCCTGCTGCTCTGGCGGGTGGGACAGAAGCAGGCATTGAAGGCGCTGGCTGCCGGTCTCGGTCTGGGGCTGCTCGTCTATGTGCTGTGCTGGTATCTCCCCCATCGCGCGGAGTTGCTGCACGCCAACCGCTACTATTTCACGGAGCAACTGCTGCCGCACAGCCTGAACCATCTGCGAATTATCGTGACGCGGGCGTTGATCGGGGAGAACTGGGGCGTCGCGCCCTATCTGTTTCACCATACGCCGGTGCAGTTCGGCCTGGCGCTGGCGTGGCTGTTTTCCGGTCTCGATAGGGAGTTGACGGCGCGGCAGCGGCTCTGCGCGCGGTTTCTTGCGCTCTGGCTCGTTTTCGCGTGGCTGCTGTTTTCCGTCGCAGGATACACGGCGACGCGCTACTATGTGCTGTTCTATCCGGCGCTGGCCGGGATCGCCGCGCTGACACTTGCGCATCTGGGCAGGCTGGGCGAGGCGCTGCGAACACGGCCCCGGCTGCGGTGCGGTCTGGGCGGTTATCTGGCGTATCATCTCTGGCTGGCGCTCCTGCCGCACACGCGGTTTCTCGACATCCTGCTGTTCTGCGGCGTCATGGGCGTGACCGTCCTGCTGCTCTACTACGCGCCGCGCTGGATGGAACGAGGAAAGAAGGAAGAGGGTGGGGGCCAACCCAACGTCCAACGCCTATTGCCCAACGCCTCGTCCTGGGACGAGGGAAGAGGGAAGAGAGCGGCAGTCGCGCTGCTGGCGGTGTGGGCCATCGTCAATCTCTACTGGACGGGCGACTGGCTGCGGCATCTGAGCTACCATCAGAGGGACGCGGATAGATGGCTGGCGGCGCATCTACCCGCAAACAGCGTGTTGCTGGGCGCGATCGCGCCGGGGCTGTGCCTGAACAACCGGTTTGTCGTGGTCAACGTGATGAAGGGTCTCTGCAACGACAGGAAGCCGGTGGAGCGATTTGCGCCCGCGCCGCGCTACATTCTTATTCTGGACGTGCCGTGGGAGGAGAAGTGGTGGGTCCAGCACTACCCGGAACTGGTCGCGCCGGAGCGCCGCCTGCACCTGTTCAAGCCCATCCTGCGGCGCGGCTTCTCGGTCGGCGTATATGAAGTGCCACAAGGCGATACGTATGCAAGCCCTGGAGTTGATGAGGAGCCATATCGTCAAGACCATCCCGGACGCGACGCTGGGAGAGGCGGTAGACCTGATGGACCTCTATCAGGTGAGCGGCCTGCCGGTCGTGGATGAGACGGGCGTGCTGGTCGGAATGCTGACCGAGCATGATGTAATCCGCGCGCTGCTGCCGGAGGGCCGTCTGGAAGCCGTCGAGCGGCGCGAAGGCGACACGGAAGCCCTGGTCACGCGGCTGCACCGGAACCAGGAGCTACGTGTCGGCGACTATATGACGGCCCCGGCGATCTCGGTCACGGAGACGACCGACCTGCTCGACGCGGCGGCGTTGATGCTGTCGCGGCGGCTGAAGCGGCTGCCGGTGACGGGAGAGGGTGGGCAGGTCGTCGGCGTGCTGAGCCGCATAGATGTCTGCCAGGCGATCCTTGAGGGAAATCTGTAGCCATACCATTCCTGCGTGCGTGTCAGTTGTTGGAGCGCCTGCGTGGAGGGGAACGCTGGCTGGCGCGCGCAGAGCAAGACCTATTCCTAATCTGGAGGGGAATTTCGATGCGATTTCCCAGGCTTGTGATCTTGGGGTTTCTGGTTGCGTCGCTTTTCGGCTGCAATAGCGCGCCGCAGGGCGGGGGAGGCGGCACGTCCACCGGGGGAACCGGCGCGGCGGCAGGCGGCGGGCGCGGCAATGCCGTGATCGGCGACACGATCCCTGTCGGCGCGTATCTGGCGCTGACCGGCGATCAGGCGGACTTCGGCAAATCCACGCAGCAGGGCATTCAGCTTGCGGTGGACGCCATCAACGGCGGGGGCGGCGTCAACGGGAAGAAGATCGAGCTGAAGGTCGAGAACGACGAGAGCGATCCGACCAAAGCCGCCAGCGCCGTGACCAAGCTGGTCACGAACGATAAAGTCGTGGCGGTTCTCGGCGAGGTTGCCAGCAGCAACAGCCTGGCTGCCGCGCCGATCTGCCAGAGCAACCACGTGCCGATGATCTCGCCGTCCTCGACGAATATCAAGGTCACGCAGGTCGGCGACTATATCTTCCGGGTCTGTTTCATTGATCCGTTCCAGGCGTATGTGGTGGCGAAATTCGCGCGCGGCGAACCGCTCAAGGCGCAGAATGCCGCCATCTTTACGGACAGTGGCAGCGCGTACAGCAAGGGGCTGACCTCGGAGTTCAAACAGAATTTCGAGCAGATGGGCGGCAAAGTCGTGGCGGAAGCCTCCTATGCGGCCAGCGATACGGACTATAAGGGCCAGTTGACGA
>DASRGL010000428.1:0-5729 GCA_035651115.1 Chthonomonadaceae bacterium
AAGGGGAGGGAACAGATGGGCGTTCCCCGTCTTCTTCTCAAGGGGAGGGAACCACTTTGTCAGACGTTCTCAGCGTTCCGGCACACCTCACTTCGGCGTAAGCAGGAAGGTATGATGCCGGTCGTTCAGAATGCCGGTGGCCGTTATCTGTCCCTGCTCGTTGATGCGGGTAGCCTGCTCAAGCGCCAGACCCTTCTGGAAAGGAATCAGCGGATTCAAATCCTTCACCTGGCCCTTCTGCCATAAGACAGCATGAAAGCCACTCGTCTCCGTACTCGCCTGGCCCACGACCTCGCCCCGATTGTTGAGCGCGCAGGCGACGCTTTCATTGCCGCGCGGCAGCAGTCCCAGGTCGGTCATCACCCCGTTCTTCCAGAGGAAGGCATGAAAATCGCCGGTCTCGATCTGGGCCGAGCCGACGATCTCCTCCCTGTCGTTGATGGCATTGGCCTGGCTTTGCTTTCCGCCGGGCAGAGTTCCCAGGTCGGTCATCACCCCGTTCTTCCAGAGGAAAGCGTGCTGTTCGCCTTCCGAGGTATGCGAAGCCCCGATGACACACCCGGAGGCGCTCAGCCCGGTGACCAGGCAGTTCTTGCCGCCGAGGGTTCCCAGGTCTATCGTTTTGCCCTGGCTGGCGAGAAAAGCATGGATGCGGACTTTCGGCTCGCGTCCTCTGTATTCCGACCAGGCGGACTGCCCGGCAGCGTTCGAGAATCGAAGGAAATTGCTTGTTAGGGAGTGTCCCTTCGCCGGGCTACTCAAAGCTGTCGGTTCGTCTGGTGAAGAGACCGAGTTCCCGGAGCCAACCTGGATGTCGCCGACGCCTAAATCCGTGAGCGTGTAGGCAGGGGCAGCCTGATGGAACCGGGCAAGGGCTACCGGGAGGAGAACGGAGAGCGTCAGGCACAGACCCCAGAGGCGATACTGCCAGGGGCGGGCAAGAGATGCTGAAGAGAGCAGTGGTTTGCTGCGCAACAGGAAACGTTCGGGTCGGATGTTCAACAGGAGCCTCCTTTCCGACATTCAGGCAGGCCGAACCGTTTTCGGCCCTTTTTCTGCTGCCAGCTTACACCGACCAGGTAAAACCAACGTAAGCCCACGTCGTAAAAATCGTAAAATCGGCGTGTCCGGGCATATTTTTATCGCAGTGTGTTACACGGTCTCTTCCTCCATCATTTCCAGCGCATAGGCGATAGCCTGTTCCTGGGTCATCGCATAGCCCTCGGCCCAGGCGAGGATAGACGTCTCTTCCTCTAACTCCGTATGCTTGCCGCAGAAGTAGGCCGGGTAGGCTGTGAGACAATCTGCATACATCTCGCGCAGGTCGCTCTTGGCCGACCTGCGGACGAGAAGAGAATCATGGAGAGACATCGCGGCTCCCAGTAGCCGTGCCGCTCGTCCCGGCTGCTCGTTTGCCAATGCAAGGCATGAAAAGCTATCTAATGCATAAGCGGTACCGGCCCTGTTCCCCATCTCGGCAAAAAGGCTCAAGCTTTCTATGAGGGCGGCACGCGACGGCATAGTATGCCCACTCTGCAGAAGAGTATATCCCAGATGCCAATACGCCCAGGCGAGGCCCATCCTGTCTCCAAGCTTGAGATAATGAGCCACACTCTCCCCCAGAAGCATCCTTGCCCGCTCAAAATCGCCTCTGCTGCTTGCCATGTTTCCCAGACTCTGGAGTGCGAAGGCAACGCCTCTTTCGTTGCCGATCTCTCGACACAGCGCCAGGCTCTCTTCATACAGCGCCTGCGCCTGCGCCTGCTCGCCTCGATGCTGAGCTTTCTCCGCCAGCCCACCGAGCGCAACGGAGATACCTTGCTTGTCCCCCAGTTCCTGAAAGAGCGCCAGAGCCTCCTGGATTCGACCCAATAAGAGCAGCGTGCCGGCAACCCGCCTCGTGTTTCCTAATTCCTGGAAAAGAGCAAGGCTCTCTACTATAAGATCCCGCCCGGCAGGATCGTTGTTTTGTCCGGCTATGGTTCCTATCCAGCCGAGCGCATGGGCGATGCCGCCTTTATCCTCTCGTTCCCGGCACAGGGCCAGACCTTCCTGATAACAGGCAAGGGCCGTTTTCACCTTGCCCTGGCGATTGGCTATGTCTCCTAGCCCCATCAGCGCCAGGGCGATGCCCTGCTTGTCCTCCAACTCTCGAAAGAGTCTCAGGCTCTCTTCGAATAGCGGCTGCGCGGCAATCATGTCGCCCTGGAGACCCGCCAGACTTCCTTCCGCATTCAGCGCCCGCGCCCGTGCGGAGGCGGATGCCTCGCGGCTCCGGGCTAGGAACTGCCTTAGCCACTGGAGTCCCTCGGCGTAATTATGTGTACTCCAGAACTGCCAGAGGGACGCCCCCAGGCGCAAGCCCGCTTCTATGTCTGTGCTGTGCAGGCACCAGGTCAGCGCCGTCCGCAGGTTGTCGCGTTCGGTTTCCAGGCGATGGAACCAGGCGACCTGCTCTGCGCCCGATAGTTGTGGCTCTGCCGTCTCTGCCAGTTCCAGGAAATAGGCCAGATGGCACCGGCGGAGAGCGGTCTGTTCCTCTGCGGAAAGCTGCTCCTGCCCAAACTCCCGCAGCGTCTCCAGCATTCGGAACCGCATCGTGCCGTGTTGTTCCTCTGCCAGGATCAGCGAGTGATCGCGCAACTGCGCCAGATATTTCCGCGCTAACGGCTCCTGGCAGACCTGCACTGCTGCCGCTTCCGTCCAACCGCCGCGAAACACCGACAGCCGTGCAAAGAATCGTTGTAACTCCGGCGAGAGCAGGCGATAGCTCCATTCGAGGGCGGCGCGCAGGGACAGATGACGGGGAGATACGTCTTTGCGGCGGCTCACCAGCAGGTCAAACCGTTGGGAGAGATGAGCGAGCATCTGCGCCGGAGTCAGGGTGCGCGCCCAACCCGCCGCCAACTCGATGGCTAACGGGATGCCCTCCAACCGCCCACAGACGGCCGCCACTGCTGCCGCGTTGGCCGCCGTCACCGTAAAGTCGGCCTGCCGCGCCTGCGCCCTATCCACGAACAGCGCCACGCTGGCAACTTCCATTAAACGCTCCGGTGTCTCCGGCGCTTCCGGTATCGGGAGAGGCATCACGACGCACTCCTGCTCGCCTTCGAGATCGAGGGGATGTCGTGATGTGACCAGGCAGGTCAGTGTCGGAACCTGTTCCAGCAGTGTGCGCACGAGGAACGCTCCTGCCTCGACCAGATGCTCGTAGTTGTCCAGCAGCAGCAGCGCGGGCTGGCGCGAGAGCGCCTCGATCACCTGCTCCAGCGGTTCACGGGTCGGGGAGCGGGTCAGGCCGAGAGCATCGGCGATCTCGCCGGGGATCATCCGGGCCTCGGAAAGATCGGCCAGGGGAACGAACCAGATCGCGCCGCCGAACGCCTCGACCAGCTTTCGGGCGACTTCGATGGCGAGTCGCGTCTTGCCGCAGCCGCCCGGTCCGGTCAGGGTGAGCAGACGTGGCGAGGCCGAGGGAGACAATAAGGCCAGCAATCGTTCCATTTCCTGATGGCGGCCAAAAAAGCGGGTGAAGGTCAACGGCAGCCTCGGAACGGGAGAACGAGGGCTGGAGGACAAGATCGGTGACGCTTCACGCTCCGGTTTGCGCGGAGGCGGGGAGACAGGCGAAGGCGGCGGGCCGGGGAGATTCTGACGCAGTCGCTCGGCCAGTTCGCATAGAGTTGAAGAGGGGATCGCGTTGAGTTCTGTGTGCAGGAGGCGCTTGAGGCGGTCATATTCGCGCAGCGCCTCCGCAGGGCGGCCTGCCGCTGCATAGAGCCGCATCAGGTCGGCGCTGGCTTCCTCCTGCCAGGGATCGGCAGCAACAGCGCGGTGGGCGTAGTCAATCGCCCGCTCCAACTCTCCGGCCTGCTGGAGCGCGGCCACAAGCTGCCGCAGCGCGCCCAGATAGGCATCGGCCAGGCGCTGCCGCTCGGTCAGTATCCAGTCCTCATAAAAGCCGGGCAGCAGTTCGCCCCGATAGAGTTCGACGGCCTGCGTGAGTTGCTGGATGCGCCCGTCCAGGTCTGCGATTCTGGAAGCCGTCTGGATAAGGGCCTGGAACTTAGCGACATCGGTGGTGACGGCTTGAGCATGGAGGCGGATGCTGGCGCGGTCGGCGATCAGCACGCTGCCTGCGGGGGTTCCGGGCGGCTCCAACTGGCGGCGCAGGGAGGCGAGCGCCTGCTTGAGACGGTTGCGGCCTGCCGTCGGCTCGACCTCCGGCCAGAGCCGTTCGAGGAGTTCTTCGCGGGGATGGACGCGGTGGAGATAGTAGGCCAGGCACGCCAGCAGACAGCCGGTCTTCTGTGTCTGGAAGCGGGTGAGGACACGTTCGCCGTTCCGCACGCACAGCCCACCTAACAGTTCGATTCGGTACGGTGTATTCATAGCATTTTCCCTGCGGACACCGATGAATTGTGGAGTGGACATCGCCGGGCCGACGGTGCGCCGGGTACTTATAGCATTTTCCCTGCGGACACCGATGAATTGTGGAGGCGATCCAGAAAGCGTGGTAATGCAATTCGCGGTCAGCGAGCCATTTCCTGCTGAGAAAATCTCTAAAAAGAAGCGGAATTACAAAAAACAATCCACTATCACACCGTTTGCCAAGATTTTGAAGCGTGTTGGCTGCTGGCATCGTCTATAGTAATGAAAGCGACAGAGCGGGCGATAATACAGAATACAGCCCGCGCCAGGAGGGGGTCAAGAGAACGGTTCTGCCCTTAGTGAAGCAGTCTTGCCCGCGAGGAGCGGGGATCGAGAAAGGCTTTGCAAATGGATTGGCTGCTGGAAAACTCTCTCGCCAACATGTATGGCCCGACGTTTTTGCTCCTGTATGCCTGTGTCATTGCGATAACACTCTTTGTCTGCTGGCTCCGAATCCAGCCGGATTCGACTGCGTATCGGGCGCTGCCGCCGATCCCGCGACAGCCCGACCCCTACGAGATCGCCTATCTTCGTGGCGGTGAGAACGAAGTCCTGCGACTGGCGATCTTCTCTCTGCTTCAGCGCGGCTACCTTCAAGTGGATGCCGCCGCTTCGCTCGGAAACTCCCGACAGCGTATCTCCCCGACAGACGCGGCTCCCCCTGCCAGCGCGCTCTCCCCATTGGAGCGGCAGGTGATGGCTGCCTTTACTACTCCCCGCGAGGCGAAAGACCTCTTTCAGTCCACGCTGCCGGGCCGTATCGCGGCGCTCTGCGCGGGCTACGCGCAGAAGCTACAGATGGAACGCCTTCTCCTGTCCCCGGAGGCGAACGCCCGCAGATGGCAGACCGGAAGGCTGGGCGCGCTCGTTATCATCGGGCTGGGCGGCTACAAGCTGTTCGCCGCGCTGGCGAAGGGACACCATAACGTCGGCTTTCTGCTCCTGATGGGGCTGATCTCGCTGGTGTTTCTCGCGGCTCTCTGCCGTTCCGAGCGGATGAGTCCGCAGGGTAAAGAGTATCTGGCGCGGCTCCAGCAGGCTTTCGGGCGATTGAAAATGATGCCCCTCGCGCCTGCGGCGGAAGGCGCGGCATCGGGCGGGCAGGAGGCCCTGCTCCTGGTGAGCGTGTTCGGCGTCGGCGCGCTGGCGGGAAGCGTCTATGCGCCTTTTGCGCAGATGTTCCATCGGGCCTCGGTATCCGGCGGCACAGGCGGAGGCTGCGGCAGCAGTTGTGGCAGCAGTTGCAGCGGGGGGAGCAGTTGCGGTGGGAGTAGCTGCGGAGGCGGGGGCTGCGGAGG
>DASRGL010000429.1:0-12362 GCA_035651115.1 Chthonomonadaceae bacterium
GAGAGCGCGGTCAGGGGCAGCACGAAGCTGAGATCGGCCCAGCGCAGCGCCAGCATATAGAGGCCGAAATAGGCCGCCATTAAGAGCGTCCCGCCGACGACATGGACATTGCCGAGGAGACCGCGCGCCTGCGCCCACAGCCCGCCCGTCACCTCGTTGGACTGCTTCATGCCCTTCGCCAGCAGCGCCTCGCCGAACGACACAGCCAGCACCGCCAACAGCATCACCACGATGACTTTCAGCTTCTCCTCTGTCACTCTGCCCCCTCGATCCCGTTTGGAAGAGATTGTACCAGACGCGGAGTGTCCTGCGCTGTCCTGGCAAAAAATCTGCCTCCCCGCCACGCTGCGGGTGACAAATGGAGGCGGAACGCGCGTATAAGCTAAGGGACTACTCCCCTCTCGCCGCAAAGACGGCGAGAAGACCTCAAGGAGACAAGGACTCATGAAGAGATCGGTTCTGCTGACCGGCGCGCTGCTGATGCTGACAACGGCGGCGTTCGCGGCGCCCCCGAAGGAGAAGGGCAAGAAACCCGCCACACCGGCCAAGATCAGTTGCGCCGTGATGAAGGGCGATATGGTGGACATCAAGAAGGCGACCGCGTCGAAGATGTATGCCGACTACAAGGGCAACCGCTACTTCTTCTGCTGTGCGGGCTGCCCGGAGGCGTTCAAGAAAGACCCGGCCAAGTACGCCAAGAACGCCCACATCCCGACCCCGAAGGCAGAGAAAGGCAAGAAGAGCTAAACAGTTTCCGGGGCATGGCCTGTTAGCATCTTCTGACTGGAAGGGGCGCGGACAGCTTGTCCGCGCCCGCTTATGTTGGGCGGCTCACTCCGCCCAGCGCAGCATCCAGGGGCCGGAGACCATCGTGTTGAACTCCTCCTGCTGGCGCTCCTCCGGCTGCTCCAGAAAAGCGTCCGTGATGCGGTTCTGCTTCGCCCAGTGCGTCCAGTCGGGGCGATAGGCCGGGTCTTTGGCGGTTCGCATGAGGATGCAGTCTTTGATGCCCTCGAAGCCGGAAGGTTCGTCGGGGCGCTGCCAGCGCAGGTCTACGCTCCAGCGGACGTGCGGCGAGAAGTTCTCCGTGCTGCGGTGCGGGATCAACTGGTTCAGGAACAGCACGGAGCCGAGCGGCATCTCGCAGGTCACGATGTCGCCGGGCGGCAGATCAGTATCGGCGATGTAGAGATACCAGGAGGCTTTATCGCCGACCCTGTTTTCCAGGTGATGCGGCAGGACTTTGCCGACCTTATGGCCCCCGCGCACGACCTGAAGCGTGCCGTTGGTCCGGTTCGCGTCCACGAGCGGAATCCAGGCGGTCGGCTGGAAGGTCGTTTCGCAGCCTGCGGCAAGATAGGCCGTATCCTGATGCCAGGGAACCGTGACGAGCGGATTTTTCGGCGTCTTGGAGCGCAGGTTCCAGACGGGATGCCCGGCGATCTCCGGGCCGATCATCTGCTCGACCACATCCAGCAGGCGCGGCGAACTCCAGAGCGCAGCCAGGGCCGGGCCGAGAATGCCGCCGATATGGATCAGCACCGCCGCGCCGGGATACTCCTCTTCCAATCGCGCCAGGCGAGTCGTAAAGCCTGCATCCTCGTGGCGGTTCCGTATTCTGCCTGCGCGATAGAGCCGGTTCGCCAGATCGTCCACCAGCCCATCCACCTCATCCATCACCGGCTGCAACTCCTCTGGCGTAAAGAAGTCGCGCGCGATAAGGAACCCGTCTTCCCGATACTGTTCGAGCTGCTGCTGAGAAAGCGCCATCTTCTCTCCTCCTTTGCAGAGCGAAAAGGCTGCGTTTCTCCCTTCATTCGCCCTGTCGGCGGCGAGTTCCTCTACTTCCCTTTCGGGGAGAACTCGACCAGGTAGCAGGGGTTGATCTGGCAGGTCTTGTAGACGATCATCTCATTGTTCATGACGCCCGATTTGCCCGCTTTGGCGAACGTGCTGTCGAAGCCGGGAACGGGCAGGTGCGCGTTCGGCCCAACCGGAACGAACTCGCGGCCCATCGCCACGTCGCAGAGGAACATGAAACAGTTCTCCTCCCGCCTGCCATCCCAGTAGCCATAAGCGTAGTTCAGCGACTTGGTAGACTGATCCGAGAAGTAGACGCCGTTGCCGAACATGCGGCCCGTGACGAAGGGCGCGTTGACCGGCGGAATATGGAACCCGGACTTCAGAATGGAGAGCAGGTTGGACGCCTTCGTGCCGTGCCAGAGTTGCTTGACGTTGCCGATAGCGCGGCCCTGCTCCTCGAAAGCGCGGCGCATCGCCCCGACCTCGACCGAGTAGACATGCTTCACGTCCAGATGGGCGCAGGCGTGCATACTCTGCATGGTCGCGCGATATTTCCGGCGGATAGTCTCGATCTGCCACAGGTCTTCCACCAGGTTCAGGCGGGCCTCGAACAGCTTCGGCGCGGGAGCCGTGTCTTTCTCTTCCGAGGCGGTCAGCACCATCTGAAGGCTGGCTTCCAGCGAGTCCAGGATATTGTTCTGCGCGCGCACTGCCTCCAGGTCGGGATAGAGGCTGCGCGGATCGGGCTTGCCGCGCCCGATGTTCTGCGGAACCAGCATCAGATAGTCGTTCAGTTTCTTGATGAAGCAGGAGTTATCGTAGTCCTGCGCGTGGACGAAGTTGCCGATGTCGGTCAGCAGGCTGCGCGCCTCCGCGATGGCCCCGGCGGTGACGATGCCGAGCGGGGTGGAGAACGTGCCGCGCGCCGTGTCGTACTGCATGGTCGTCGCCTGCAGGATGCTATGCACGTTGACCTTCGCGAGATAGGCCACCAGGCGCATCGTCTCCGGCGAGTTGGTCTCGATCTGATCCTGCGCGACCTCCGCCAGCTTTTCGGCCTGCACCGTCTGGGCATTCGCGCCGTTGCCGAGGGTCTGCACCGGCTGATAGCCCTTGCCCTGCTTTTCGCGGCAGCGCGCCTCGAAGAAATGCTCGCCGGAACCGGGGCAGGTCTTGCGCTGACCGTCCTCTCCGACACGGCCCCAGTGCGTCTCGCAACTGCCATCATCGAACAGCCGGATATTCCAGAACTTATTGTTGTTGTTTTCGATGTTGGTCAGGATATATCGCGCCTCGCGCACTACGGTAGCCATCGTCTCTTGCCTCCGCTTTGGAAATAGGGTTCAGGCCGCAAGTTTCTTGCCTGAGCGCCGTTCATGCTCACTCACTCCCTTACCGTCGGCGAAAAAGGAAAGGCGATCTACAAAATCCGGCGGTTTTGCAGGGGTTTTGTCGGGCGGCACAGAAATTCTAGGTTCGGAACCTTCTCAACCCCGGCAACTCAGGACAGCGAAAATGAAAACATGGCGAATCGCGGGAATCAATTTCTCTCACATGCACATGGGCGACCTGCTGCGGCAGGTTCACGAGCATCCGAACGCGGAGATCGTCGGCATCTGCGATGAAGACCCGACGAAAATGGAAGGCGTCATCCGCAACTTCGCGATCCCGGCGGAACGGCAGTTCACCGACTACCGCGCGTGCCTGGAGAAGACGCGCCCCGACATTGTGCTGCTCTGCCCGAAGACCGCAGAACACGGCGACTGGGTGGAGAAGGTCGCGCCCTACGGCACGCATATCCTCGTCGAGAAGCCGATGGCCGCCTCGCTCTCCGACGCCGACAAGATGATCCGAGCGGTGCAGGCGACGGGCAAAACGCTGGTCATCAACTGGCCGCTGGCCTGGTATCCGCCGCACATCACCACGAAACGGCTCCTCGACGCAGGAATCATCGGGGAGGTACTGGAAGTCCACTACTACGACGGCAATCGCGGCCCGCTGCGCCATGTCGCGGATAAGGTCGAGATCGGCGCGGAAGAGGCGGCGCGGCAGAAGTCGCAAAGCTGGTGGTATCAGAAGGCGACGGGCGGCGGCTCCCTGCTCGACTATCTCGGCTACGGCGTCACGCTCGGAAGCTGGTATCAGGGCGGGCGCGCGCCCATCGAAGTGACCACCGTCGTGGACGAGCCGCCCGGCCTGGAGGTGGACGAGCATAGCGTCACCATCGCCCGCTACGCGCACGGCCTGTCGAAGTACGAGACGCGCTGGGGAACCTTCACCGATCCCTGGACGTTGCAGCCGCAGCCGAAGTGCGGTTTCGTCGTCGTCGGCACGGCGGGAACCATCAGTTCCTATGACTACGAGCCGACAGTTCGCGTGCAGACGCAGGCGCAGCCGGAAGCGCACGATATACCGGTAGATACGATCAGCGCGCCGCGCCAGAACCCGATTCAGTACCTTATCCACTGCCTGGAGACGGGCGAGCCGGTCACCGGCCCGCTCTCGCCCGCCCTCAGCCGCATCGGGCAGCAGATCGTGGACACCGCCATCCTCAGCGCGCGCGAAAAGCGCACCGTGAAGCTGTTGGAGTAGTAGCCCCGCCGCGCAGTGTGGGGAATGCGGTTGGGAGATTCATCCTGTGATACGCCGTGTCAAAATCGAAGGTTATAAGTCGTTAAAGTCGGTTGAAGTCGGCTTTAAGCGGCTTACCATCATCTTCGGGCCGAACGCCGCAGGGAAAAGCAACCTGTTCGATGCGCTAGCGTTGTTAAGCCGAATGGTCACGCAACGCAACCTGCGTGAGGCGTTCGAGGGACATCGCGGCACGCCACTTGAAACGTTCTTTATTGGGGATAGCGGACTCGATCAACTCCTCAAGCAAGAAATGGCACAGTTTCGTATGGAGGTGGACGTTCAGCTTTCTGACGCGGTTGTAGAGTATGTTGAAAAGCTGATCCTGGATTTGCGCCGAGGGTTGGATTCGCCACGTGAATCATCGGAAAACGGCAGTGGAAGCCCATCAAAACAGCGTCTTCTTGAGCGCAGACTTCGATATTCCCTAACTATTCAAATCATGACCGATACAGGGCATCTGCGCGTCATGGACGAGCGGCTTTGTGCGCTAAACAGTGATGGTACAGAAAAGCAGTCGCGCAAAGCGTTTGTAGAGCGAGTAGACAACAAATTCAGCTTGCGAATGGAGGGACAGGCACACCCTTCTTATCATGTTGTCGGTCTCGATCACACGCTGGTTTCCACGCCCCTGTATGCGCCGCATTACCCGCATATCACCGCGTTTCGGGAGGAACTGTCGCGTTGGCGCTTCTATTATTTGGAACCGAAACGCCTGATGCGCAGCGATAATCCGCTGCAAGAAGTGCGCAGCCTCGATCCTACAGGTTCTAATCTTGCCTCCTTCTACAATTCGTTGCGTGCTTACAATAAACGGCAATTCGACAATGTAAATAGAACGCTGCCTATGTTGCTGCCGCGCGTCGAAAAGATTGATGTGGAACCCAATCGCAATGGCGAACTACAATTACGTGTCTTCGAGGCAGGGGTTCCGTTCCCGGCCAGTCTGGTTTCAGAAGGAACCTTACGTATTCTCGGCTTGCTGGCAATTACCAGTGCGCTGACTCCGGCGACGGTTGTCGGCTATGAGGAGCCAGAAAACGGCGTTCATCCGCGACGGCTACAATTGATTGCTACCCTGCTCAAAAATACCGCAGAAGCGACGGACACTCAGTTTCTAATCAATACCCATTCGCCTGAGTTTCCTGGATATTTCGGTCCGGAGGCGGCGTTGATTAACTGCCGTAAGGAGGGAGCGAGTACACTGCTTGATCCGATTCGGTGGGACAGTCTTTTTAAGGAAAGCAGCATAGAGGATGGGTTTGCGGAGGAAGAAATGGCTACTGTTTCTTCTCTTGCCGCCCGTATTCGTCGTGGAGACTATAGTGGCTGAAACCATTCTCATCGGCTGCTTCCTGGAAGATATTGGGCAGGAACGATTCATCAAGGCGTTGATCTACAAAATCGCTGATGGAGTAAATCTCGACCGGAATAGCCTCGATTTCGATATGCGCAACGCTTCCGGGGGCGGCAGCGCCGCGGTTGCCGAGTTCAGACGGTTTTTGAGGGACTATGTAGCGGGCAATACGGCTAGTTTCGATATACTTGTGGTCGCCATTGACGGCAACTGCAAGGGAGCGGCAGAGCAGAAAAACCGCCTCGACAAAATAAGGGAGCAGAGCGGTTATGCTGGTCGTGTCGTTTATGCTATTCCCGATCCGCATATCGAAAAGTGGTATATGGCCGATTTGAACGCCTGTCAGCAGGTGCTACAGACATCTTCGCAGCCTCAATGTCCCACCTATAAGTGCGAGAAAGATCGGTACAAGCAAGCCCTCACAAAGGTCATTCGAGATACGGGCGTCATTCCGTTGCAGGGTGGAGCAGAGTATGCTCCCGATATTGCAGAGAAGATGAATCTGTATCAAGCAGGAAAGAACGACGAATCGTTGGAGCGTTTCATCAGCGATATGCGCAGCGAACTGAACGCATTCCGCAGATAAGGCTAAGAGGAGCCACCCGAAACCATGAAAGATCAACTGACCGCAGAACAGATCGCCTCGTATCGCAAGAACGGCTTTCTCGTCATCGAGAACTTCCTGGACGCCGACGAACTGGCGCGCTGGCAGACGGCGACGCAGGAGGCGGTGGACGAGCGGCTGGCCTCCAAAGGAATCCTGACCAATCAGGGCGACCCGGACGCCTACTACGCGCAGGTCTTCACGCAGTGTCTCAAGCTGGCGGACACGCACCCGGTCATGCGCGAACTGATGTTCGATCCGCGCCTGGGCAGGATGGCGGCGACTCTGGCAGGCGTGGACGGCATCCGCATCTGGCACGACCAGGCGCTTTTCAAGCCGCCGTTCGGCAATCCGACCGCCTGGCATCTGGACGATCCCTACTGGTCGTTCGACTCGCGGGATGCGATCTCCATCTGGGTCGCGCTCGACGACGCCACGCTCGCCAACGGCTGTATGTGGTACATTCCCGGCAGTCATCTCACGGCGACCTATGAGAACGTCGGCATCGGGCAGAACCAGGCCGACCTGTTCCGGGTCTATCCACAGTGGCGCGAGATCGAGCCGGTGGCCGGCCCCTGTCCCGCCGGTTCCGCCGTCTTCCACAACGGCCTGACCGCGCACGGCGCGGGAGCGAACATGACCAACCGACCGCGCCGCGCCATGACCTGCGCCTATATGCCCGATGGTTCGGTCTTCAACGGCAAGCGCAACATTCTGCCGGAAGCGTATTTCAATTCGCTCCAGATCGGGGACGTGCTGAACGACCCGATCATCAATCCGCTCATCTGGCACAAAAACGGGCTTTAGGCGGTCAGACACTAAACACCCAACACCTAAACCTGAACACCCAATAGGAACCCTGATGGCGAAAAAAATCAAAGCCGACAACTACAGCCTCAGCAAGAAGCAGCCCGACGCGCGCATCGCCGCGCCCGATCTTCCCTATAAGCCCCGCGACCCGCAGCAGTACCGCCCCGCTATCGGCCTCATCGCCTGCGGCGGCATCACGGAAGCGCATCTCACAGCCTACACGAAGGCGGGCTATAACGTCGTGGCGCTCTGCGATCTGATCGAGGAGCGGGCGCTTAAGCGGCAGAAGCAGTTCTATCCGAAGGCGGACATCTATCTCGATTACAAGCAGCTACTCGCGCGCGACGACATCGAAGTTGTGGACATCGCGACGCATCCGCCGGAGCGAGTCCCGCTCATCGAGGACGCCCTGCGCGCGGGCAAGCACGTTCTCAGCCAGAAGCCGTTCGTGCTGAACCTGGATACCGGGGAAAAGTTCGTGAAGCTGGCGGAGCAGCAGGGAGTCAAACTGGCCGTCAACCAGAACGGACGCTGGGCGCCCTATTTCAGCTATATCCGCCAGGCCGTCAAGCAAGGGCTGATCGGCGACCTGATGAGCCTGCATCTTAGCGTCCACTGGGATCACTCCTGGACAGAAGGCACGCCGTTCGAGAACATCTACGACCTGATCTTCTACGATTTCGCCATCCACTGGTTCGACATCACCAGCCATCTGCTCGGCGACAGAAAGATTCACCGCGTCCACGCGACGCGCAGCCGCGCCATCGGGCAGACGATTCGCCCGCCCCTGCTGGCGCAGGCCCTCGTGGAGTTCGAGGGGGGACAGGCGTCGCTCGTCTTCGACGCCTTCGTGAAGTATGGGATGCAGAACCGGACGTACATCGCCGGAACGAAGGGAACCATCACCAGCCTCGGCCCTGACCTCTCCGATCAGACGGTGACGCTCTACACGGCGGACGGCTACGGCAGCCCGAAGCTGGAAGGCAACTGGTTCCCGGACGGCTTTCACGGCTCCATGAGCGAACTGCTCTGCGCCATCGAGGAGAACCGCGAGCCGATCAACAACGCGCGCGAGAACCTGCGGAGCCTGGCGCTCTGTTTCGCCGCCATCGCCAGCGCGACGGACGGCGCTCCCAAAGTCCCCGGTGAGGTGCGCAAACTCCCGCCCGGTTCGGCCCCCGGCGCGGAGAAGACCTAACCCCCCGTCCCCCTTCCCTACTACGTTCGCTGCGCTCACAGGGAAGGGGGTGACGAGAACGTGTGCGTTCGATTGGAGGCTGCTCTTCCCGTTAGATGGGAAAGCAAGACCAGGTACAACGGTAGAGATGAGGTCACCCCCTTCCCTAGCAGAAACAGGCTTTATCGTTTCTGCGCGTAGGGAAGGGGGGCGGGGGGTTAGGCCATGTACGCCATCGGCATGGATCTCGGCGGAACGAATATCAAGGCGGTGGCGGTCACGAAAGAGGGCGCGCCGCTTTTCCAGGCCACCGAAAGCACGGACGATGACCGGGTCGCCTGGATCGAGCGCATCCGGGAGATCCTCGGGCGCATCGAAGCGGAGCAGGGGCAGCCTGCGGGCTGGATCGGCATCGCGTCGCCGGGACTGGCCGCGCCGGACGGGAGCCATATCGCCTGGATGCAGGGGCGCCTCGATGCCGTGCAGGGCTTGAACTGGACGGAGTATCTGGGCGCGGCGCGCTTCGTTCCCGTGCTGAACGACGCGCACGCGGCGCTGCTTGGAGAAGCCTGGAAGGGCGCGGCGGCTGGCTCCCGCAATGTCGTGCTGCTCACTCTCGGCACGGGCGTGGGCGGCGGCGCGCTGGTGGACGGTCGCCTGCTGCAAGGCCATATCGGGCGGGCAGGGCATCTCGGCCACATCTGCCTGAACCCGGACGGCCCGCCGGACATCGTGCGAACACCGGGCAGCCTGGAAGACGCCATCGGGGAATGCACGCTGGCGGCGCGCACGCACGGGCGGTTCGCCTCGACGGAACAACTCGTGCAGGCGCATCGTAACGGAGAGGCAGAGGCGACCGCGATCTGGCTGCGCTCGGTCTACCTGCTGGCGTGCGGGATCGTCTCGCTGGTGAATGTCCTCGACCCGGAGGTGGTCATCCTCGGCGGGGGCATCGCCAAATCCGGCCCCGCGCTGTTCACGCCGCTGGAACGCTTTCTCGATCAGTACGAGTGGCGGCCGACCGGAACGCGCGTCCGCCTCGTCCCTGCCGCGCTCGGCGAGTTCGCGGGCGCGTTCGGAGCCGCCTATAACGCCCTGAATGTCCATCATGAGGTCGCGCTTTAAGCCATGCTGACGCCTTTCCGAATGCAAGCCGTCCAGACGCCCATCATCCCGGTCGTCGGCGAACTGATCCGCCAGAACCCCGGCACGATCTCGCTGGGACAGGGCGTCGTCCACTACGGCCCGCCGCCGCAGGCAACCAAACAGCTTGCGCGCTTCCTCAGCGATCCGGAGAACAACAGATATAAGCCGGTGCAGGGCATTCCGCCTCTGGTCGAAATCATCGAGTCCAAGCTCAAAGCGGAGAACGGTATTCTCTGCGGCCCGGAACGGCACGTCGTCGTCACGGCGGGCGCGAACATGGCCTTCTTCGCCGCCATTCTCGCCATCACCGACCCCGGCGACGAGATCATCCTGCTGACGCCCTACTACTTCAATCACGATATGGCCGTCGCAATGGCGGGCTGCCGTGTCGTCACCGTGCCGACGGATGACAACTATCAGCCTTGCGTGGACAGGATCGCCGCCGCCATCACGCCCAAGACGCGCGCCATCCTGACCATCTCGCCCAACAATCCCAGCGGAGCCGTCTACCCGGAGGCGACACTGCGCGAGATCAATGCGCTCTGCCGCTGGCACGGCCTCTACCATCTCAGCGACGAAGCCTACGAGTACTTCACCTACGACGGCGCGACCCACTTCTCGCCGGGCAGCCTGCCCGACAGCGCGGAGACTACCATCTCGCTCTACTCGCTCTCGAAGGCGTATGGCTTCGCAAGCTGGCGCATCGGCTACATGGTCATTCCGGCCCACCTGTTGGAAGCGGTGAAGAAGATTCAGGACACGATGCTCATCTGCCCCCCGGTGATCTCGCAGTATGCCGCCATCGGCGCGCTGGAGGCCGGGGTCGCCTACTGCCGCAAGCAACTGCGCGATTTTCGCGAGGTGCGCAGCATGGCGCGGGAAGCCTTGCAGCGGCTTGGCCCGCTCTGCACCGTGCCGCCCGCCGAAGGCGCGTTCTTCTATCTGCTCCACCTGCACACGCAACGGGACGCGATGGAACTGGTCGAACGCCTGATTCGGGAGCATGGCGTCGCCGTGCTGCCGGGCAGCACCTTCGGTCTTACCGAGGGCTGCTACCTGCGCATCTCCTACGGCGCGCTGACAAAAGAGAAAGTCGTGGAGGGCGTCAGCCGGTTGGTCTCCGGCCTGCAAGCCCTGTTAGGAGAGGAAACATGAACGTCGTCGGCTGCCAGCTAGACATCGTGTGGGAAAATAAAGCGGCGACGCACGCCCGCGTCCGCGCGCTGCTGGAGGCGCAGCCGCCCGCGAAGGGATCGCTGCTCGTGCTGCCGGAGATGTTCGCGACCGGCTTCAGCATGGCCCCGGAGAAAATCGCGGAGGGCGAGGCCCGCGAGTCGGAGCGGTTCCTGGCGCAGATAGCAGAGGAATTCGGCGTCGCAGTGGTCGGAGGCGTGGTAAACCTGGGGCCGGATGGCCGGGGCCGCAACGAGGCCGTCGTCTTCGGCTCCAACGGTCGCGAGATCGCGCGCTACCAGAAGATGCATCCCTTCACATTTGGCGGAGAGTCGAAACACTACAGTTCGGGGGATAAGCCGCTGCTGTTTCCCTATCAGGAGTTCACGGTCGCGCCGTTCGTCTGCTACGATCTGCGCTTCCCGGAGGTGTTCCGCAGCGCCGTGCGGCAGGGCGCGCAGGTGTTTGTGGTCATCGCGAACTGGCCGCAGCCCCGCGAACAGCACTGGATGACGCTGTTGCAGGCGCGGGCCATCGAGAACCAGGCGTATGTCGTCGGCGTGAATCGCTGTGGGAGCGATCCGAAACTGGCCTATTCGGGCCGTAGCCAGATCGTAGACCCGAAGGGCGTCGTCCTGGCGGATGCCGGGAACGCCGAAGGGCTGATCTCGGCGGAGTTAGACCTGTCCGCCCTGCGCGACTACCGCCGGACATTCCCCGCCCTGGAAGATATGCACCCGGAGTATGTGCCGATACGGAGCGAAAAATGAAATCCCTGGAACCTACGGTCGTTCTGACGCAGGAGCAGATTGACTTTTATCATCGGGAAGGCTACCTGGCGCTGGACGCCATCACGACGCCGGAAGAAGTGGAGTGGATGCGCGGCATCTACGACCGCCTGTTTGAACAGCGCGCCGGGCGCGAGGAGGGCAACCAGTTCGACCTGGGCGGCCCGGATGAGGAGGGCCAGGAGGCCGTTCTGCCGCAGATACTCAATCCGAGCAAGTACGCCCCCGAACTCAAGGAGGGACTCTATCGCGTCAACGGACTGGCGATCGCGAAGCAACTGCTCGGCCCGGACGCCGTCTATCAGGGCGAACACGCCATCTTCAAGCCCGCCCGTTACGGCGCGCCGACGCCCTGGCATCAGGACGAAGCCTACTGGAACCCAATGATGGAGTACCACTCGTTCAGCCTGTGGCTGCCCTTACAGGAGGCGACGCTGGAGAACGGCTGTATGCAGTTCGTGCCGAGAAGCCATCTCTGGGAGGTGCAGCCGCACCACTGCATCAACAACGACCCGCGCATTCACGGCCTGGAGATTGACGAGGCCGATACCTCTACAGCCGTCGCCTGCCCGCTCCCGCCCGGCGGCTGTACGATCCACCATAACCGCACGCTGCACTATACCGGCCCGAACCGCTCCGACATCCCGCGCCGCGCCTATATCCTCGGCTTCGGCCTGCCCGCGAAACCACGCAAAGAGCCGCGCGTCTTCTACTGGAACGACCAGAAGCAGACTCCTCGCGAACAGCGCGCCCGCGAAGCCCAGGCACGCGCAAAGGACGAGGCGCTGACGCCGCCGCTCGGCTGGCAGGAGAAAGCAACTCCCTAAAACCGGGCCTTCAGGATGTCTTGCAGGCGGTCGAAGAGGCGATCTA
>DASRGL010000430.1:0-7741 GCA_035651115.1 Chthonomonadaceae bacterium
CGCCTCTCCCCTCTCCCGCAGCGTGGGAGAGGGGCCGGGGGTGAGGGCTTTCTGAGGAGGGGCCACATGCCAAGCGCCCACGAACGGCGCTGAAAAGGAGCCGCACCCATGCACCCGGAAGACATCCACGACCTCCGGACGCCGCAAGCGTCCGCGCAACCTCTCTCTCGACGCGATTTCGTGCGCGTCCTCTCCACCGCCGCCGCTGCCGGGCCGGGCCTCATCGCCGCCGGGCTGAGCGGGTTCGCGCTCACCCGCAGCCAGCGCGCCGAAGCCGCCGAAGCCATCGTGGCGGGACTGGGCAAGCTGCCGAAACGCGCGCTCGGCACGCGCCTCGGCGGAATGACCGTGACGCCAATCTGCATCTCCTCCGACTGGAACGGCGACCTCATCGCGCCTGCGCTGGCGATGGGCGTCAACTTCATCCATAAGGCGGGCTACTGGAGCGCCGTGCCGGAAGAGGTACGAAAGCTGCCCCGCGAGTCCTACTATACCGACATCACGGTGGACTCGACCCCCAACAACCCGGACGACTTCGACCGCGCCTACAATCAGGTCGCACAGTCCTTGCAGCGCAACGGCCTGAAATACTACGACATCTTCCGCGCGCACTTCGGCTGGCGCAGCGTCAACGACTTCAAGACCAAAACGGGGACATACCGCGCCTTCCAACGCCTGAAGCGCGAGGGCAAGGTGAAGTACTTCGGCGTCTCGCAGCACGCCAGCAGCGGTGACCGGGGCTACCCGACCTATCCGGAGATCATTCAGGCCGAGATCGACTCCGGCATCATCGACTCGATGCAGGTCTGGTTCAGCTACGGCTATCCCAAAGACATCGAGGAGATTTTCGCGAAGGCCAGCAAAGCCGGTATCGGCATGACCGCGATGAAGATCTGCGCGCACGGCCTCGGCGCGATGCGCGGTAACCCCCAGCGCATGGCGGAACTGCGCGCGCCGAACCAGCCGGGCCGCGCCGCGATCCGCCATGTCATGAGCGCGCGGCGGCCCGACGGCAAGCCCATCTTCCAGACCTGCGTCTCTGCGCTCGGCAACCTGGAACATTTCGAGGAGAACATCGGCGGCGTCAGCCCGCAAGTCAGCCTGCGGGACGGCTTCGCCACCGAATTCGCCTGAAAAACGAGGAATCCACAGATGACACAGATTTTCACAGATGGATGTCTGAACTGTGATTTATAGGATTATGGGATGGACTAGGATTGGGCTTGGCTTAATCACAGTCCATCCTTTAATCCAACTAATCATAGTTCAAACAGTCATCTGTGAAAATCTGTGTCATCTGTGGATTCTTTTGCTTTTTGCGCCCCTGGATAGATTCTATTCAGGGGCGCATTGTCTGGAAGAGAAGCGCGGTCACTTATCGTAGGAGAAAGAAAAACGGGCATGAGCAAAGCCGTGAAAACAGGAGGACTCGCGCGCGCCGGTGGCGAAACGGTTGCGCAAGGATGGGAACTCGGAGCGCTCACACATCCGACGAAAGTTGGAAAACGGTACAGGGAGGGAAAATGATGTCAACCCCAACGGTTGCGCTGAGCGTGGACTGCGTCTGCGCGGCGCATGGCAAATGCTACGCCTCGGAGATCGTCGCTGTCGCGGAACAGTTCAATGTGCCTTTGACCTGGCTGCTCGGAGTCGCCGAACACGACCCGATGTCGAACGTAAAGCTCTACCACAACGAGTATCTGCACCGTATCCCCGCCTGGCATGAGTTGGGTCTCTACCTGATCTTCGATACAGGAGCCAGCAACACGGTCGAACGCGGCGACCTGATCCGGGTCGGCAAGGACATCTTGAAGCAGTTTTCCGTCAAGCCGACGGCGTTTCGCGCCGCGAACGGCGACCTGGAAGCCGGAGACCTGCACGCCCTGGAAGACATCGGCATCCTGGTCGACTCCACCCCCGGTTCCAGCGCGGGCCGCCCGCTCAGCGCGCCCAGAACTCCCTATCACCCCTCCTACACGCAACTCCACCAGCCTGGCGACGCCAAAATCTGGATCGTGCCGGTCGCCAATGTCGGTGGGGCGCGCGGCTATCTGGATGACGGCTTCGACCGGCTCAAACCCGTCATAGATGCCTATCTGAACGAGTCCCCTATCCTCAGCCTGGGCCTGTGCGACAGCGCAGACAACGCAGAGAACCTGCGCCATACGTTGGCCTATTTGAAAGAGAAAAAAGCGCGTTTCGTCACGCTGACGCAGTTGGTGACGGAACTGTAAGCAGCCTGCTCCCCGGCTCGTGCAGGCCGGGGAGCGTTCGTTCCAAAGGAGGAGTTTGCAGTCGTGGCGGAGAGTCAGGAGAGACGGGTCGCCGTCATCACCGGCGCGAGCAGCGGCATCGGCGCGGCCACAGCGGTCGCGCTGCATCAGGCCGGGTTCGCGCTGGTACTGGGCGCGCGGCGTCTGGACAGAGTCAAGCAGGTCGGAGAGCCGTTGGGCGCGCAGTGCCTTCCTCTCGACGTGACCGACCTAGAGAGCGTGGAGCGGTTCTGCGCGGAAGTCCCGAAGGTCAACGTGCTGGTCAACAATGCGGGCGGCGCGCTGGGGCTGACTCCCGTCGCGGAGGCGCTCGATTCGGACTGGGAGATCATGTACGATACCAACGTTCTCGGCCTGATGCGGATGACGCGCGCGCTGCTGCCCAAGCTGGAAGCCTCCGGCGCGGGCCACATCGTCAACATCGGCAGCATCGCCGGGCGAGAACCCTACCCCGGCGGCGCGGGCTACAATGCGGTCAAGTTCGCGGTGCGCGCCATCACGCAGGTGATGCGGCTCGAACTGGTGGGCAAGCCCATTCGTATTACAGAAGTCGCTCCGGGCATGGTGGAGACCGAGTTCAGCCTGGTGCGCTTCAAAGGCGATGCCGAGCGCGCCAAAAAGGTCTACGCCGGACTGCAGCCGCTCACCGCCGAGGATGTGGCTGACTGCATCCAGTGGGCCGTGACGCGCCCGCCGCACGTCAACATTGATGAGATCGTCGTGAAGCCGACGGCGCAAGCCTCCGCGACAGTCGCCGCCCGGAAGACGCTGTAACAGGTACCCTGCCCCTCTCCCTTTTCCACCGGGGATGAGCAAGACATCCACGAGTGCGCTCTGCCTCAGCCCCTTCCGGCACGGAGCAGCCGGAATGCCAAGGCACACGCTTCCGCACTTGCTCCCCTCTCCCTCAAGTTTAGGAGCGGGGCCGGGAAGGGGTGGAAATACCGATGACCTACACGACTGCCGAATATCACGCTGTGCGGGAAGAGGCCGGTCTGCTGGATCGCTCCGGCGTTGGCAAGCTGGCGATCATCGGCCCCGACCGCTATAGCTGGCTGCAAGGCATGGTCAGCAACGATGTGCGTCTGCTGGAACAGGGCGCGGCAAGCCTGCTCGCCTGCATCCTGGACGCGACCGGCCACCTGCTCACCGACCTGACGCTCATCGCTGTCCCCGGCGATAGTCCGATTGCCGCCGCATCCGGCGTTCCCGATACGAATTTCGTGCTGGCCGAACTGCCGCGTGCCAATGTCGAGAAGATCCGCACGCTGCTGGATCGCTTTATCATCCTGGAGGAGGTCGAACTACAGGACGTGAGCGATAGGCTCGGCTGTCTCTCGTTGCAGGGGCCGCGCAGCGCGGAGTTTCTGCGCGGCTGGCAGGCCGAGAACGAGGCGCTCGGGCAGCTGATTGCAGAGAACTTCTTCCTCGTGGAAGCTGATCACACGGGCAGCGGCGGTTTCGATCTCTACTGCGCGGCAGAGGTCAGCGAGACGATTCGACAAGCCTTGATGCGGCAAGGCGTGCCGGAAGTCGGCGCGGCAGCGCAGGAGATTCTGCGGGTCGAGGCGGGCATCCCGCTCTACGGCAGAGACATGGATGAGAGCGTGATCGCGCTGGAAGCCAACCTGGGGCCAACGCATATCAGTCTGACGAAAGGCTGCTACGTGGGTCAGGAGATCATCGCGCGCATCGACTCGCGGGGCCATACCAACCGCGCGCTCACCGGCTTCGTTCTCTCCGGCACGCCGCTTCCCACGCCCGGCGAGAAACTCACCTCCGTTCCGACCGGGGGAGAACCTGCGCCCCGCGAAGTGGGCCGCCTCACCAGCGTCGTCGCCTGCTCTCCGGCGATGGACGGCCGCCCGATCGCGCTTGGCTATGCGCGGCATGAGGCCCGCGCGCCGGGAACGCGGCTGCGCATCGGCGAGGGCGAATCCGAACGGACGGCTGAGGTGGTCGCTCTTCCCTTCACGCGCGGGACGGCGGCGTGAGCGCGCCGCAGGAGACCGGGGCCGCCCCGATAGCTGCCGAGGCGGCGGCCCTCGCCTCGCCTGTCGCCTCGCGCGCCGCCGGGCGGACGTTCTCCGTCGGGGCCATCCTCCAGTTAGCCGGTATCAATCTGTTATGGGCCGCCTCGTCCGTGGCGGCGAAATCCGGCCTGGAGTCGTTCGGGCCGTTCACGCTGAGCGCGCTGCGCTTCTTTCCGGCAGGGCTGGCGCTGCTGGCGCTGGCGGGGCGCGGCAGGCCGCGTCCGCGTCTCCAACGAGAAGACTGGCCTGCCTTCGGCTTTCTGGGCGGCGTCGGCATCGCGCTCACCTACGGCCTCTTCAACTTCGGGCTGAACCATACGACGGCTACCGACTCCTCCGTCCTGTTCGCCTGCGAACCCATTCTGATTGCTCTGTTCGCGCGGCTCTTTCTGCATGAGGCGCTGACCCTGCGTCAGTGGACGGGCATGGTCATCGGGCTGGTCGGCATCTGGCTGATCGCGGGGCAGGCGTTCGGCAACCTGATCGTGCTGCTGGCGGTCTGCGCCGAGTCTACGACCGGCGTCGTCGCCAAACGGCTGACGCGAACCTATCCGGGCCTGATGGTCGTCGGCGTGCAGATGCTCCTCGGTTCCTTGCTGCTGTTCCCGCTCGCAGGGTGGGAACTGCTGTCTGCGCCGCACCCGCTCACCTGGGCTGGCATCGGAGGCTGGCTCTACCTGAGCGTCGTCTGCTCGATGCTCTGCTTTGGCGTCTGGTATCACCTGCTGGGCCGATTCCCCATCTCGGCGATGGGCGTGTTTATCCTGACGCAGCCGATGTTCGGCCCGGTCTACGGCTGGGCGCTGCGCGGGGAGACGCTGAAGCCGGTGGGCGTGGTCGGGTGCGCGCTGGTCATCGCCGGCATCTCGCTGACCACGCTGGCTCCGCAGCGCAGAGGTGGGTGAGCAGAACAGGAATGGGAAGCGTGAAACGGTTTCGCCGGTTGCAGATCGGATGGTGGCTGCTGGCGTGCGCGGCCTGCGGCGGCGCAGTCTATGGCTCTGGCCGGCCTGCCTCTCGCGCGGACAAGACCCTTCGGGAGCGCACAATGACATTTTCCCCTGAACATGATCCTGCCTCCACTCCGTTTGCCTGGGGTATGGCGACGCCGGAGGGCCAGGGAATGGACTCGGCCCGGCTGGAAGCCCTCTGGAGCGATTTGGCAGGCCGGGGAACGAACGCCCTGCTCATCATTCGCAACGACCGGATCGTTTTTGAACGCTACGCCCCCGGCTACAGCCGGACAAAGCCGCACTATACCGCCTCCCTCGCCAAAGCGCTGGTCGGCGGCGTCGCGCTGATGGCGGCGATGCAGGATGGACGCATTCGCCCGGACGACCTGGCCTGCCAGTACGTGCCGCAGTGGAAGCGCGCGCCGCGCAAGCAGGAGATCACCGTGCGGCAACTGGCGACGCACACCTCCGGCCTCGAAGACGCCGAGGCCGACGGTCTGCCGCATGAGCAGTTGACTGGCTGGAAAGGCGATTTCTGGAAGCGATTGGCTCCCCCTCACGATCCCTTTACGCTTGCCAGGGACAGCGCGCCGGTCCTGGACACACCCGGCACGAAGGCGCGCTACAGCAATCCGGGCATGGCGATGCTGGCCTACTGTATCACCGCCAGCCTGCGCGGTGGGAAGGACGCCGATCTGCGCGCCCTGCTCAAGCATCGGATCATGGAGCCGCTCGGCGTGCCGGAGTCGGAATGGTCGGTGGGATACGGCCAGACGTTCACGGTGGACGGCCTGCCCTTAGTCGCCGACTGGGGCGGCGGCTCCTATAGCCCGGATGCGGCGGCGCGGGTCGGGCGGCTGCTGCTCCGTCAGGGCAACTGGAACGGCAGGCAGCTTCTCGCCCCCGCCATCGTCAAGGAGGCGACGACGTTCGCCGGGATGCCCAACCACAGCGGACTGGGGTGGTGGGTGAACCGCCGACCGGATGGCACGAAATTCTGGAAGGCCGCGCCGGAGGACGCTTTTGCGGGCGCGGGAGCCGGGCATCAGTGTCTCTTCGTCGTTCCCAGCTTGAATCTGATCGTGGTGCGGAACGGCGCGCTGCTGGACAAGACCCTGGATTTCGATGCGGGCCTGGAAAAACATCTGATCACGCCGCTGATGGCGGCGTTCGCGGCGGAGACAGCAGCCCCCTGCCCGCCCAGCCCGGTCATCGCGAGCCTGACCTGGGAGCCTGCCTCCGCCATCGTGCGCCAGGCGGAAGATGGCGACTGCTGGCCGCTCACCTGGGGCGACGACGATCTGCTCTACACGGCCTATGGGGACGGCTATGGCTTCGCCCCGAAAACATCGGAAAAGCTGAGCCTCGGCTTTGCCCGCGTCTCCGGCTTCCCGCCCGACTTCACCGGGACCAATCTCCGCACCGAGACGGGCGAGACGAAAGGCGACGGGCCGCACGGCAAAAAGGCCAGCGGGCTGCTGATGGTGCAGGGCGTTCTCTATCTCTGGGCCAGAAACGCGGGCAACGCGCAGTTGGCCTGGTCCGCCGATCACGGCCAGACCTGGACGTGGAGCGACTGGAAGTTCACTACCGGTTTCGGCTGCCCCTGTTTCCTCAACTTCGGGAAGAACTACGCGGGCGCGCGGGACGGCTACGTGTATGTCTACTCCCCCGATTCGGACGATGCCTATACGCCCGCCGACCGTATGACGCTGGCGCGCGTTCCCGCCGACCAGATTCGGGAGCGGGAGGCGTACTCCTTCTTTCAAAAGATGGACGCGCAGGGCCAGCCCGTCTGGACGCAGGACATCGCCGCGCGGGGCGCGGTCTTCTCCCATCCGGGACTCTGCCTGCGTTCGCAGGTCACCTACAACGCGGCCCTGAAACGCTATCTCTGGTGGCAGCAGCTTCCCGGAACCGGGGACACGCCGGGCGTCAAAGTAGATACGCGCTTTGCGGGCGGATTCGGCGTCTACGATGCGCCGGAACCCTGGGGGCCGTGGACGACGGTCTTCTATACGCCCCGATGGGATGTCGGCCCCGGCGAGACAGGCAGTTTCCCGACCAAATGGATGAGCGCGGACGGCAAGACTCTGTATCTGGTCTTCTCCGGCGACGACTGCTTCTCCGTTCGCAAGGCCGCGCTCACTCTGCGGGGGAGGGACTGACGCTGCCGACGGCGACAGGTTCCGGGCGGCGCTTTTCGGCGGTCATCAGCGCCAGGAAATAGCAGAGGACGGCGATCAGCAGCAGGCGAGCCAGCGCGTAAGAGAGGAAAAAGGCGATCTCTTCCTGGCCTTTGAACCGCGTAATCACCGCATTGCGCGCCAGAACGAACAGTAACAGAATCAGCGCGGCCAGCAGTATTTTGAGATGCGTGCGGGCGGCTCCCACGCTGCCAGGCAGGCGATTCAGCGCCAGAATGAGCGGGATATACAGCAGCCCCAGGTCCACCCAGCCGTGATAGAAGACCACCAGCGAA
>DASRGL010000431.1:0-67914 GCA_035651115.1 Chthonomonadaceae bacterium
CTTGGGTGGTGCCCTCATCTGCTGGAACTTCCTCGCCAAGCTCAAATAGGTTTTGTTAGGCGCTCTTAAGGCCGCTTCTTTCTCCCTTTGCCCGCCTGTCTGAACAATGATTAGTCAGATTACGGGATGGACTCAGTAGTCAGTTGGATTGAATATCCAGCAAATGTCTACCTATCAAGTCTACTACTCATGCAAGACTGGAACAGACACTCCTGGCTGCTCTTTGAAAATCGGATACAACCGACGCAACTTGATGCGCGCATCCGCCGGTTGATCCGAGGCGCCTCCTCGGGCGGGAAAGTGGCGTACAGACAGGCCGGACCCTGCGTCCCCAGATTGTCGCAGACCACCACCACCTCGGCGTCGGGATACTCCTGATCCACCAGAGCGCGCAGGAAAAGGGCGGTGTCGGCATAGGTATGCCGCTGGGTGACCTGCACGCCTCGGCGTCCGGCCAGAGGTTCGACCCACAGGAACAGATTGGCTTTGCCCAATCGCTCGTACTCGTAGTCTTGTTTGGCCGCCTCTCCAGGTTGCATCGGCAGGGTTCCCTGGGGCGTCTCCCGCCGTTCCTTACCGCCTTCATCAAAGCAGACGACCGGACGCTTCGGATCGTAAGGCCATTGGTAGACATCGAGGACGTCTTCCATCCTAGCCACAGAGGAAGCCGAGGGCGTGCCGATGCACCCGGTTTTCACTTGCCAGGGCTTGAGGGCGTTTTTTTAGACGCTCCCAGATCGTTGTGTAATCAATGGCTTCCACCAAGCCCAGTTCGATCACCCGCGAAGTCAGCAGGCGTACCGTCCATCGCGCGTGTCCTTCGGGTGGGTCGCTACAGGCGAGGACAGCAATCTGGGCTTCGATCTCGCCGGTGATCTTGGGCGCGCGTCCCGGTCGGGGCTTCTCCACCAGCGCGGCTTGCCGCCCTTCTTGTCGGAAGCGGTGGCGCACGTTGGCGACGGTGGCCGTGCTACACAAGAGAGCCTCGGCCACCTCTTTGTCGGTTCGGAACTGCCCCTGGCTGCGGTCCGTGCGCAGCAGAATGCGGGCGCGGGTCTGGACACGGGTATAGTATAGGCCCATGCCTGCCGTTTCGTCAACATTTCAGACGCGGCGGGCGCGCTTCGAGGCGGCTTTCCGGGTCACGGCGACGGGCAGGCGGGAATGCACGAACTCCCGCTCCATGAGATGGAAGAAGGCGGCCCGCTCCGCGCCGCGCACGATGGCCTGCTCGTGCGCCTCCGCCAGCGCGACCGGGTAGCCGTCGCCTTTCTGCGCCTGATCGTAGCAGAGTGCGTGAGCGAGCGACAGCAGGGCCGGATCGGTGGCGACCCACGCCGGTATCTCGACGCGGGCGACTTCCAGGCCCGTGTGCAGATAGAAGAAGCGGATGCTGTTTTCCGGGCGGTAGCTTCCTAAAATCTGGGAGCGGGAGCCGAAGACGGCAGAGCGTTCTCCCGGCTGAAGCAGATCGAAGAAGAGATCGGCGTCGGTGAGGCGTTCGGTTCCGGCGCAGTCCGGCGCGACAAAGTGGGGTTTGGGCTTCTGGCGGTTCGGGCAGTAGCGGTCGCAGTTGGCCTGCGGGTGCGGACACCGGAACACGCGCAGGGCGTTGACCACATCGCGGCTCGTGGGCTGGCTGATATAACCGACGATGGGGACGTTGTGCTGCCGGGCGGTCTCCAGATGCGACTCGAAGGCGGCCAGCGATGCCGCGCGGAACTCGTCGTGTTCCGTCTCCAGGGGCCAGAGGATAAGGCTGCCGTCGGAGAGGGCAAGCATCGGCCCGGAAGCGGTAGGCGCGTTCTCGACGATCATCTCCGCCAGCCCTGCGAACTCGGCCAGCAGACGGCGGATCGCCAGGCGCTTCGGCACGATGACGGCCTGCTCACCCTGGAACTCGTCCAGCAGATCGTCGTCCGGGGGCGCCAGCTTCGGGCGAGAGGTCAGCGTGGCGCGCTCGCCGGTTCCGTAGCGGAGCGCGATCATGCCGACGTTGATCAGGTAGCAGAGCGCGATGTCGTGGCGGTCGGAGACGATCTGCGAGCCGTCTGCGGCCAGAACCGTGCAGGGCAGGGGGCGCGGCGGCGCGGCGTGGGCGCGGTCGGGCGGCTCGTGCCAGGCGGCGACCAGCCAGGAGGTGCGACTGTGGGCGATTTTCTCGCGCGTCTCTTCCCAGAGCGGGCCGGATTCATGCAGGCGGCGGCGGGCCTCTTTCCAGGCGGCCTGCTGTTGAGGCAGCGCGCGTGCCTGGTCTGCGGCGAAATTGCGTATCTGCGAGGTTATCTGGGCGAAGTCGAGCATGGTCTGCCTGGCCCCCTCCCTGGCCCTCCCCCTGTTCTTGGGGGAGGGAACATTCGATATGCAGGCTTCGCCGTTCCTTTGCACTCCCGCAGGAGTTGGAAGAGAGGCACAGGTTGGCGCTATCGCTCCCCTCTCCCTTGCAGGGAGAGGGGCCGGGGGTGAGGGTAGAGGCTTGCGCCCTTGCTCCCCCTCCCCCTGTTCTTGGGGGGAGGGCCAGGGAGGGGGGCAATCTCTCCAGCATTCTAACATGCCGCCGCCTGGCTGTCAATCCAGAAAGACCGGAACGGCGCGGTTGTGTTTGCAGGCAGGTTCGGGTACAATAAGGGAGGTATCGAAAGCGAGCAACACGGTGCTGGCCTCCCGGCTGGCACAGGGCAGGGAGGGCCATCAGCGATGAGTGTGACCGTCAGGACAGACGCGCCGGAGGCGGAAGAGCGTAACGAACAGGACGCTGCCGCGCGCCATTGGGAGTGCCGCGAGTGCGAATATCAACTCGTTGCGCCGAACCCGCCCGATGCCTGTCCGCTCTGCGGCGAACCCGGCGACCAGTTCCAGGAGACGCACCCCGTCGCGATGGACACCCTGGACAAGCAGCTCTGCAATCTGCTGCAGCATGGCGTGCCGCTCGTCGAGAATCCGTGGGAGGTCTACGGCGCGGAACTGGGCCTCTCCAGCGACGAGGTCATGGCGCGCATCCGCCGCATGAAGGCCGACGTGATCCGCCAGATCTCCGCCATCTTCGACTCGCGCAGCCTGGGCTACAAGTCTACGCTGGTCGCCATGAGGTTCGCGCCGGAAGAGGTGGATCGAGGCGCGGCCATCATCAACAAGCATCCGGGCGTCAGCCACAACTACCGCCGCAACCACGTCTTCAACCTCTGGTTCACGCTCACCATCCACAGCTCGCAAGACCTGGCGGAGGAGGTCCACAAGCTGGGCGAGGCGGCGGGCGCGCAGCAGACCATCCTGCTCCCCACCATCAAGCTGTTTAAGATCGGCGTGAAGCTGGACGTGACCGGCGAGAAGGACGTGACCCGCCAGGAGGAAGGCCCGATCGTCCGGGGCGTCAAGAGCGCGCAGACGCTCACGCCGCGTGAAGTCGAGGCGGTGCGCGTGTTGCAGCGCGACCTGCCCATCGAGGAGCAGCCGTTCCGCGTCTGGGAGCAGAAGTTCGGCATTCCGCAGGACGAACTGTTCGACCACGCGCAGGCATTCATCGAGCGCGGCATCATGCGCCGGTTCAGCGCGGTGCTGCGGCATCGCAACGCGGGCTTCTCGGCGAACGCGATGGGGGTCTGGATCGTGCCGGAGAAGCGGCTGAGCGAGGTCGGTGAGATCATCGCGGGCTTCGCGGCCTGTAGCCACTGTTACCAGCGCCCCGCCTATCCCCCCGCCTGGCCCTACAATCTCTTCTCGATGGTGCATGGCAAGACGACCGATGACTGCCGCGCCGTGCTGGACTCGATGGCCGAAAAGACGGGCCTGCAAGAGTACGCCATGCTCTACAGCACCAAAGAGTACAAAAAGGTGCGCGTGAAGTATTTTGCGCCCGGCACGCCCGTCCCGACCGCCTGAGCAGGAAGAAACCGCCCGCTGTGCTAGAGTTACAGAGACACGGAGAGAAATCCCCGTGTCTCTTCTGGTATGAATCAATGGTCGCAGCTTACCCAACATAGGCAGGAAGCGAGATGAACGCCTACGACATCATCGCGAAAAAGCGGGACGGCGGGGAACTCCGCGCGGAGGAGATCGCGCTTTTTGTGCGGGGTGTCGTGGAGGGCCGCGTGCCGGACTACCAGGCCAGCGCGTGGCTGATGGCGGTCTATCTGCGCGGCATGACCGACCGGGAAACGCTCGACCTGACGCTTGCCATGCGCGATTCGGGAAGCCGGGTAGACCTCTCCGACCTGCCCAACGGCCCGGCGCTCGACAAGCACAGCACGGGCGGCGTGGGCGACAAGACGACGCTCGTAGTCGTGCCGATGCTGGCGGCGGCGGGCGTGCCGATGCTCAAGATGAGCGGGCGCGGCCTGGGCTTCTCCGGCGGCACGGTGGACAAGCTCGAATCCATCCCCGGCTTCCGCACGAGTCTGACGATTGATGAGGCGAAAGCGCAGGTGCGGCGCATCGGAGCGGCGCTGATCGCGCAGTCCGCCGAACTTGCGCCCGCCGACAAAATCCTCTATGCGCTCCGTGACGTGACCGCCACCGTCGAGAGCATTCCGCTCATCGCCAGCAGCATTATGTCGAAGAAACTGGCGGCGGGCGCGGGGCGGATCGTGCTGGACGTGAAGGTGGGGCGGGGCGCGTTCATGAAGACGCGGGAACGGGCAGAAGAACTGGCGCGCGCGCTGATCGCCATCGGCAGGGGCGCGGGCGTGCCGACCTCCGCCGTGCTGACCGCGATGGACGAACCGCTCGGTTGGGCGATAGGCAACGCGCTGGAGGTGCGCGAGGCGCTGGACACGCTGGCGAATGCGCCGCAGACCGAGCCGCGTTTTCGCGACCTGTGCATCGCGCTGGCCGCGCACGGCCTGATGGCGGTCGGGAAGGCGGCAGACCACGATGCGGGCCGTGCGCTGGCGGAGCGGATATTGACGTCCGGCGCGGCGGCGGAGAAGTTTGCGGAGATCGTGGCGGCGCAGGGCGGGCCGTCGGGCGGAGTGGAAGCGATGGCCGCCGCGCTGCCGGTCGCGCCGCTGCAAGTCGTCGTGAAAGCGGAGAGTGCGGGCGTCGTCGCGGGGATAGATGCGGAGGCGGTTGGGCGGCTGGCAATGGCGATGGGCGGGGGCCGCGCCGCCAAATCCGACCCCATTGATCCGGCGGTCGGCATCGTGCTGCGCTGCAAGGCGGGCGCGAGCGTGCCGCCGGGAACGGAACTGGCGACCCTGCATCTGCGCGCTGCCGATGGCGCGCGGGCCGATGCATTTGCCGGGACGCTGCGCGCCGCCTATTCCCTCGCGCCGGAGGGCCAGGCTTCCCCGCCGCCCGCCTCCCCGGTTCTCGCCATCCTGCCTTGATGCCGCCCTTTCCCCTACGATTACGTAAACTTAACCGGAGCGGTGTGTACTCCGGCACAGCCGAAAATCCCTGGACTGTGCTATAGTATAGGCGCGACGCAATCGCGAACGAAATCGCTCCAATGGATAAGTAAGTGATGACGGAAGACCGTGTGCAAACTCTGGAACAGAATCTCGCCATGCGCGACCGCCAGATCGAGGCGGTGCATCGCGTCAGCGCGGCGCTGTTCTCCAAGACCGATCTCGACTCCCTGCTCCATGAGACCCTGCGGGTCTCGCTGGAGACGCTGGAAGCCGACGCCGGTTCTATCTATCTCTACGATAAAGAGAAGCGGAAACTCGTCTTCCGCTATATCTACGGCGGCGCGCCCTCCCTGCTCGGCGTCGAGATAGACCCGGAAGAAGACCGGGAGGGCAAGGCCGCCACCGTCTTCCGCACCGGCCTGCCGCTGCTGACCGATACCCGCACGGACACCCATAACACCAGTATTGACGACCGCACGGGCTACCACACCAGCAACCTGCTCACCGTTCCTCTGAAGAATCTCGGCGGCGAGACCATCGGCGTGATGCAGGCGCTCAACAAGCGATCCGGGCCGTTCGGAGAGGATGACCTGGAACTGATGGAGATCATCGGCAGCCTGGCCGCGACCTCCATCGTCAACACGCAACTGGCGGAGGAGGCGCGGCTGGCGGCGGTGGCGCGGGCGCTCGGCGACCTGAGCCACGACATCAAGAACGCGCTGACGCCGGTGGAGTCGATGGTGGATACGACCGTCGTCTCGTTCGTCGAGCCGATGTATAAGCGGCTGGATACGCTGCTGGCCGCGTGGGAGACGGCGCACCCGGAGATGGCGGCGGCGCTGCGCGAAACGATAGGGCCGCTGCGGGACTGGTATCCGGAGATGCTGAGTTCGGTCAACGACGGCTGCGGGGACATTCGAGAGATGGTCAGCCAGATCGCCGACTACATCAAAGGCGCGCAGGCGACTCATATCGAGGTCTCCGACCTGAAGGCGGTGCTGGAGGAGCGGCTGCGGCGGCTGAACGTGGTGGCGCGCAACCGCCGCGTGACGATTCATCTGGAAGGACTGGAGAGCGTGCCGCCGTTCCCGTTCGACCGGCGGCTGCTGGGCCGGGCCGTGTTCAACCTGGTCAACAATGCGCTCGGCGCGATCAGCGAGGCGGTGCAGAGGCGGACGCTCACCCTGCGGCCCTCCGGATTCAATGTCTGGGTGCGCGCCCGCGCCGTGCCGGAGGGAACGTTCCCGGAAGGCGGCTACTGCCTGATCGCGGTGCAGGACGACGGCCCCGGCATCCCGGAGCGAGTCAAGAGCCTGCTGTTCACGCCGCAGGTCATCAGTACGACACCGGGCGGCACGGGCATCGGCACGCGCTTCGTCAAGAGCGTCGCGGACGCGCACGGAGGGTTGGTCGGCGTGGAGAGCCAGATGGGAGAGGGCGCGCGCTTCTGGATCAAGCTGCCGCTTGTGGGGACCTAACCCCCCGTCCCCCTGCCCTAAAACGCTGCGCTGGGAAGGGGGAGCCAAAACACAAGGCTTGTGCCTCTCTTCCAACTCGCTACCGAGTTCAGGAGGAGGGCAAAGCCTCCAATCGGACTCTCCCCCTTCCCAGCGAGCCTGCGAGCGTTTTAGGGAAGGGGGATGGGGGGGTTAGGTCACTGCATCCGTTTTTCCAGTTCGGCGCGTTTGTGGATGGTGATGCGGTAGCTGGGGTCTACCGAAAGCAGGCCGCGCTGCCGGTAGGCGACCATCACCTGGTTGACCCGCTCTCGCGACGCCCCCACCAACTGCGCGATGTCGCCCTGCGTCAGCCGGATGGGGATGAGAATGTCGCCGTTGGGAAGCGTCTGGCCGTACAGATTGCCGAACTCGATAAGCTGGTGCGCCACGCGCCCGTACACGTCGAAGGTCGAGTGCGCCAGGATACGCACGTTGGCGAGGCGCAGCCGCCGCGCGAGCAGCCGCAGCAGATTGCGCGTGAAGGTCGGGATCGTGTTCAGCATCTCCTCGTAGGTGGCGCGGTCAATGGAGATCAGGGTCGTCGCCTCCTGCGTGATGACATCGGCGGAGCGCGATCCCGAATCGAGCAGGCTCATCTCTCCGAAGGTGTCGCCTGCGGCCAGCAGCGCCAGGAAGACCTCGTTGCCGTCGGGAAGCGTCGAGGAGATTTTGACCGTGCCGTGCAGGATAACGAAAAAGTTCTCGCCGGGATCATCCTGATGGACGATGGCTTCGTCGGCGCGATAGGTGCGCTGCCGGGCGTGCGCCGCGACGAACTCCAACTGTTCCGGCGTGAATTTGTCGAAGAGGGCGATACTGGCAAGCTGTTTGGTATCCAGAGGCATACGTCATTTTCGCTTTCTCGATGACAGGAGAAACTCCGTCAATCAGGCAGGGGCGCAGGGCCGGGAGCGCATACACGGGTGACAACGCCGTAGGCGTCCAGGCGTTCTCCTCGTCGCCCTGATTATAGAGTGGTTAAGAGAGATTGTCAAGTAGGGGCGCAGCGGACGCGCGGCAAGACATCCGGGCGAGGGCGGGACATCGGGTCAAAAAACAGGAGCGACAGGTTGAAACTTGTGGTCTTGTGGGAAGCGGGCTTCCCGTTTGTGGAGACGGTGGAGACGACGCAGGAGGCGCTGCGGGCCGCCCTGCCGGAAGACGCGGCAGTGGCGTTCGTTGGGATGGAGGGACTGAAAGCGGCGCTGGCCGACCCCTCCGCCGTTCTGCTCACGCCCTACGGCTCGGCGTTCCCGAAAGCGGCCTGGCCCGCGCTCCATGCGTTTTTGCAGCGGGGCGGAAGCTGGGTCAACCTGGGCGGCGCGCCGCTCTCGCGGCCCGTTCGCCGCAACGCCGACGGAAGCTGGCGCGTCGAAGTCCCACAGACCGCCTACGGCAAAGAGTTGGGCATCAACCAGGCGTTTCCGATAGAGTTTGGCCCCCCTCTTTGCGAGGAGAGGGGCCAGTGGGAGTGGGCGGACGCGCTGGCGCGCATGAATCCGCCGCCCGCGATCCCGAAGATGAACCGGGCCTGGTCGCTGCAAGTGCGCTGCACGGAGACGAAGGATTTCCCGCAGGAACAGGGCAGCAGCGGCACGCGCGACGCCGCGCTGCGCAGCCAGTGCTACGCCGGGCGAGACGGCAAGCGGCTGGCCGCGCCTATCATCGTCATTGACCGCCTGCGCGGGCCGGGCGCGGGCGGGCGCTGGGCGCTGGTGAATGCCGAACTGACGGAACCGCTCGACCCGGCGCTGCTGCGCGTGCTGCTGGAACATGCGGCTCAGGGGCCGATAGAACTGGAAGTCCGGCCCTCCTTCGCCTGCTACTATCCTGGCGAGCAGCCGTCGCTGAGCGTGCGGGTGAAGGCCCACCGCCTGCGCGGCACGGCGGCTCTCAGCCTCACGGCCCGCTTTGGAGAGGAAGAGGCGGCCCCGCTCTCCTCCAGCATGGTCACGCTGCCGCTCTCCGACGCGCCGACCTATCATCGGATCGAGTGGCACGGCCTGACCGTGCCGCATCCCGGCCTCTATCGCGTCGAGGCCCGGCTGTCCCTGGCGGAGGGCGGCGACATCCTGGCGCAGACCGAGACGGGCTTCTGGGGCTATGACGAGGAGTTGCTGCGTTCCGCGAAACCGCTGACCCTGAACCGGGACTACTTCGAGCGCGACGGCGAACCCTATCCGGTGATGGGAACGACCTACATGGCGGGCGACACGCACCGCAAGTTCCTGTTCGAGCCGAACCCGGCGGTCTGGGATCGCGATTTCGCCGCGATGAAGGCGGCCGGCGTCAACATGGTGCGTACCGGCCTGTGGACGGCCTGGAAGCGCGTCATGCTCGACCCCGGCGCGGTAGACGAGGGCGTGCTGCGCGCCTTCGCCGCCTTCTTGCTGACCGCCCGCAAGTACGACATTCCCGTCATCTTCACCTTTTTCGCGTTTCTGCCGGAGGAGTGGGGCGGCAGCAATCCCTATCTCGATCCGCGCGCGGTGGAGGCGCAGAAGGAACTCGTCGCGGCGTTCGCGCATCGCTTCGCCCACGTCAACGATCTGATCTGGGACTTCATCAACGAGCCGTCGTTCTCCGCGCCCGCCCATATCTGGAAGACCCGGCCCAACTACGACGCTTTCGAGCGCGCGGCCTGGGCGAAGTGGCTGGCACAGCGCGCGGAGACCTTCTCGGAGGAGGAGAAGCGGGCCGCCGATCCGGCAGACGTGTGGCGCGAACGCTGGCGACTGACCCCGAACGCGCCGCTCGACCTGCCCGCGCTGGCGGATTTCGAGGACCGATATATCTTTCAAGGCACGCATCCGCTCCGCGTCCTGGACTATCGCCTGTTCGCGCAGGAGATGTTCACGGACTGGGTGCGGCAGTTGGCGGCGGTCGTGCGCAGCAACGGCAATCCGCATCAGTTGGTCACGGTCGGGCAGGACGAGGGCGGCGCGGGAGACCGGCCCAGCCCGCACTTCCACGCCGACGCCGTAGACTTCACGACGAACCACTCCTGGTGGCAGAACGACGATCTGCTCTGGGACGCGGTGATGACCAAGACCCCGCACAAGCCCAATCTCATCCAGGAGACGGGCATCATGTTCGTGGAGAACGTGGACGGCAGCTATCGCCGCACGCCGGAAGACTGCGCGAACCTGCTGGCCCGCAAGCTGGCGCTCTCCTTCGCCGCCGGGTGCGCGGGCGCGATCCAGTGGCTCTGGAACACCAATATCTACATGGACAGCGATAACGAGGTCGGCATCGGCTTCCTGCGCGCCGACGGCACGGAAAAGCCCGAACTCGACGTCTTTCGCGGCATCGCCAAGTTTATATGGGAGAACCGGCGCTTCCTGGTCGGGCGGAGGTTGGAAGAGGTCTGCATCGTCATCCCGCACTCCAACATGTTCAGCGTCCGCAACACTGCCGACATCGCCACGCGCCGCGCCGTCCGCACGCTGGAATACGATCTCGGCGTTCCGACCCGCGCGGTCAGCGAGTACCGCATCCAGGACATCGGCGACCCGAAACTGATCGTCCTGCCCTCGCCCCGTGTTTTAACACAAACCTGTTGGGAAACCCTTCTCGCTAAAGTTGAAGCCGGTGCGATCCTGCTCGTCACCGGCTTTTTCGCCGCCGATGCCTATTGGCGTTCTACAGATTATGCGCAGCGCCTCGGCCTTGATACGGAGCTAAAGCCCGTTTCCCAACAAGAAATGGTCGCGTATGAGACGAAAAATGTCAACATCGGCGTGAGATTTGTTGGGGATGCAATCCATAAGTTAGACAAGGCGGCTTCCAAGGACAGCACGGAATTGAAATTGCGACATATTCCCTATGGCAAAGGGAATATCTACGCCTATCCGGTTCCGGTGGAACTTGCAGATAGCCATGCTATCCATTGGCTCTATCCCGATGTCGTTCATGCTGCATTCAATCGAGGCCGAATGCGTTTTGAACACTCAGGAACCGAGTTGATTCGCAGATTAGAGTTTGCAGAACACATACTCTACCTTATTGTCAACGAGGCTGGCAGCGAATCGCTTGCCCTGAAACAGATTCGACGCAAGGTGTTCAGTAATGAAGAGTTGGAAGGCGAACTGCCTCCTGGTCAGGTTGCACTTGCGTTCAAGCATCGCGAAACGGGCAGCCTGGTAGCGAAGTACGGGCAAACTCTATAAATTCGCAAGAAAAGAGAAAAAAACGCAAAGGAAACGAAATGGAAAGTGTCGAATGAGGAAGGAAACGGAGAAGCGTTTCCACCCTGACGGAGAAAGAGACGAATTCATGGCGCAGCTATTCACGATGCCGCAGCTTGGCTCGACGATGGAAGAGGGAACGATCCTCAAGTGGCACAAGCAGGAAGGGGACAAAGTGCAGAAGGGCGAGGCGCTGCTCGCAATCGAGACGGACAAGGCCGCGATGGAGGTCGAGGCGACGACAGAGGGCGTGCTGCGCAAAATCCTCGCGCCTGCCGACGCGACCGTTGCCATCCGGCAGCCCATCGCCATCCTCGGCACGGCGGACGAGCCGATTGACGCGCTGCTGGCGGAGGCCGGGGTGACGGAACGGGACTCCCTCCCCCCAAGAACAGGGGGAGGGCCAGGGAGGGGGGCCACAAGACCTGACGCCCCACGCCTGACGCCTGACGCCCTGCCTGTCTCGCCGCGCGCCCGCCGCTATGCCGACGCACACGGCGTTCCAGCCGCGGCGCTGGCCGGACGCGGAACGGGAGTGGAGGGGCGTGTCGTCGAGCGGGATGTCATCGCCTTCCTGGAGGAGCAGAAGCGACAGCCCGTTGCCGCGCCGGGAACCGAGGAGAAAGCCGCGCCGCGCGTCACGCCGCTCGCCGCGCGCATGGCCGACGATCTGGGCGTAGACCTGAGCGCACTGGCGATGGGACTGCCCGGCAGCCGTGTGCGCAGCGAGGACATTCTGCGCCATGTCGAAACCGCCCGGCCTGTCACGGAGACCGCCTCGGCGATGGAGTCTGTCGAAGAGGGCCTGACCGTGCAGCCGTTCGGCGGAATGCGCAAGCGCATCGCGGATAATGTCGCTAAGTCCGCCTTCACCGCTCCGCACGTCACGCTGACCCTGGAGGTAGACATGACCGAGGCGGCGGAGTTCCGCGCCCGCCTGATACCGGAGATCGAGAAGGCTTATGGCACGCGCCTCTCCTTCACCGATATTCTTGTCAAGGCGGTGGCCCGCGCGCTCGGCGAGCATCCGCGCCTGAACGCCGCGCTGGTCGGCGAGGAACTGCGCCTCTACTCGCAGAAAAACATCGGCGTCGCGGTCGCGCTGGACGACGGCCTGATCGTGCCTGTCATCAAGGAGGCGGACAAGAAGTCGCTCGGCGCGGTCTCTGGCGAACTCAAAGCCCTGGTCGAGCGCGCCCGCGCGGGCAAGTTCACGCCCGACGATCTGGCGGGCGGCACGTTCAGCCTCACCAACCTCGGCGCGTTCAGCATAGATGTGTTCGATCCGATCATCGTGCCGCCGCAGGCCGCGATCCTGGGCGTGGGCCGCATCGCCGAGAAGCCGGTCGTCCTTAACAAAGAGATCGTCATCCGCAGCATGATGCACCTCTGCCTCTCCTTCGACCATCGTATCCTCGACGGAGCGCCTGCCGCGCGCTTCCTCCAGCGCGTCAAGGAGCTGCTGGAAAACCCGCTGCTGATTCTGGTGTGAGGCCGTGCCTGAAGCTGCTGCCCTGGAGAACTATCTTTGCTAGGCAGACACAATTCCCTTGACAAACCGGGCCATTATCCTCTATTATAGTCTTGAAGATTGTAAGGTGGTTCAGCGATGCGAAATGTCGCCGGACTGACACTGTAGTTCTCCGTAGTATGTCCTAAACCACGACCCACCACGACCCATATAACTTAACGCGAGTTGCCTCTCGTTCCGACCCAACGAGCAGATTAACACAGATTTAACTGTGCCTTAACGTACAGTTAATATTTCCCTGCCACAATGGCGGCGAATATCCCAACAAAGGAGAACTGTTATGCCTAGAAAGCACTCTGCTTTCACCCTGATCGAACTGCTTGTCGTCATCGCCATTATTGCGATTCTGGCAGCCATTCTCTTCCCGGTCTTTGCGCAGGCAAGAGAGAAGGCACGCGCGATCTCCTGCCTCTCCAACACCAAGCAGTGCGGATTGGCCTACGCCATGTATGTGCAGGACTACGATGAGGTCGGCCCCTGCTATGGCTTCGGTAAAGACTGGTGGGCCTCCATCTATCCCTACGTCAAGAACCTCGACCTCTACTACTGCCCGGACCGCAATGAGGGCGAGCAGACCACCTGTCCCGATGGCGGAGCCTGTCTGACGCTGAAGAAGTACTCCGGCTTCGGCTATAACTGGGGGCCGATCGGCTGGCGCGGCGGCGGGCTGCTGGAAAACCAGCAGGAAGACCCGCATCGCCCGGGCCACAGCTACATCCCCGCCAAGGCGCTGGCCGCGATCCAGTTCCCGGCCGCTACCTTCGCGTTTGGCGACACCTATGACACGCCGCGCCAGACGCTCGGCATCGGTTTCGCCGGGGATACCTTCCGGGGGACGAAGAATGCCGACCTGCGCCACAGCGGCGGCCACTTCAACTACGCCTTCGTGGACGGCCACGCCAAATCGGTCAAAGTGCGCGGCGGCTATATGGCAGGCGGCTTCAGCGGCAACATGATCATGGTCGCCGATCCGAAGCTGGGCGAGACGGCCTACTGCGCCGATCCTAATGTGCCTATCTACAAAAACAGCTACTCCACAGACGACATGGTCCCGAACATGCCCGACGGCATCGCCTGCGGCCAGATCGTGCAGTGGATCATGAGCAACTTCCCGGCCTGTACCGCCTCGGACAGCCGCGACAACGGCTCGAACTGCCTGTTCACCGACTGACGGCCTGAACCATACTGCCACCGGAGAGGCTGCTGTCTCTCCATTATCGGCGCGCAACAAACCGGCTCCGGCAACCTTCGGATTGCCGGAGCCGTTCTTGCAAGGAGTGGGTATCATGCGGAAACGCATTCTGCTGCTGCTCGCTTTGCCCGCTGTCCTGGCTCTGCTTGCCGCAACGGTCGGCTGCAGCAAGTCGGAAGAGCCGAAGCGCAACGAGACGGCGCAACAGAAACAGCTACGGAAAATCAAGCAAGGCAACGACTGACAAAATCCCCGATCTCGGAGCAAGATCGGGGATTTTGCATGGGGAGCCGCCTAGAAACTCATGATGTCGTAGGCTTCGAGCGAGATCGGATAGAGCGGCGGCTCGCCGCGCAGGAAGCGGGCCAGGTCGTTCAGGGCGGTGTGAGTCAACTGCGGCAGGTCGTCCTCGGTCGGCCCGGCGACGTGCGGCGTGAAGACGACGTTGGGCAGTTTCGGCAGCGGGTGGTCGGGCGGCAGCGGCTCCGGGTCGGTCACGTCAATGGCGGCGAAGAAGCGGCCTGTTTTCAGGGCTGCCGTCAGGGCGTCCGTGTCCACGATGCGCCCGCGCGCCGAGTTCAGGAAGATCGCGCCATCGGAGAGCAGCGCCAACTCCTTCGCTCCGATGAGGCCGCGCGTCTCCGGGATGTCCGGCGCGTGCAGCGAGACGATGCGCGCCGTTTGCAGCAGCGTCGGCAGGTCGGTGAGTTCGACCTGGTGCCGGGCAGCCTCCTCCGGCGTGAGGAACGGGTCATAGACGAGAACGCGGCAGCCGAACGAGGCCAGCAGCCCGCGAAACAGTTTCCCGACGCTCCCGAAACCGATCAGGCCGACCGTCTTCCCGTACAGCGTCTCGTTATAAGGCCGTGCCTAACCGGGCGAGAGAAACTCCTTGCGCGCCGGGTCGCTGTCCAGGAAGCAGGCATAGCGGCGCAGCAGGATCAGCGCGTTCATCAGGCAGAACTCGGCCACAGTGCGCGCGATAGCGGCTCGCGCCGTCGTGATGACGATTCCCTTCTCCAGCGCATAGCGGGGGAACATCCGTACCGAACCCGCCGTGTGGCAGATGATTCGCAGCTTCTTCACCCTGTCCAGGATTTCCGGCGTCGGCGCGCGGACTCCCCATCCGGTCACGGCGGCGTCGGCCTGCTCCCAGAGCGCGCTGTACTCCTCTTCGCTCATCTCGCGTGCGTTCTGGCAGAGGACGACATCGCCGAGCGCGCGCATCTGCGCCTCGAGTTCCGGGTTCATCATGCGGCGATAGGTCTGTTCGGGCATCGCACAGAGGATCGTGGTCATCGCAAGGCTCCTTCTTCATGGGAAATGAAAATCGGGACAGGATACAGGGAACCGGTCAAAAGACGGGGTGTCGCTCGCTCGCTTCTGCGGAACAATACCGGCATGGAAACCGTATATCTCACGCCGGATAACAGTGCGGACACGGGCGCGCGTCTCTGCCCGGAAGGCGAGCGGAAGGCGGCGGGCCGGGCCGGAATCCCGCTCAATGAGGCGCTGGATCGCCTGATCGTCGGGCTGGTGTTGCTGATCGCGTTCGTGCTGGCCGCCCCCTTCGGCGTCTATTTCGCCTCGCGCGGACGCGCGCCGCGCCTCTCGCCGTCTGTGCCGCGCCCGCTCCACAGCCCTCTGCTCTCCCCGAAAGCAGGAGCGTCTGTGGAGAGTGTGGTTTAGTGGCCGGGTACTAAAAGTACCCGTCTGGAGGGCCTGCGGCCAACCGTCCTTCGGACGGAATCCTTGACTGAAGGCTTTTCCCTTCGTATCGCACTCGGCTGCATACGAAGAGGCGGCCTTTCCATACGGGTGCGTCCGGCAGGACGCTTGGCGGCTCTGCCGCCCCCGAGACGGGTACGTTCTGTACCCGGCAAAAGGTCTATCCCAACTTGAGCGCGTCCAGTTCCTGTTTCAGCGCGGGCAGGCTCTTGTTCTCCGCGCGCAGGTTGGCGATCACCTTCTGCCACTCTTCGCCGCGCTGCTGCTGTTCATAGAGTTTGCGGACGCGCGATAGGTATTGCGCGGCCTGCCGGTAGCTCTCCCGACCGCGCTGCGCGATCAGGTTCTCGGCGGCGCGGCGATAGAGGGCGATGGCCTCATCGGGATAGTCCTTCTCGGCGGCTTCCGCCACGCGGATAGACAGATTGCCCTGCTGCCAGGAGTACGGATCGAAATAGACGTTCGCGCCGCGCGTCTCCGTGCGGGGCAGCGTATCCAGGGCGCTGCGCACATCTTTCTCGTCCAGGTAGATGGCGACCAGCGAACTCCAGGCGCCTTTCTTCTCCAGGGTGGCGATCAGGCTGGGCCGCAACTCCTGCCAGACTTCGGCGGGCTGCCCGCGCAGTTGCGCGGCGGCCTTCACGTCGGCATAGGTCTGCTGGCCGGGAGCCGCCTCGAAGCGGCGCAGTTCGATAGCCAGCGCCTCGCTGCCCATGCCGTGCTTGCGGTACTGCTCGCCGAGCCAGGAGAGATACTGAGAGATAAGATGATTCTGCGCAACGGTCCTATCCGGCCTGGACGTCTTGGACGGGCGCTGGGCCTGCTCCGCCTCTCGCAGCCGTGTCTCGATAAAGGCCAGCCCCGCCGCCACCTGCTCCTTGCCTATCGCCATCAGTTTGTTGGCGAACTGCATCGCCTCGTGAGGGTTGTCGAGATGTTCACGGGCGACGTCCAGCGCCTCCTCGATGCGCCCGCGTTCCAGCAGCAGGTTCGCCATGTCCTCATAAAGCTGGAAATTGCGATATTCGCGCAGCATCTCCTCGTCGTCGAGGCCCGCGTGTTCCTTGAGCGTGACAAGAAACTCGACCAGCCCTCGATTATGGTACTGCTGATAGAAGTCGCCGCTGCCGGAGCGCATCCCCTTGCGCACCCAGGCTTCCACCGTCTCCCGCTCGGCTGCGGTCGCGCTGCGCGCGATGATCTCCGGCACGTCCGCCGCCACATCGTTGTCGCCCAGGCCCGAATCGTCGTTCCAGATGTCGAACAGGCTGCGGAACAGTTCCAGGCGGACTTCCGGCGGCATCCGCTCGCTCTCCGGCAGGTTTGCCTGCGCGTCCAGGCACGCCGCCATGCCGGTGATGCACTCCTCGACCACGCCCGCGATGTCGCCCTCGTCTTCCGTCTCGCCGTAGTGTTCGGCGGTCTCCAGAGCGATGGCGCTGTAGATGGCTTGCGCATTGGCCCACTGGCCGGATCTGGCGAAGTTGTCGCCGAGCCGCTTCAGGCGATCCAGGTCGTCGGCGATGCGGCGATCCGCGCCCCACTCGTAGCCCGCGTTGCGGAAAGCCATCTTGACCTGCCGCCGGATGTCTTTGGGGTCTACGGTCAGCGCGGCCCCGCCACCCGATTCCACGCCGGAGGGGGGCAGAGGCAGGTCGAGCAGGCTTTCCAGTTCCGGCCGGCGCTCCAGCATCTGCAAGAGAAGCGCCTGCAACTCCTCCCGGCTCTTGTCTTTCAGCAGGTCGGCGACTTCCGGGCGCAGCGTGAACTGCTCCGGCTTGTGAAGCCAGGTCAGCAGCAGCGCGACGACATGCTTGCAGAAGCCGCCGCGCGGACAGTTGCACTCGTAGCCGGCCAGCGCCTTGCTGCCCTTTTCGCTGGCAGGAACCAGAGTCGCCTTGACGATATAGGGTTCATAGTCCGAACCGGCGCACTGCGCTTGCAGGGTTGCGCCGCGCAGCATCGGTTCGAGGATATGCCCGTTGCGGTAGTAGCTGCGTCCCCGGCTGAAGCTGCCGCTGTCCGTACTGGACTGGATGAAATCTTCCGTTATCGGCTTGAAGCGGTCTCGGACTTCGGCTCCGGTCTCTGTGTTTCCGCTGGCAGTTGGCATGGGGTGGCATCCTTATCGGGTCGGCGCTTGCTCTCTGGCGTTCTGCGCCTCGACTGCGCGCAGCAGTTGGTCGGGTGGCGTTGCGGGCGTCATTCCGGCGGCAGCCGGGCGCAAAAGCTGGTTGGGCGGCGTGATGGCTCCGGTCGCGGCGGAAGCGCGCAGCAGCGTGGCGCTCTCGCGGGCGCGGCGCACCCGTTCCTGCACGAACGGCAGGCACTCCCGCGCGGCGGCCCGCACCTGGGGCGAGGGGTCGGCGTGCAGATACTCGACGACCGGGAGCGCGCGTGCGTCGCCGATCTGTTCCAGGGCCGTCAGCAGGGGGAGCTTCAGGTTCTGGCCGTAGTCGTCGCTGTAGGCGAGATGGAGCAGCGCGTTCATCTGGTCAGGCGCGATGTAGGCGGCGTCGCTGGCGCGCACGCGGGGCAGCAGGTGGCGCAGCGCGCGCTCCGCCACATCGCGCACGTAGGAGTCGCCGTCGCGCAGGGCGAGGGCCAGAACGCCGACCGCGCGCGGGTCGCCCGCCTTGCTCAGGGCATAAGCGGCATCGCGGCGGGTGCTGGCGGCGCGGTCGGCGGCCCACGCGCCGCCGCCCAACTGGAGTATCCACCAGAGCTGCTCGAAGATTTTGCCGCGCGTTAGATAGATCAGCCCGATCATCAGGGTCACGAACGCGGTGCCGGAGACGAGACGATGGCGGCGTCGGCGGCGCGCGGCCTGCGTCTCGCGCAGCAGCAGCGCCATCGTCTCCTCGACGTTCCGCTTCTTCTCCTCGACATGTTTCAGGGTCGTGAGCAGGTTCTGTACTGCCGCCCGCGCCTCGCGCCGCGTGCGCGCCTCCCCACTGCGCAGCGCCGCCATGACCGGCGGCTCTGTGCGAGTCTCTCTCCTCTCTCGCACGGTCTCGCGTGGCGCGATCAGAGGAGTTTCGTCTGCCTTTAGCTGCACCGATTCCATCGCTTGTTTTCGCGCCCTATCAGGGGGCGTGCCTTCCGTTCTCTTACTCTATCATACGATTCGCGGTTTGCAAACGGCTTCCTCCTTGCGGACACGCCGGGATTCATTCGGAGGCCCGAATCTTGACGCAGGAATTCTGCCTGTCCTCTCGTAAGTTTCTCTGCGCCGCACGGCCCAGTCCGTCGCCGCCAGAGGAGCCGATCAGATGAATGACATCGAAAAATACGAGTTCGACCGGCAGGGCTTTCTTACCATCAAAGAGATGCTGACCCCGGAGGAGACGCGCCGTCTTGCCGCCGTAGACGCGCTGGAAGACCATGCGCTGCGGCGTATAGATCAGCCGCCCCGTAAGCAGGCGCTCTGGGGCGCGAACTATCATTCTGCCGAGAAGATGAAGGAGCAGACACGATGACCTATAGGATGATTCAGGTGGGAACGGGCGGGTTCGGCGGCGCGTGGTGTCGGCGATTCCTGCCGCCCAATGTGCAGGACGGGCTGATCGAGGTCGTGGCGGCGGTGGATGTCAACCCGGAGGCGCTTCAGAACGCGCGGGAAGGGCTGGGCCTGCGCGCCGACCAGTGCTATACCGATCTCGACAAGGCGCTGGATGCGAACCGCGCCGATTTCTGCACGATCGTCGTGCCGCCCGCGTTTCATGAGCAGGTGGTGGATGCCGCGCTCGCGCACGATCTCCATATCCTGTCGGAGAAGCCGATCGCCGACACGCTGGCCGCCTCCCTCCGCATCGCCGAGAAGGTAAAGCGCGCGGGCAAGAAGATGGGCGTCACGATGAGCCACCGCTTCGACCAGGATAAGACGACGCTGCGCGAAGAACTGCGTTCCGGGCGGCACGGCGCGCTCGACTATCTGATCTGCCGCTTCACCTGCGACTGCCGCAAGCTCGGAAGCTGGGGCAAGTTCCGCCACGAGATACCCGACGCGCTGATGATCGAAGGGGCCGTCCATCATCTCGACCTGCTCATAGATATGACCGGGGCGAAATGCGACACGCTCTACGCGCAGACCTGGAATCCGGTCTGGGGCGAGTTCGCCGGGGATTCGCAGGGCCTCGTCCTGATGCTGACGGAGAATGGCAAGCGCGTGTTCTACGAAGGCGCGAAGACCAACGCGCACGGGCTGAACGGCTGGACGCAGGAGTATATTCGGGCGGAGTGCGAGCAGGCGACGCTTGTGCTGGATCACCGCCGCCTGGAACGCTTCCCCTACGATCCCACGCGGCAGTCGGCGGAGAGGCGGGAGGGACAGGGCGAGCCGATCCCGCTGCGCGAACAGCCGAAGTGGGCCAACACCTGGCTGATCGCAAAGTATGTGCGCTGGCTGGCGGGCGGCGAGCCGATGGAGACGAACGTGGAGGACAACCTGCAATCGGTCGCGCTGGTCTTTGCCGCCATCGAGAGCAGCCGCACGGGGCAGCCGGTGCGCGTGCAGGAGTTCCTCGACCGGGCCAGACAGGAGGCGCAGGCGCCATAGCAACGGGGCGTCACGGGAACGCCCCGTTTGTGTCCGTCAGGCGGCTCCTCCGCCCGTCGCTTTTGCCGCTGCCTTCTCTGCGTCGTTGTGCGCCTTGACCGAGGCGGAGAGCCGCATGGCCGCGATCTCCAGATCGCGCGTCAACTGCCCGCTGATCTGCGCGGACTGCGTGCTGCCGTCGCTGCCCGCCCATTCCAGCCGTACCGCGCTCTGTTTGGCGTGGTTGAGGAACGCCATCAGTTGGTGGCACAGGTCGCGGGCCGCGGTCGGCGAGGAGATGCTGAGCGGCAGCCAGTCGCTAAACGCGCCTTCGCTCTCCTCGCTCTCGGCGGGCTGTGCGCCGCTTTCCGCTTGCGCGCTCTCCTCGACCGGCTTGCATCCCGGCAGTCTCGGCAGCGATTTCTCGCGAAACTCCTGTAGGCCATTCTCGGTCATGAAGCCGATCCGTGCTTGAAACGGCATGGTTTTCCTCCTTTGATGGTGTTGCGGCCCGCATCCGTCGGGGCTATCCAGGGAACGGCAACTCCAGCACGCCCCCGGCAGGCAGCAGCTTCCACTGCTCCCAACAGGCGCGCAGGCGTTCCCGGATAGTGTCCAGTTGCTCCGGTGTCAGGCGCGGCGGCGGCAGACCGAAGGACGCGCAGGACATCTCCCACAGGCCGACGATCTCCTCATACGACGCGCCGTTCCACAACTGGGACTGTAAGGTGGTGATAAGCCCCTCGATCTGATTGGCCTCAGCGGGCAGTTCGGGCCGCGTGCCGGTCGCCGGGTCTATGGCGGTGAACGTCTCGATGTCCCAGCCCTGCGCGATCAGCCCGTAGAAGGCGTTGCGGCAGCCGAGCGTGGTTTCGGCGACATAGTGCGTCAGGTCATGGAACGCAAAACGAGCGGCCAGCTTCGACCAGGTAGTCGAGCCGTCGTCGCGCACGCAGACCAGCGTATCGCGCTTATTTTCGCCTTTGCATAGTCGGATGATTATGGCTAGTCCCTATTTTGTCTCCGCGCTGGGCGGATTGGCAAGAGCGCGGAGTTCCGAGACGACATCGGCTAGCGGAACGTCGCGCTGCTCTTTGGTGGACTGATTGCGGAGGGCCACAACGCCGCGCGCCAACTCGCCGTCGCCCAGAATGAGCGTATACCGCGCGCCCAGATCGTCGGCGCGCTTGACCTGCGGGCCGAACTTGCGGTTCTTGTAGTCCATATCGGCAGCGATCCCGGCGGCGCGAATCTCGGCCAGCAGACGGACGGCGGCAGGGCGAACGAGCGACTCATCTCCCAGCGTGATGAGAAAGGCAAAAGGCCGCTCATCCGGGATGGGCAGTTCGATGCCGAGCGCGTCCAGCGTGATCAGGCAGCGCTCCATGCCCAGCCCGAACCCGATGCCCGGCGTGGGCGGGCCGCCGCACTCTTCCACCAGGCCATCGTAGCGCCCGCCGCCGCCGAGCGCGTTCTGCGCCCCCAACTCCGTCCCGACGATCTCGAACGCCGTTTTGGTATAGTAATCGAAGCCGCGCACCAGCCGGTGATCTATGACGAACGGCACGCCCGCCGCGCGCAGATAGCTTTGCAGCTTCTCGAAATGGTCGCGGCTCTCCGGGTCCAGGTAGTCGAGCAGGCGCGGAGCCTCGGCCAGCAGGCGCAGATCGTTCGTGTCTTTGGTATCCAGCATCCGCAGCGGATTGGCCGCGAAACGCGCCTGTCCCTCCGCGCTCATCTCCGCAAGGAACGGGCGCACATAGTCCCGCAGCGCCTCTTTATAAGCCGCGCGCGACTCCGGCGTGCCGACTGAGTTGATGCGCAACTCCTGCCCGGTGATGCCGAGCGTGCGATAGAAGGTCATCGCCAGCAGAATCACCTCGGCGTCAACGGCCGGGTCGGCGGAACCGAACGCCTCGATGCCCAACTGCTGGTGCTGCCGGTAGCGCCCGCGCTGGCCGCGCTCATAGCGGAAATTCTGCCCGATGTAGTAGAGTTTGAGCAGCGGGTTCTCGGCGAACAGCTTATGCTCGATGCAGGCGCGCACGACCGGAGCCGTGCCTTCCGGCTTCAGGGTCAGGCTGCGCTCTCCCCGGTCGGTGAAGGTGAACATCTCCTTGCTGACGATGTCCGTCGCCTCGCCGATGCTGCGCGTGAACAGTTCCGTCTGCTCCAGAATAGGCGTGCGTATCTCGCGGTAGCCGAAGCGGCGGCAGACCTCGCGGAAGACGCCCTCGACATAGCGCCATCGGGCCGTCTGGAGCCAGGCGTCTTTGGCGGGCGGGGTGGGGAGGACATCGTACATATAGGGCGGCGCGGCGTATCGCATGGCAGACTCGAAACCTCATGGGGCAGGATGATAGCCTCTATTGTACGGCAGGAATCGGCCCGAAGTCAAATCGGCGCGGAAAACGGAGGGGCCTGCCGGCGGGAGCGGCAGCGCGGGTAGAGCAGGGGAAGCGTGCCACAATTTTGAAAAAAGTATCACGCGCGGCAATTTTCCGGCGGGCGAAGACGTAGAATGGATATGTCTGTACTGCCTCTTTCCGCTTCTGCCACAATAGGGTGAGTAGCTGACCATGCACATTCCTGACTCCGTTCTCAGCCCTGCGACCTCCGCTGTCACCGGAGCCGCCATGCTGCCCGTCTGGGCGTTGGCGGGGCGGCGCGTGCGCGCGACTCTGGGAGCGCGGCAGGTTCCCCTGCTGGCGCTGGGCGCGGCCTTCTGCTTCACCATCATGATGTTCAACATCCCCGCGCTCGGCGGCACGACCGCGCATCCGGTCGCAGGGACGCTATTGGCGGTGATGCTCGGCCCCTGGGCAGCGGTCATCGGTATGTCGGTCGCGCTGGCGATCCAGGCGCTCTTTTTCGGCGATGGCGGCCTGCTCACGTTCGGCGCAAACTGCTTCGCGATGGCGTTCGTGCTGCCGTTCGTCGGCTACAGCGTCTACCACCTGTTCGCGGGCCGTCATGCGCCGGACTCCTCGGCGCGCGCGCTCTGCGCCGCCCTCGGAGCCTATTTCGGCATCAATGCGGCGGCGGCGGTCGTCGCGGTGCTGCTCGGCATTCAGCCTGCGCTTTTCCACACGCCCAACGGCGACGCGCTCTACTTCCCCTTCGGTCTGAAAGTCACGCTGCCCGCCATGCTCGGCACGCATCTGCTGGTCGCCGGGCCTGCAGAGGCCATCGTGACCGGCCTGGTCGTGCGCTATTTGCAGGCGGCGCGCATCCCGCTCTACGGCGCGGCCACGCCGGAAGCGATGTTCACGGCCTCGGAACGCACGGTGGCGCGGCGCGGACGGCGGCGCGAAGCCCTCTGGATTGGCCTGCTGGCCCTGATCGCGCTTTCTCCGCTCGGCCTGCTGGCAAGCGGCGAGGCGTGGGGCGAGTGGGATGCGCAGGGCGTCGCCGAACAGATCAAGGCGGTCGAGGGCAAGGAGTACGTTCCCGCAGGCATCGCGCGGGCGGAGGAACACGGCTACAAGGGGCTTCGCGGCCTGGAAGACTATGCCTCGGAACGCGGCAGCCTCGGCTACATCGGCGCGGGCATTCTCGGCGTCGGCGCGATTTTGCTCCTGCTCTTCGTCGGCGGGCGTATGTTGGTGGCCCCCCCCCCTAAAGGGAAGGGGAGCGAAGCAGACGCTTTCACCCTCATCCCCGGCCCTTCTCCCTCGGAGGGAGAAGGGAGCCAGACATCCACGAGCGCGTTTTCCCCTCGCTTGAATAGAGAGGAAAGCCTTGAGTTTGTCTCCCCTCTCCCTAGCGAGGAACGAGCGATGAAGGGAGAGGGGCCGGGGGTGAGGGTAGAAACTCCCGGTTCGGGAGGAGTTCGGGGGGAGGTTCCTGGGGTAAGGGCCATTCCCGACTGGCTGCGCCGTCCTTCCGACGAGACCGTACCGCCTCCCGACCTATCCGGCAAACCGCCCAATGCGTTCATCGAGCGCACGCTGGGGGAGATTGCGGCGAACGCCGCCGCGACGCTCTACGGCGAGAAATGGACGCGGCAGGCGGGCTATCTTCAGCGTCTCGATCCGCGCGCCAAAGTCCTGGCATTTCTCGGCCTGATCGCCGTCACCGCCTGCGTCCATAACTTCGTAACGCTGGCCCTCCTCTATGCGCTGACCCTGACTCTGGCGCTGGTTTCACGCCTGCCCGCCGGGATGCTGCTAAAGCGCGTGTGGCTGTCCGTGCCGATTTTCGTCGGGGCGATCGCGCTGCCCGCCGCGTTCAACATCGTGACGCCGGGCCGCGCGCTGCTTGTGCTGTGGCGCGAACCGTATCTGGCGCTTACCGTGCCGGGCTTCTGGATGGCGGCGACCCTGATGCTGCGCGTGGGCGTGGCCGTCTCGCTGGCAGCCCTGCTCACGCTCACGACGCCCTGGAACGACCTGCTGCGCGCTCTGCGGATGCTGCTCGTGCCGCGCCTGTTCGTCGGCGTGCTGGCGATGACCTATCGCTATGTGGCAGTGTTGCTCCAGACGGCGGCGGAGATGTTCGTGGCGCGGCGCAGCCGCACGGTCGGTCGGGCGACGAATGCGGAGGGCCGCCTGTTCGTCGGGGCTGCCATCGGCTCTCTGTTCGGCAAAACTCTCTCTCTGGCCGATGAGGTACACGCGGCCATGCTGTCGCGCGGCTTCCAGGGCGAGATGCGAACGCTGACCCGGCTGCAATGGAGTGTGGCGGATTCTGCCTGGATTCTGGCGATAGCCCTGGTAGCGGGCGCGGCGCTGAAAGGAGGATGATGTGCTTCCAATGACAGCCTGGGGTTCGCCGCTCAAACCGTCCGCCTCGACCGACGAGACGCCTGCGTTTACGCTCTCCAACGTCTCCTATGCGTATGGCGAGGGCGTCGTCGCGCTGCGGGACGTCTCGCTGACGATTGCGCGCGGCGAGAAGGTGGCGATCCTGGGGGCGAACGGCTGCGGCAAAAGCACGCTCATCAAACTGCTGGATGGCCTGCTGCACCCGCAGAGCGGAACCTTCACCGCGTTCGGAGAGCCAGTGACGGAGACGGCTTTGCGTGACGAGGCGTTCGCCTACCGTTTTCGCCGCCGCGTCGGGTTCATCTTCCAAAATTCGGACGCGCAGCTTTTCTCGCCGACCGTGCGCGAGGAGATCGCGTTCGGGCCGCTTCAGATGGGCCTGTCGCGTGAAGAGATAGAGCGCCGCCTTGCCGACGTGGTCGCCCTGCTCGGCATCGGCAGGCTGCTCGACCGTCCGCCCTTTCAGCTATCCGGCGGCGAGAAGAAGAAGGTCGCCATCGCCAGCACGCTCGTCGTCAACCCCGACGTGATTCTGCTGGACGAGCCGACCAACGGCCTCGATCCGCGCTCGCAACGCTGGCTGGTGGAACTGCTGGTCGCGCTGCACGCGGCGGGCAAGACGCTGGTGACGGCCACGCACGACCTCAGCATCGTCCCCGAAATCGCCGACCGCGCTCTCGTCTTCGGGGAAGACCATACGCTTCTCGCGGAAGGCTCCTCCTCCGCCATTCTCGCCGACATTCCCCTGTTGCTGCGCGTCAACCTCATCCACGAACACTGGCATCGGCACGGCAGTCTTTTCCACTCCCATTCCCATCACCACGACGCCGAACACGATCACACTCATGAGGCAGACGCGCCGCACGAAGTGCCTTGAAACGCACGGACGCTATCCACGTCCATTGGTTTAGAGCGCAGGCGCTTCTTGCCAACCGGAGGTCGGACGAATGCGAAACTTCCTTCTTGAACTGACCTGCACGAGTCTTTTGGCTGTGCTGAGAAGCCGGGTAAACTAAAATCATCCGAACGTAGGGTCTGACTATGGCAGGGATTTATACATGAACCGATGTTCGATGTTGGCGTCGAGGAAGATGCTGCCCTCCGCCGTATAGCCCAGGCGCTCGTAGAAGGGAATGGCGTAAAGCTGTGCATCCAGGACGAGGCGCGTGAAACCCCGTGCGCGGGCCGTCTCCTCGACCAGGCGCATCAACAGCAGGCCGACGCCCCGGCCCCGATGTTCGCGCAGCACTGCCACACGCCCGACCTTGCCCACGCCCTCTCCTTTATCCACCAGCCGCGCCGTCGCGACGATGCCGGATGGGTCACCGGGCGGCAACCGCGTATCACGGACGAGAAAATGCGTCGCCGTCAGGTCGAACACGTCCAACTCTTCCTCTGCTGGAACCGCCTGCTCCTCCACGAAGACGACCCTGCGCAGCGCGAAAACGGCTTCACGCTCCTCCGGCGTCGTGACGAGCGCCGCCTGATATATCGGGTTTTCAGGACGAGATTCGGGTTCGGTGTTCATAAGAGATTCTTCGCTCCGCTCAGAATGACGATACGAAGGCACATGCTTCCGCCCGGTCACCCCTTCCCTTTAGGGAGGGAGCTGGGGGTAGGTCTACAGGGGGCTAATCCGGCAGGAACGCGCTCAGCACGTCGTTGGCGAGCAGCAGGCCCGCATGGGTCAGCCGCAGCGTATCGTTTTCCAGAACCAGCAGGCCGCGCGCGGCCAGTCGCGCGATCTCCGGGGCGAAGCGATCCAGCGGCTCCACGCCGAAGCGGTCGCGAACGCGCTGCAACGGCAGGCCGTCTCGCAGGCGCAGGCCGAGCATCATCGTCTCGCCGAGCGCGCCATCCGCATCCAGGCATTCCGACTCGACCGCTAAATCGGACCCGGCGTTCACCTTCTGCACATAGCGGGCAGGCAGCCGTTCCCGCTTCCAGCGTCGGCCCTTCCAATAGGAGACTGCGCCCGGCCCGAAACCAAGATACTCTTCATTGCGCCAGTAGACCTGGTTGTGCCGGGAACGGAAGCCGGGCCGCGCGAAGTTGCTCACCTCGTAGTGTTCATAGCCTGCCGTCGTCAGCCGCGCGATGCTTGTCTCATACATCGCCAGTTCGGTATCCTCGTCCGGCAGGGGCAGCTTGCCGCCCTTGTGCAGCCGCTCGAAGCGCGTGCCGGGTTCCAGCGTCAGCGCGTAGAGCGAAAGATGCTCCGTCTGCAAGGCCAGCGCGCGCTCCAGCGTGGCGTGCCAGAGTTCCGGCGTCTGCTTCGGAAGGCCGAACATCAGATCGAGGCTCAGGTTGGCGAATCCGGCGGCGCGGGCCGCGTTCAGCGCGCGTTCCGCCTCGCCCGCCGTGTGGAACCGATCCAGCGCGGCCAGCAGCGTATCGTCGAACGCCTGCACGCCCACGCTCAGGCGATTGAACCCGGCGGCGCGCATCGCCGCGAACTTCTCCGCATCCGACGAGCCGGGATTGGCCTCGCTGGTGATCTCCGCGTCCGGCGCGACCGCGAAATTGTCCCGCACAGTCCCCAGAATCCGCGCCAGTTGCTCCCCGCTCAGGAAGGTCGGCGTGCCTCCGCCGAAAAAGACCGTCGGAACCGTGATCTGCGGTTCGTCCTCCGCCAGGGCTTGCGCTGTGCGCGCGATGTCGCGGCAGAGTGCGTCCACCGTCTGCGGCACGAGCGCGCTCTGCGCCTTCTCGACGTAAGTATTGAAATCGCAGTAGGCGCAGTGTTTGGCACAGAAAGGGATATGGACATAGATGGCGAGCAGGCGGCTCTCTCCAGACATAGCGACCTCCACCACTATTATACAGGATAGCGCGCCTGCGCAGAACGGCCCTCGGAAGGCGCGGAGCCAGGGGAACTGCCGCGTGCGGTTTCCGTATTCTGTGCATGAGGAAGGAGAAGGAGAATGCCACAGCGAAACGCTATGCCAGAGAGCGCGATTCCAGCGAAAGCCGAGTCCCGGTCGGTGCGACTCTATGCCGGGCTGCTGGAACAGATCGAGGCGCTGCTGCGCCAGGAGGCGGCGGTCGTGCGATGGCGGTGTCCGTTGGTGTCGTCGTGGCGATTGTGAGGGGCCTTCCCTATCTCATCAGGGGCTTGAAGCGCGTCGGCGGGCCGCCGGATGCGCCCGGCAGCCCCTATCCTGAACACAAGAAGGAAAGGAGGCGCTATCATGCAAGGATTTACCTGGGAACAGGCGCGCGAGAAGGCGCTGGCGCTGGCGGAGCGCACGCATCAGGCGGTTCACGTCGTCCAGCGAGAGGAGGAGTATTTCGTGGTTCCTGCCGCCGAATTCGAGCGTTCCGGCGAGCCACTGCCGACGGTCGTCTACACGGCGCGGCCCGCGCAGACGGGGACGGAGACGCGCTGAACCACATTTCCATCGGTGACTACTCCCCTGCCTAAAGGCACGGGGCTTCGCGGTTGCGATTGCGACGCTTTCATCCCCCGGCGTCATGGCGGAGGGCCTTCCCGCGTCGCGTTTGGTAAAGAGGGGAAGAACAAGTGGCGGACAGAAGGCCCCTCCGTTCCGACCGGAACGGAGGGGCTGCGTCGTCTCAGGTGGTACAGAGCAGATCGAAGGGAATAAGTCCTAAATGTACCGCGCGCCGGAACGCCTGCAAGCGGCTGTTCACCTGAAGCTTCTCGTAGATGTTGTTCAGGTGAAAATCCACCGTCCGCTTGCTCACGAACAGTTTGCGGGCGATCTCTTTGGTCGTGTCGCCCTGTATCAGGAGCGTCAGCACCTCGATCTCGCGCCGGGTGAGTTTAATCTCCTCTGCGGATGACGGCTGGTTCGGGATTAAATCTCTCATGGTTGCCTTTCCTTGCGGTGATGGTCTTCGGGGTGGCGGCGCTCGATGAGGCCGCCGCGCCGAGCGAGGGGGTTCTTCCAACTTTTTAGACAGAAAGGGTCGCTTGGGTGTTCCATGCCTGCTCGCTTACCGGGGCCGGTAAACTTGCCGGGATCGGGCGCAGGCGTCGGGAAAGAGACCGGCAGGAGATTGCGCGCCGGGCAGCGAAACTGAGGCAGGCTCCGTCCGCTCATCTGAATCGTCCCGGCAGCGAGGGCGGAGGCACTCGACCCGGAAGCGAAGCGCGCCTCCTCTCCCATACCCCGGCGATGGCCGAGACGAGAGCCTATCGTCGGGCAGAGGTGGCCCCGTCATTCCATAACGAAGGAGAGCAACGTCATGTATGTCGGCATTTTGACCGCCCCCTTTTCCAGGGAGTCGATGGAGGTCGTCGCCGCGTTTGCCGGAGAGTACGGCTTTGGCGGTCTGGAGATCGGAACCGGCCCGGGCAGCAAGCACATAGACACCAACACCTTCACTCAGAAGGACGCCGACGCGCTGCGCGACCTGCTGGATCGCCGCGCGCTGCAGATCTCCTCGCTCGCCGCCTATACCAACCTGACCGATGGCGACCCGGAGAAGCGCAAGGCCAACATCCAGACTGTCCACAGGGCCATAGACATCGCGGTATGGCTCGGCGTGGATGTCGTCTGCACGCTGGCCGGGCTGCCCCCGGCAGGCAAGGACAAGTACAAGGTGATCGAGGAGGACTGCGCCCAGGTCTTCCCGCCGCTGCTGGAGTACGCGGAGAGCAAGGGCATCAAGATCGCGCTGGAGAACTGGACGGCCACCAATATCCAGCACCTCGGCCACTGGCAGCGTCTCTTTGAAGTTCTTCCGAACGCGAACTTCGGCCTCAACTTCGACCCCTCGCACCTCTACTGGCAGGACATTGACTACATCGAGGCGGTAGACAAGTTCGCTCCGCGCATCTTCCACACGCACGCCAAAGACACCGAGATCAAGGCGCATCGCCGCCGCTGGGTCGGCAATCACGGCGACGGCTGGTGGCGCTATGTCATTCCGGGCCTGGGGCAGATTCAGTGGGGCGAGTATATCGCGGCGCTGCGCCGGAACGGCTACAACGGCGTGCTGTCCATCGAGCATGAGGATGACGCGGTGGAGCGCGAAGAGGGCTTCCTCATCGGCAAGAAGTATCTCGAACAGTTCATCGCCTACTGACCTTCTCCGCCCGCTATCTCACACCATGAGCGCCGCCCGAACGCGATAGGGGCGGCGCTCCGTCGCCCCTATCAGCGCAAATTCACTCCCTGTAACGAAGACACCGGTGATGCCTCGCGTTCTTCTCACGGGCCCGGGCGAAGACCGGGAAGGGGGGCGCGAAGGCGGTAGGCGGCGCGCACTCTGGCTATTGCCTCCAAGCGGCCCCACACCTGAAAAAGTTTTCAGCAGGTTTTAAGCCTGCATTAAGATTGGCATGTTATGATGCAGGGGCTATTGCCTGATTTCTCCTGAAGGAGGACTGATCCGTTGAGAAAGCCTGGCGGCTTCACGCTCATTGAACTGCTCGTCGTCATCGCCATTATTGCGATTCTGGCCGCGATACTTTTCCCGGTCTTCGCCCAGGCCCGTGAGAAGGCCCGCAGCGCCGCCTGCCTCTCCAACTGCCGACAGATCGGCCTTGCGATTCAGATGTATGCCGACGACCATGATGAGGCGTTTCCCTGCTCCTGTATGCGCAGCATGGCGATGGGCGGGGACATGATGTCTGCCAATCTCCAGAGCTGGCTGGAGACGACCCTGCCCTATATCAAGTCCCGCAGCCTGTACCACTGCCCGTCCGACTCCAGCCCTCTCTGGAACAACAGGGATCTGCCGCGCCAGTCGTCCTACGGCTTCAACGCCTACTTCATTCCCATTCAGGAGCCGTACTACGGCCTGAACCAGGCGCAGATCGCCCGTCCCGCCGAATGCGTGCTGGTGACGGAGTTGGCCGATACCTGGAACGAGGACTTCTTTATGCCGATGTACTGGGGCGATCCGCCGAAAGTAGCAAACGCGGACATGCAGATGATGGAGTGGGACATGATGCAGAAGGAGCCGATGAGCCTGGCGATTCGACGCCATACGGAAGGAGCCAACTACGTCTTTGCAGAGGGCCATGCGAAATGGCTGCGGTTCGCGAAGACCTTCCAGCAGGCCATGGGCGACCCCCCCTCTGTGGACTGGTACGACCCTCTCAAACCCTAATAGACCTCTCAATTAAAGATTGCAGCCTGACAAACCCTCAGATTCTGAGGGCGAGTAGTTCTATCCAATCCTGTTGCTGAACCAGCAGGCGTTTGAGATAGCGCAGACCGATCTGAAACAGACTCCTCTGCCGTTTTACCGAGCGCTCGACAAAGCGGCGTCGCCCGCGTTGCTCGACCGTTTCGCCCAGACACAGAGCAAAAACATAGGCGATGCAGACGCGCAACACCACACGGGAAACCCGCGCGGTGTCTTTAAGCCGGGTCGTTTCCAGGCGAAAACCCTGCTCCTTGAAATCGCGGAACATCGCTTCGATACTGAAGCGGCCTACGTAACGCGCCAAGATCGCCCGCCCGGCAGGCAAGTCGGACAGAAGATACCAGGGTTCGTCGTCGGGATGGTCTTGGCTCCATCCGGGTTATGTCAAGTCTTTTCTGTAAAATTGGGCTGGCCTGCTGAGAGCGCAAACGGCAGGTCATGGTGTCTCCTTTCGGTTACCACGCCAGAGAGGAAAACGCATCATGACCTACCCACTCGATTCTACACGACCCCAAGACCTCCTGGAAACCATCGCCGACAACGGCCTGGAAGGCCTGCCCGACCTGTTCCGTGTGCTGGTCAAGGCGGCCATGCTCCTGGAGCGTCCGTTATGTCTATCAAGTTGGTAACGGAGGGTCGCAAAACCAATCCGCAGTTAGCCGCCTGGTCAGAAGCCAATCTGCCCGAAGGCTTTGCTGTCTTCGCCTTTCCTGAGCCGCCTCGTCGCCTCCTGCGCACGACCAACGGCTTGGAGCGGATCAGCCAGGAAGCGCGGCGTCGGACGCGGATGTGCCGTCACTTCCCCAACGAGGCGTCCTGCCTGCGGCTGGTGTCGGCGGTGCTGATGGAAATCAGCGACGAATGGGAGACGGGCAAAGCCTATCTGACTTTCGACGACTAGACGAACGGGCTGCTGAAGGGAGCCACCGACAATTTTACAGAAAGGGCTTGACACAACCCAGGAATTCCCTGCTGGGTGTCGAACAGCCTGTTGGTTTTCAAGGCTCTATGCAAGAGTTTCCACCGCGAGTTTGAGGTAACGATACCGCATACAGTAAGGCACAGCCTTACTGTATGCGGTATCGCCACTCAGACCCAAACATGACTTGCGCTCTCTGGACAGAGTTCGGAGGATGTCCGAGTGAACAAAACAAAGCAAAAGACCGGAAGAACCTTTCTGGCTTCCGGTCTCTTGTGTAGTGACTCTATTGCGACAGTGTTGTAGGTATGAGCAGATGCTCTGACCCGTGCCGCCAGACATATAGATTGCTGACTCTAACCCGCCCAAAATGTCAACAACTATCAACAATAGCGGAGGGGGGACTCGAACCCTCGACACTACGGGTATGAACCGTATGCTCTAACCAACTGAGCTACTCCGCCACAAAGCACCTCTATTCTACCATAGCCCGGCCCGGTTTGTCAAAAGCCTCACGGGGAAAAATCGCACGGCCTCTGGCGGACGGGCGAACGGCTCAGCGGCTCAGACGCCAGTGGGTCGTGAAGGAGTAGGAAGCGCCGGGCGCAAGCGTCTGCATCGGGCTGAGCAGCTCCATCTCGATATACTTGAGCGGGTCGGGATTCGTGTAGACCTCCTGGCCGCAGCCGTCGTCGGGATACGTCTTGCCCGTCTCATACGTCGCCGAGACCTCGAAAATCCGCCCGCCCTTCTCCGACCGAATCCAGCCCTGCGGCGAGTCTGCGCCGATCTTGACGGACTTCTCCTTGTCCCGCTTCAGATGCGCCTCATCCCCGACAAGTGTGAGCCTGCCGGGCGGCGGATCGGCGTCCTTGAACGTGTAGTAGCCTGCCGCGAACTTCCCGCCTCTGTTCAGGGGCAGGCGCACCACATCCGGGTCATCCACCTGCGTGACCTCCCAGACGCCCCAGTTGATATGCTTATCCAGGGTGTTGGTCATCGTGTTCGTAATGGTCACGCCCGTTCCCGTCTCGTCCAACGCGATCTCCCGCGTAAACCGGAGGCCGGCGACCGCGCTGGCCTGCCCGGTCATCTTGAGGTGCTGGTTGGGAAGGACCTCGACCGTCTGCGGCGCACTGTCCAGCGTCGCATCGGGCGGCCAGTCCCAGCGCGACTGCGGCGCGGGCCAGAGCTTGTCGCCGCCGAAATTGGGCCACTCTCTGGCCGCCTGCGCGGGATCGGCCAGCTTGCCTTTCAGGGCCGGATTGACCCAGATCATATTCCGGTCGCCCACATAGCCGTAGCGCATGATGCGCCCGATCTGCGGCACGACAACGACCTCGACCGTGCCGTTGGAAAGCTGGTAGCAGTGCGGCCAGCCCTCGAAGCGTACCTGTTTCACCGTCACGGCTCCCCACGCCGCGCCCGCTGCGCCGAGCGCCATCGCCACGCCGAGCGCCGTCATACCTGCTCGCATCCTTGCCTTGCCCTCCTTTTTACCCGGTGATTGCACGTCGAGCGTGACGATTCCTGCCCGCTTGACGCCGCCTGCCGCCCCGTGTTAGAATGCCGCACCGGGCGCGATGGAAGATAGGCCCGCCCAAAAGTCGAAGCGAACAGCAGGAGAGAGGGATGCACGTCGAAGAGATTCGGAACATCGCCGTTGTCGGCGCGGGCCTGATGGGACACGGAATCGCGCAGGAGTGCGCGCTGTGCGGCTACTCCGTTGCGCTGACCGATGTGAGCGCGGATGCATTGGATCGGGCGCGTGCCAGCATCGAGGCCAACCTGCAAACGCTGGTGAGCCGGGGCGCGCTGACCGCAGAGCGCGCCGCAGCGGTACTGCCACAGATACGCGCCTGCGCGCAACTGGGCGAGGCGCTGGCCGGGGCCGATTTCGTCATCGAGGCAGCGGCGGAAGACCTGGCCGTGAAGCAGAATCTCTTCCACCAGATGGATGCGCTCTGCCCGCCGCAAACGATCCTGGCAAGCAACACCTCGACCTTCATGCCGACCAGACTGGCCTCCGCCACCCGCCGCCCGGACAGAGTCCTTGTCGCCCACTATTTCAACCCGCCCTATCTGCTGCCCCTGGTCGAAGTCGTCTGCGGCGAAGCCACCTCCGAGGAGACACTGCAAACCACGCTGGCCCTCCTGACCCGGATGGGCAAACGCCCGGTACACGTGCGGAAAGAGGTTCCCGGCTTCATCGGCAATCGGCTGCAAATGGCGCTGCTCCGCGAGGCGCTGTCGCTGGTCGAGCAGGGCGTCGCGACGCCGCAGGACGTGGATGCTGTCATCCAGAACGGATTCGGGCGGCGGCTGGCAGCGGCGGGCGTCTTCGAGGTGTTCGACTTCGGCGGCTGGAATCTCATCCTGGCGATTCTGCAAATGCTCCTACCGGAGATCGCGTCCTCTACAGAGGCGTCGCGCCTGCTCGTGGAGAAGGTGGCGCGCGGCGAACTCGGCGTGAAGTCCGGCCAGGGTTTCTATGAGTGGGATGCGGACACCGCCCAGGCGCGCAAGAGCGCGATCGCGCAGACGCTGATCGCGCTGGCGCGGCTCCCATCCGAAACGCGGTAGGATTCCGCCTGCCGCCCAATCTTGACACGCACTGTCGGCCCGTGCTAAAATCGCGATACCGGGCGCACGGAGCCATGCGCCCGGCACGCCTGCCGGGCACTCCCGGAAAAAACGGCCCAGGAGGGCTAGAAAATATGTCTGATACCCATACGACCGAACACGCCTGCTGCGGCCCCGGCTACGCCTCGCCCGCCGAAGCGATGCTGGCCGCGCCGGAAAAGGTACTCTACACCGTCGCGCTCTATACCGGAACCGGCATCGAAGCGCCGGACTACCTGGCGACGGTGGACGTAGACCCTCAATCCCCGACCTATTCGCAGGTCATTCATCGCACGCCCGTTCCCAATCTCGGCGACGAACTTCACCACTTCGGATGGAACGCCTGCAGCTCCTGTCATGGCGACGCCGACAAGTCCCGCCGCTTCCTGGTGTTGCCCGGAATGCGTTCCAGCCGTATCCATATCCTCGATACCGCCGACGAGCGCGCCCCGAAACTCCACAAGGTCATCGAGCCGGAGGAGATCAAGGCCAAGACGAACCTGACGGCGGGCCATACCGTCCACTGCCTGGCCGACGGCCATGTGATGATCTCCATGCTCGGCGATAGCGAGGGCAACGGGCCGGGCGGCTTCCTGCTCCTCGACGAGAATTTCGACATCGCGGGGCGCTGGGAACGCCAGATGGACGGGATGCGCTTCAACTACGATTTCTGGTATCAGCCGCGCCACAACGTCATGGTCAGCAGCGAGTGGGGCGCTCCCAAGACCTTCTATCCCGGCTTCGATCTCAACGATGTCTCTGCCGGGAACTACGGCCAGCAGATTCACTTCTGGGACTGGAACGCACATGAGATCATCAAGACGGTAGACCTCGGCGCGGACGGCCTGATTCCCCTCGAACTGCGCTTCCTGCATGACCCGGACGGCGTGCATGGCTTCGTCGCCGCCGCGCTCAGCAGCAACCTGTTCCATTTCCACAAAGCGGCAGACGGCGATTGGAAGGTCGAGAAGGTCGTGGATATTCCTTCGGTCGAGGTGGAGGGCTGGCCGATCCCGGTTCCCTCGCTCATCACCGACATTCTGCTCTCGATGGACGACCGCTTCCTCTATCTGTCCAACTGGCTGCACGGCGACATCCGCCAGTACGACATCAGCGATCCGGCGCATCCGAGACTGGCCGGTCAGGTCTGGGTCGGCGGGCTGCTCGGCAAGGCGGAGACGGTCAAGGGCAACCAGTTGCGCGGCGGCCCGCAGATGCTCCAACTCAGCCTGGACGGCAAGCGACTCTATGTGACCAACTCGCTCTTCAGCACGTGGGACAACCAGTTCTATCCCGAACTGGCAAAGAGCGGCTCGCACATGCTCCAGATAGACTGCGACACGCAGAACGGCGGCCTGGCGATCAACCCGAACTTCTTCGTGGACTTCGCCAACGAGCCTGCCGGCCCCGCCCGCGCGCATGAGATGCGCTATCCCGGCGGGGACTGCACCTCGGACATCTGGATTTAGGTTTGAACCACCCGCTGCGCTAGAGGCACGGAGACACGGAGCAAAACAGGAGAAAGACGAGGATGACCCCTTTTCTCTTCTTTTGCTTTTCTCCGTGATTCCTCCGTGTCTTCGTGCCTCTGTGGTGAAGGATGTTTTTGTGAAAGCATATCAGGTGAGGCTGGTCAATCGAGAGAACCGCGTCGTCATGGTGGCGGAGAACGAGACTATTCTGGAAGCGGCAGAGGAGGCAGGCATCACGCTGCCGTATGGCTGCCGGTTCGGCGTCTGCGTGACGTGCGCGGCCAGACTGTTGGAGGGAGAGGTAGATCAGTCGGCAGGGGTAGCGCTGAAACCGGCGCAGGAGGCGATGGGCTATGTGCTGCTCTGCATCGCCACCCCGCGCTCCGACTGTACGTTCGAGGTCGGGGTCGAGTGTCAGGACGATCTCTATATCAATCCGTTCAAAGGCCGCCGTTAGAACGCCTCATGCAACCTCCCCTAACCCCTCCTTCGTAAGGAGGGGAACAGTTCCCTCCCCTTCGTAAGGAGGGGAACAGTTCCCTCCCCTTCGTAAGGGGAGGGCTATCGTCAATGGCAGGTAGCAATGGGAGGATGTGGTTCCCTCCCCTTACGAAGGGGAGGGCTAGGGAGGGGTTCGGTTCAGCGCATGTAGTCTATTCCGTCTTGCGCGGTATCTCGCGAATGTAGAGGTTCTTGAAATAGAGCGGCGCGCCGTGATGCTGCAATTCGATCTGCCCGGTCGAGTAGATGGGCTTGTCGCGCTCCCAGTAGTTCTCCATCGGCACAGCCTGCACGACCAGGTCGTTGTTCAGGAAGACCGTCACCTTCTCGCCGACCATCAGGATACGGAAGCGATTCCACTCCCCGATCGGCTTATCGGCCTTATGCGTGGGATTGCTGGGGTGCTTCTGGTTGTTGAAGAGGCCGCCCGACCCTAGCGGATTGTCCCATATCTGCACCTGCGGGCTGCCGCGCAGATAGATGCCGCTGTCGCCGCCCGGCTCGATCTTCCAGTCCACCAGCAGCTCGAAATCGCCGTAGTCTTTGGCCGTGCAGAGGCTATTGTTTTTCCCATCATAGGTGAGGACCCCGTCCACCACCTTCCAGTGCTTGAGAGCTTCCTGGGTGGCCTGCTTCTCGGCGGCGGCAAGCTGCTCCGGCGTCATCCTGGCGCGCGTCGGCGGATCGGCGACCAGTCCCTTCCAGCCGGTCAGGTCTTTGCCGTTGAAGAGCGCGTGAAAACCGGGCGGGGGCGTGTTGTCCCGCTCCGGCTTCGACAGGTCTTTGATCCAGATGTTGCGGAAATAGACCGCGCTCGGCCCGTGTCCGAGAAAGCCGATATGCCCCCGGTCGCGCAACATGCCGGGATGCTCGTAGAGCGTTTCGGGATCATGTACGGCGTTCAGGTCGGCGTCCACGATGGTCTTGCCGTTCAGGACGACCTTGATACGCCGCCCGATGGCCGAGATCTCCTCCCGATTCCACTCCCCGACGGGTTTGAGCGCGCCGCGTTTGGCAGGAGCTACCTTGTAGATCGAGCCGTGATACTGTCCCGGCTCCAGGTGGGCGTAGCGGGCATCCGAATCGTCGAGTATCTGGCACTCCATCCCGTTGTAGGCCGCATCGCCTCCCAGCGGGGCGCGCAGCCCGACGCCATTGTTCCCGCCCTTATCCAGCTTGAACTCGAACCGGAAAATGAAATCGCTATACTCTTTCTCGGTCAGCAGCTTGCCGCCCCCCTCGGCAGGACAGGCCAGCACGCCGTCCTCTTGCACGACATAGCCCGGCCCGATGCCTCCCACCAGCGTCCATCCGTTCAGTGTCCTGCCGTCGAACAGCCGGACGAAGCCGCCGTTCTCCTCCGCCACCGCACGGGAACCCAGCCCACAGAGGACGAAGAGCAACACAAAAGACAGCGTGCCAAGTCTCCGAATACGCATTTCAACTCCTCATGAAGAAAGTGGAACCGCCCGCTGCGCCCTGAGTCGGCGCAGGCCGACTTCGTGCTTTGGCAGCCGCGAATTCCTTCGCCGGGCAAGGTATTTCTACACGCTCTTACAGCCCACCTGCCAGTAGTCGCTCACTCGCCTTTGTGATCGTTCGGCAGACAGGTTCAGGGTTCTGCTGCGCGGAGCGATGGCGCGACAGACCTGCTCCGACTTTGTCTGGACTTGCCGGGCATCGAAACGCCCCAGAGAACGCAGCGGCACAGCCTGAAGATGCCGGGCGCTGATAACGAGCGCCAGTAAGAGGGTTCCTCCGACCGCATTTCACAGGTCTCTACTCTTGACGTTCTTCTGCCTTGCTCTGCGAGCTTTTCCTCGGTGTCTCTGTGCCTCTAGTTGATTCCTGGCCGTCGCGATTGTTGACGAACTCCCAGCCGAAGCGTCCCTTGATGCACAGGTGACCGCGCGTGATGTCGTGATCGAGCGGGGAGGTGGCTTTGACGATCTTGTTGTCCTGGACATGCAGTTCCAGGTTGCACCCGACGCCGCAGTAGGGGCAGATGGTCTCGGTGACGGTCTGTTTGGATTCGTCCCAGGTTCCGGCCTGCCGCATGTCGTACTCGCTTTTGAACATCAGCGCGTTGGTCGGGCAGACGCCGATGCAGTTGCCGCAGTAGACGCAGGCGGAGTCGGGCAGGGGAACGGCGTATTCGGTGGCGATGCGCGCGTCGAAGCCGCGCCCGGCGACCGCGATAGCGAACGTGTTCTGCGCGTCCGTGCCGCACGCCTCGACGCACTTGTAGCAGAGGATGCACTTGCTGTAGTCGCGCACGTACAGATCGTTGTCTATCTTGACCGGCTGGGCGACGGTCTCGGCCTGGTCGCCTGCGGGTTCGTGATGATGTCCGGCAGGGCGTGCGTCGCGCTCTCCGGCGGCGGCAGGTGGCGCGGACGGCCCGAACTTCCCCGGTTCCACGCCGTACTCGGCCATCCAGCGTTTCGTGTCCGCGTTGACCAGCGACATATCCACCGAGGAGGCCAGCAGTTCCATGACCAGCTTGCGCGAGTGCCTCACGCGCTCCGTATCGGTCTTGATGACCATGCCCGGCTCGACTTTGCGCGAGCAGGACGGCACGAGGACGCGCGAACCCTCCACCTCCACCACGCAGACACGGCAGACGTTCACCGGGGTCAGATTTTCCAGGTAGCAGAGGGTCGGGGTGTCCACGCCCCGGCGACGCAGGGCTTCGAGGATCGTCGCGCCTTCGGGGGCGCGGACGCTTTCGCCGTCAATCGTGAACGTGATCATCCGTTGCGGCGGCGCGATAGGAACGGCCTGGCTCATCTAAGTCTCCATTGAACTTTGAAACGCGCGCAGTGGGCGTATTCTGGCCCTAATTTGGCGTTTGGCCGGATGTATTCCTTCTCTGGGACGGCCCTCACCTTCACAGACCGCGCCGAGCCGGGAGGAAGGGACGTTCGGCGCGTCGAAATATCCGGGCGTTGCGCGCCGCTGCGGACTTCAAGGAGGAAGGCGGAGCAAACTCAATGCGCAGTAACGGAGTCGGGAGGAGAGGCCGTGCGCGTTCTCATGCTGTCGTGGGAGTACCCGCCCAAGATCGTCGGAGGCATCGCCCGCCATGTCGAAGAACTGTCCTGGGCGCTGGCAAAGCGACCGGATACGGAAGTTCATGTCGTCACCTGTGAGTTTCCCGGCGCGCCCGCCGAAGAGACCTACAACGGGGTGCATATCCATCGGGTCACGCCCTACGACGCCCCCGGAGGCCACAAGGATTTCATCCACTGGGTGCATCAACTCAATGCCGCCATGCGGGATCGCGCGCACGCTCTCTGCCGCGAATGGCTGGCCCCGAAGACCGCCGGCGGCACGCCCAAAGACCCCAAAAAGCTCTCCGAGAAGGACGGCATCCTGCTCCATGCGCACGACTGGCTGGCCTATTTTGCCGGGGTCGAACTCAAGCACGCTTTCAAGCTGCCCTTCCTGGCGACCGTCCATGCCACCGAGTTCGGGCGCAACAACGGCATCCACTCCGACATTTCGCGCTATATTGACCATATCGAGCATAATCTCGTCAGCGAGGCGTGGCGCGTCATCGTCTGCTCCGGCTTTATGAAGGGCGAAGTCGAGTACGCGCTGCAAGTCCCGCCTGATAAGATAGACGTCATCTACAACGGCATCCACACAGAGAAGTTCGATTTCGAGTTCCCGCCGGACGAGGCCGCCGCGTTCCGCGCCCAGTTTGCGGCCCCGGAAGAGAAGATCATCATGTTCGTCGGGCGGGGCGTGCGGGAGAAGGGCGCGCAGGTTCTTATTGACGCCCTGCCGAAGGTGCGCGCCGGGTATCATGATACGAAGCTAGTCATCGCGGGCGGCGGGTATAAGCAGCACCTCATTGACCAGGCCAACGCGCTCGGCGTCGGGCGGCACGTCTATTTCACCGGCTTCATTCGCGACGAGATGCTGCTGCGCCTCTACAAAGTGGCCGACGTCGCCTGCTTCCCCAGCCTCTACGAGCCGTTCGGCATCGTCGCGCTGGAAGCGATGGCCGCGCGCACGCCCGTTGTCGTCTCGGATGCGGGCGGGCTGAAAGAGATTGTCGAACCGGACGTGACCGGAACCGTCACCTGGCTCAACAACAGCGACAGCCTGGCCTGGGGGCTGCTGCGCGTGCTGCACAATCCGCAGTTCGCCCGCGAGATGGCTGACCGCGCCTATGAAGTCGTCAAGACGCGGTTCAACTGGGATCGCATCGCCGAGCAGACGGAGGCGGTCTACAAACGTATCTGGAAAGAGTACAAAGCGAGTGCGTGGTGAAAGGAGTTCCGCGATGAACGTTCCCGAATATGTGGCGAATCAGACCGAGCGCATAGCGGAGGCGCTGGCCCATTTTGTCGCGACGACAAAGGAAGACAAGCTCGACTGGCAGCCGACGCAGGAGGGCCACGCGCCCTGCCGTTCCGTCTACCAGCAGATCAGCGAGTGCGTCGTCGTCAACCGGGTTTTCGCCAGGATGCTGCGCGGGGAGATCGAGTCGGCCCCGCTTGGAGAGAGGCCGGAGATCACCTTTGCCAGCCCGCAGGACGCGCAGGAGCAGTTGCTTGCCAGCGCGCGGGAACTGGCCGAGGCCCTACGCGGGCTATCGGATGCAGACCTGGCCCGCGAGTACAAGCATCCGCGCGGGACGATGCGCGGCGAGAACTTTATCCTGATGGCCTACCGCAACATGGCCTATCATGCCGGGCAGATCAACTTCATTCAGACCCTCTACGGCGACACCGAGTTCCACGTGCCGTCCAACTGGCGCTGAAGCCGCACCGACGGGAGCCTTTGCGCCGCCATGCAGACACGCCTCGATCCCCTCGCCCTGCTGGAACGTCCCGATAAGTGGTATCTCGGCGGCGGCAGAGCGACCCTATTCGCGCCCGCGTTCCCTATATGGCTCGATACCCCCGGCTTCTGGGACGAGGCGTATTTCGCCGATATTCGCCTGGAACGGCTGTTCTGCGTCCTGCTGCTAGATGAGAACGGGCGTCCGCTCACGCTGCGCCGCGCCGTGCGCCGCTGGACGCCCGACCGCCTGCTGCACATCTACACGGTGGAGGGCGCTCCCACTCTGCGCCTTCAGGAAGAGCGGGTCATCACCTCGAACGACACGCTCGCCTGCCGCCTCACCCTCTCCAACTCCGGCGCGGAACCGGCCCGCCTGCATCTGATGCTCTGGAGCCTGCAAACGCGGCAAGAACTGCCGCCTGGTCAGTTCGCCACAACGGTCGAGGCGGTGGAACGCGATCTCGACGCGCTCAGTTTTGCGCATCGCCTGCACTACGGACAGCCCGGCGACACGCCCGCCGAGGTCTACGGTTGGGGCGAGAGAGCAGCGCAGCCTCAGCCTGACAATCCCGTCGTCTATGTCGCGCTCGGCGGCAATCGCCTGCCCGACTCCTGGACGGTGAACCTGGCGGAGAGTGCGGATACCTCTCCGCTCTGGCAGGTCTCTATCTTCCCGGAGAAGTTTCGCGGCGGCACGCTGGCGCAGGAGATGCAGGCCGAAGCGGGCTGGAATCCGAACGGCCTGCTGCACCTGGCCCTGCACTATGTCGCGGAGGCCGCGCCGGGCGCGTCCGATTCGCTCACCTTCGGAGCCTCTATCGCCTTCGACCGCGCGACCGCCCTTGCCAATCTGCGCCGTGATATGACCAGTGATGTGGTCGCGCAGAGCCGCCGGAACTGGGAGAGCTATTTCGCCTCCGTTCCCTACTTCGAGTGCAGCGATCCCTACCTGGAACGCTACTACTGGTATCGCTGGTACGGCCTGCGCCTGCTGACGGTGGATTTGGCCCTCACCCCCGACCCCTCTCCCGCAGCGTGGGAGAGGGGAGAGGCTAATCACGGGCTTTCTCCTTCTTCCACACTCCAACAGAGTGAGAATGAGAGGGATATGCCTTTGTTACAGTCTCCCCTCTCCCGCAGCGTGGGAGAGGGGTCGGGGGTGAGGGCCGCTCATGCCCTCCCCTTCCCCTGCGTTTTCGAGGGCATCGGCGCATTCCGCGCGCACATCAGCTACTCGGCGCAGTGCCATATTCGAGAGACTTCCTGGATGCATGACCGGGCGCTGGCGATGGGTTCGCTGGAGAACTTCCTTGCCAACCAGGTGCAGGAGGAGGGCCACCCGGACGACGGCTTTCTGCCGGGCCATCTCTATCTCTGGCGGCGCGACCGGGGATTCTATCATGCGAACTGGGGCGCGGCGGCGTTACAGGTCTACTACCTGACCGGCGACCGTGATTTTGTACGACGGGTGTATCCTGGTCTGGTGCGTTATGCGGAGTATTTCGACCGGGAGCGCGACCGCGAACAGAGCGGCCTCTACGATGTCCTCGACCAGGGAGAGACCGGGCAGGAGTACATGAGCCGCTACCTGTTCGTGGACGAGTCGGCGGACACCTGGCGCAAAATCCAGGTCAAAGGCGTGGACGCGACCTGCTATCTCTACGAGTTGCAGCGCGCCCTTGCCGTGTTCGCCCGCGCGTTGGGCGAGAAGGACGATGCGGCCTGGTGGGAGGAGAAGGCGGACGCGACGCGCGACGCCGTGCGGCGGTGGATGTGGGACGACGCGGAGCAGATTTTCAAGGATGTCCACCCGGAGACGCGGGAACGCTCGCCCTATAAAGCCGCCGTCGGCTTCTATCCGTTTCTGAGCGACATCGCGACGCCGCAGCATCTCTCTTCCCTGCGCGATCACCTGACCAACCCGGCGACCTTCGGCACGCCCTATCCGGTTCCAGCCAACAGCGCGGACGATCCCTATTTCGACGCCGAGGCGGAGTGGAAAGGCAAGCGCACGAACTGTCCCTGGAACGGGCGTGTCTGGCCGATGACGACTTCGCATGTCGCGGAGGCGCTGGCAAACGCGGCCCGCACGCTTGCGCCCGACCTGCGCCCGGACGCCGCCGCGTTCATTCTGCGTTTTATCCGTATGTTGTTCCACGACGGCGACCCGAAGCGCCCGAACAGCTACGAACACTATAACCCCTATACCGGAATGCCCTGCCTCTATCGCGGCGTGGACGACTATCAGCACTCCTGGGTCGTAGACCTGATTATGAAGCACGTGGTCGGCATTCAGCCGGAGCCGGGGCCGAACGGAACGCTGGTGATTGATCCGCTGCCGTTCGACCTGGACAGTTTCCGCGCCGAAGGCATTCCCGTGCGCGGCCATCTCGTGGACGTGATCGTGGGGCGGGCGCAGGGCTTTCTCATCAACGTAGACGGCATCGAGCGCGTACAGTTGCCGACGCCGCAGCGAGTGGAGATCGTGTTATGATTCGCGGACTTATCTTTGACTTTGACGGACTGATTCTGGATACCGAACTGCCGGACTACGAGTCCTGGAAGGAGATATACGAGGCGCACGGCGGCGCGCTGCCCTTCTCGGTCTGGTCGGAGTGCATCGGGGCGACGAAGTTCTCGTTCGATCCGTTCGACAATCTGGCAAGCCAGGTCGCCACGCCCCTGGATCGCGAGGAGGTTCGGGAGCGGCGAATGCGGCGCTATCTGGAGATGATCGAGGCGCAGGCCGTGTTGCCCGGCGTGGAGGCCGCCATCGCCGACGCACATCGGCTCGGCCTGAAGATCGGGCTGGCGTCCAGTTCCCGGCGCGATTGGGTCGTCGGGCATCTGACCCGGCTCGGCCTGCACGCCCATTTCGATACGATCCAGACCGCCGACGACGTGACGCACACCAAGCCGCACCCGGAACTCTATCTGGCGGCATTGGACGCGCTCGGATTGCAGCCGAAGGAGGCCATCGCTATCGAAGACTCGCCTGTCGGCATCCGGGCGGCCAACAATGCGGGCATCTTCTGCGTCGCGATCCCGAACGCACTGACCCGCCAGTTGCCGATAGATCATGCCGACCTGCGCCTCGACTCTCTGGCCGAACTCCCCTTAGAGCGACTGCTGGCGCTGGTCGAGGAGACGCGCGGATGAACGACACGCCCCTGACGCTGACGCTGGACATCGGCACCTCTTCGACGCGCGCCCTGCTGTGGGATACCAACGGCGCGGAGGTCGAAGGCGTGCGGGCGCAGACGCCGTACCAGATGCGCACGACGCCCGATGGCGGCGTCGAGATGCCCGCCGAGGAGATGCTGGCGCATGTTGGGGAGTGCCTGGATCAGGCGTTAGCGCAGGCAGGCGACCGGGCGCAGGCGATCCGCGCGGTGGGCATCTCGACCTTCTGGCACTCGCTGCTCGGCCTCGATGCGGGCGGCGAACCGATCACCCCGATCTATAGCTGGGCCGATACGCGCGCTGCCGATGCCGCCCGCGCCCTACGAGAACGGCTGGACGAGTCCGCCGTTCATGCCCGCACCGGCTGTGTGATACATCCGTCGTACTATCCCGCGAAACTGGCCTGGCTTCAGGAGGCGCAGCCGGAACTCATCTGCCGCGTCGCGCGCTGGGTCTCGCCGAGCGAGTTCCTCTTTGCCCGCTTCTTCGGGCCGGACGCCTGCCGGGTCTCCGTCTCAATGGCCTCCGGCACGGGCCTGATGAACCAGGAACAGGGCCGCTGGGATGGCGAAACTCTGGCCGCACTTGGCCTGCCGGAGGAGAAGCTGTCGCCCATCGTGGACCTGAGCGCGAGTTCGCAGGGGTTGCAGGGGGAGTTCGCGGCGCGCTGGCCCGCCCTCCGCGACGTGCCGTTCTTCCCGGCGGTCGGAGATGGAGCGTGCAGCAACGTCGGCAGCGGATGTGTCTCGCCGGAGCGGTTCGCCATCAACCTCGGCACGTCCGGCGCGATCCGCGCTATCTGGGAGGAAACACAGGGAAGGGGGAAGAGGGAAGCGGGAAGCGTAGGGGCGCAGCAAGTAGCGCCCTCCGCAGCCTCTCCCCTCTCCCGCAGCGTGGGAGAGGGGTCGGGGGTGAGGGTCACATCTTCCCCAACGCCTCCCGGCCTGTGGCGCTACCGGGTGGACGCGCGCCGTCCGATCCTGGGAGCCGCCTTCAGCGACGGCGGCAGCGTCTACGCCTGGATGAAGCGCACGCTGCGACTGCCGCCCGACGAGGAACTGGAACGCCGCCTCGCCGCGATGGAACCGGGCGCGCACGGGCTGAGTTTCCTGCCCTTTCTGTCGGGCGAACGCAGTCTCGGCTGGCATCCTGACGCGCGCGGCGCGCTGGTCGGCATGAACCTGGACACTCACCCGGTCGAGATGCTGCGGGCCGCGATGGAGGCGGTGGCGATGCAGTTCGCATTGGCGGCGGAGCGATTGCGGAAGCGGTTCCCGCAGGCGCGCGAGATCATTGCGTCCGGCGGCGCACTCGGCCACTCGCCGGCCTGGACGCAGATGTTTGCCGATGCGCTGGGCCAGCCGGTGACGCTGGCGGCGGAGGCGGAGGCGAGCAGTCGAGGCGCGGCCCTGCTGGCGATGGAGGCGGCGGGCCTGATCGAGAGCGTCCGCACGCCGGAAGCGCGCCTGGGAACGACCTTTACGCCCGATGAGTCCCGCCATGCCCGCTATGCCGAGATGCAGGCCCGCCAGCAGCGGTACTACGCCCGGCTTATCGAGGAACCGTGAGGAGAGTTTGCGCCGCTTTACCACACCCTTTATGGCCGGGGCCAGGCCGTTTCCACTGCCGCGACGGGTTTTGCTGTACGCTCTCAAGCAGGCTGGCGCTCGAACAGGAGGCGCAGCCCTTCCAGTGTGACCAGTTGATCCACGACCTCGATGGTACGGCTCTCTTTATGGATCAGTTCGGCCAGGCCGCCCGTCGCGATAACACGCGCCCCCTGCCCCAACTCCTGCCGGAAGCGATCCACCATCGCGTCCGTCTGGCCTGCATAGCCGAAGACAAGGCCGCTCTGCATGGCGTGAACGGTCGTGGTTCCGATAGCGTGGGGCGGGGCGACCAGTTCCACGCGATACAGGCGGGCCGCCTGCCGGAACAGCGCGTCCATCGAGATGCCGATGCCCGGAATGATCGCGCCGCCGAGGTAGTCGCCGTTTGCAGCGATGGCGTCGAACGTCGTGGCCGTGCCGAAATCCACGACGATGGCCGGGCCTCCGTACTTCGCGAACGCGCCGATGGCATTGCAGATACGGTCGGCTCCCACGTCGGAAGCGGGCTGATAGTGGATGCAGATGCCCGTCTCGCTCTCCGGCCCGACAAAAAACGGCTCGGTCTGAAGATAGCGGCGCGAGAGATCGGCCAGCGTCTCGTTCATCGTCGGCACGACGCTGGAGATGGCGACTTGCCGCACCTCGCGGAGCGCGATGCCTCGATACTCCAGCAGTTCCTTGACCAGCATCCCGTGCTCGTCCGTCGTGCGCTCCCGGTCGGTGCGGATGCGCCAGTCCCCGATGAGTTTGGCCTGGTCTCCGCGACCGCGATAGACCCCCAGCACGATATTGGTGTTGCCCACATCAATCGCCAGCAGCATCTCCGCACCTCTCGTTCATCCTGCCTACAAGGTCTCGGTCTTTTCTCGTGTACCTGCGTGCCTTGCGTGGATTCCTTTGCTTGTGCGTAAGTATACCAGAAGCAGGCGACCCGCGCCCTGCGGAGGCCGCCTTCTTGACAAGAGTACGCCAAGATATTATAATCTCGGCAGCAATCTATTCTACAAACACGCGGCAGCGGGAGTCCTTCCGCCTGTGTCCCGGCAGCCGCGCCCATGCGAATGAGAGGGTGAATCCGAAAATGGCCGGCGTGACGCTTAAAGATTTAACCAAGACCTTCAATAAGGTGACTGCGGTCAACAGTATCAATCTGGACATTCGGGACAAAGAGTTTATGGTTCTGGTCGGCCCCTCCGGGTGCGGCAAGACGACAGCCCTGCGCATGATCGCAGGGCTGGAGGAGGCGACCTCCGGCGAGATACGCATCGGAGATCGTCTCGTTAACGATGTCTCGCCTAAAGACCGGGACATCGCGATGGTCTTCCAGAACTATGCGCTCTATCCCCACATGAACGTCTATGAGAACATGAGTTTCGGCCTCCGCTTGAAGCGCACGCCTACCGGTGGCGTCTGGCCGCTCAACTCCCGGCGCACCTACTCGAAAGAGGAGATAGACCGGCGCGTGACCGAGGCAGCGGAGATGCTGGGCCTGAAACCCTTGCTGCACCGCAAGCCCAAAGAACTCTCCGGCGGACAGCGCCAGCGCGTCGCGCTCGGACGCGCCATCGTGCGGGAGCCGAAGGTCTTCCTGATGGATGAGCCGCTCTCCAACCTGGATGCCAAGCTGCGCGTGCAGACCCGCGCCGATCTTATCAAGCTGCATCGCCGCCTGGGTATCACGACCGTCTATGTCACGCACGATCAGGTGGAGGCGATGACGATGGGCGACCGGATCGCCGTCATGAACAACGGCGTCATTCAGCAGGTAGACCGCCCGCTCACCCTCTACAATCAGCCCGCCAATCTGTTCGTCGCCGGGTTCATCGGCTCTCCCGCCATGAACTTCGTCCCGGTCAATATTGTGCAGCAAGGCAGCGATCTCCTGGCGGACGCGGGCAGTTTTCAGGTCGTGCTGCCGCCGAAGCAGGCCGAGCGCGCCCGCGACCATATCGGCAAGTCCTGCACGTTCGGCATCCGCCCGGAGGACATCTACGACAAGCAGATCGCCGCGCTGGTGACCCCGACGCCCGGCAACACCATCACGGTAGATGTGGACGTCACCGAGCCGCTCGGCAGCGAGATCGAGATGTATCTGAAGGCGGGCGATGTCTCCCTGATCGCGATGGTGGATAGCGCGTCGCAGGCCAGAGTCGGCGACAGGATCGAGGTCGTCTTCGATATGGACAAGTCGCACCTGTTCGACAAGGAGACCGAGCAGGCGTTGTACTGAGCAACGTGTGGATGGCAGCCGAGAAACGCCAAAGCTTACAGGAAGATTTCGGGCCAGCGATAGCTCTCTATCGCTGGCCCGATTCATGTCTTTGGCTCCGGCGGCGGAAAATATCGCAAAATATCGGGAACACGGCGGGCGATTTGCCCGTCATTTTGCGCGAAGTCCACACAATCTGGACGGCAGCAACATAAAACAGACGCAAAAGTGAATATCGTTCCCCACAGCGGCCAGGGCGTCGCTGCGGAGTTGAGGCCAAGAGCGTCTGCGGCAATGTTTGTCATGGGCATTGCGTAGGCGCTCGTTTACATAGGATGCAGTCATAAGCGCGGACGACAACCTGCGGCGGTTCCCGCAGCATAAAGACAACCGAAGAACGACAACTGCATAGCGCGTCACAACAGCACAACGACCCGACAACCGAAGAGGACGCTCTATGACTGCATCGGCAACCATACATCGGATAGTTTCTCATGCGGACATGCGACCGCGACGGTTTGGGCGAGCGCCCGAAAGCTATCGAGGATACTCCCGTTTTCGACGGTCGCAACAAGGAACGACACACAACAAATCGGCGCGGCGCATTCTAGCCGCACACAAAGGAGACTACAATGAGTTGGATCGCCTGGATTATCGTCGGCCTGGTGGCCGGTTTTCTTGCCAAACTGATCATGCCCGGCACACGCGATGAGCCTTCGGGCTTCCTGGGGACGCTGATCCTCGGTATCGTCGGCGCGGTGCTTGGCGGCTGGATCTGGAACCTGGTGCTGAACAAGCCCGGTGCGACCGGCATTGACATCGGAAGCATCTTCGTCGCGTTCGTGGGTTCCTGTATCCTGATCGGTCTGCTGCGACTGTTTGATCGCGGCCGAACCGTATCCTAGCCAGGTACGCTCTGAAAGAGCTTCAAAAAACGACAGCAGGCTCGGAAGATTTCTTCCGGGCCTGCTGTGTTTGTCGCTGTGCCGGACGCATCAGCCCAGTTTCGCCATCTCCGCCTTCAGATGCTCGATGGCCTGCATATTCGTCGGGCAGACGCCGTACAGATAGGCCAGGTAGACGCTGACGAAATCCCCGAAGTAGAGCAGATGGAACAGACGGGTCAGCAGCGCGCTGCCCTCCGCCCACACCTCGTGAACCTCCGTCTCCTTCCCGATTAGTTCCTTCGTGACCGTGATGCGATGCGCGATGCGCGGCGAGGCGGAAACCTCCTCCGGGTCGCGCAGGAAGATGGTGGCCCAGGTCTGTGCCTGCTGACGCGCCAGCGCCCAACCCAGGATCTCGTTATGGTTCTGTTCCGGGAAGATGTTGGCAAAGGCGTGAATCTTGGTGTTCTCGTTGAACTGGCCCTTCCAGCGCAGGGCGACCGCGCCCCGATAGCCCTGCGAGCCGTAGAGGATGGGCAGCTTGCCGTGCAGCGCGACCGCCAGTCGTTTGGCCGGGTTCTGCGCGGTCGGGACATCGGGGCCGAGTCTGTCGGGCAGCGTTGCGAGGTGCGCCAACGTCTCCGCGATGTCGCCGGTCAGGTCGCGGGCCAGCAGGCGGCGGTGCATCAGATAGCCGAGCAGCGGGAAAAACATATAGCCGGTAGCCGAGCGCGGCGGCTGCCCGCCCGGCACGCGCGCCATCGGGATGCCGTCTGCCTGCGCCAACTCGCCGAGCCTGCCGCCGCTCGTGACGACGGCGCGCTGCGCGCCCGCCGCTTGTGCCGCTCCGTAGGCCGCCAATGTCTCTTCCGTATTGCCGGAGTAGGAGGCCGCGATGACGAGCGTCTGCGGGCCGACATAGCGCGGCAGCGTGTAGTCCCGATTGACGAGGAGCGGCACAGAGCCGTATTCGTCCATCAGGCAGCGCGCGAAATCGCCGCCGATGGCAGAGCCGCCCAGTCCAGTGACGACGACCTGCCGTATCTCCGGCCGGCCCGCCGGTTCGGGGCCGAACCGCTCTCCGATAGCGACCGCCTCGCGGCACTGCTGCGGCAGTTTCAGCACCAGGCCCATCATGTCCTGCGGATCGGCGGCGCGATAGCGTTCCGGGTCGGTCAGCGTGTCCAGTAGGGGATGCGGAGTCTGCGTCACAAGCGTACTTCCTCCAGAGCCGTAACCTCTTCTCTTCGGCACGGCAGCCGAACGCCCTCAAGCTTCGGCAGAACCGCAAGGTTTTCCTGCGTGCAGGAATACGGCCCTGTTCGCCGAATCAGCAAGCAGACCACCTTCATCTGCGCACTCTAGACTTTCGGGAAGGAGATTCGGCGATGCACGACTACGAACCGCTCGATCTATCCGCATTCTGCAATGCCGGGCCGGAGATCTACCGATCCGGGCGCAAACCGGCCACCGGCGCACAGACGTTTCACGGCCTGCCGTTCCGCATCGGCGAGGGCGACCGCTGCTTTCTGGCGTTCGGCGCGGAGGCTCCGCGCCGCTCGGAACCGCTCGCGCTGCCCATCGAGAAAGCGGCGCGGCGCGTCCTCTTCGCCCATGTCCTGCTCGAAAGCTACCTGCACGAAGGCGAGCCGGTGGGCCGCGAAGTCGCGCGCTACGCCTTCATCTTCCAGGATGGCGAGCGCGTAGAGGTTCCCATCCGGGAGCGATTCGAGATCGCGGTCGTGCCGACCGGCTGGGGCGAAATGCCGTTCCTGGCGGTTCCCGACCAGAAAGACGGCCTGGCGGATCGCTATCATGGCGACTGGGGGGCCAGCGGCATCCGGCAGACCGAGGCGCGGCAGGCCTGGCCGCGCGACTACTATCTCTGGGCCTGGCAGAACCCCCGCCCCGATGTTCCCCTCGCGCGCATTGAGATCACGCCTGCTTCCCCGACGCCCAACGCCCAACACCCGACCCCCGGCTTTGTGATCGCCGCCCTCACGCTCGGCCATGCGGACGAGGAGCCGTTTTTCCGGCACGCGGGCCTGCCCATCAAGCTGATCCTGCCGAAGCCGGAGGATGCCGCCGCGCCGTTCGCGCTGGCCGTCGAGGTGGATCGCGGCATTGCCACCTATCCCTACGCCTTGCCGGAACAGTCCGCCGGCGCCTTCCTCGCCGACCCGCAGCGGGGCTGGGGCGAGAAGCTGAACCAGGCCAACAGCCCGGCCTACGTCGAGGTCGCCGCCATTCCCTCCGCGACCGTCACCGTCAAGCGCGGCGAGGAGGCCATCGGCAGCGCGAAGTGGGGCGAGTTGGAAGAGAAGCGTGTCGTGGAGACGGATCGCGTCCGCTTCGAAGTCGTAGACACCGGGCGCAACTGGGTGCATACGACCGTGCTGGACGACGATACGGGCAAGCCGGTTCCCTGCCGCGTCCATTTCCGCACGCCGGATGGCATCCCCTACGCGCCGCACGGCCATCATCCGCACGTCCACTCGAACCTGGGTACCTGGCACATTGACGTGGGCGGCGATGTGCGGATGGGACAGATCTCTTACGCCTATATTGACGGCAAATGTCAGGGCTGGCTGCCGCGCGGCGAGGTGATCGTGGATGTGGCGCGTGGCTACGAGTACGAGCCGCTCCGCGCGAAGGTCGAGATCAAGCCGGGACAGCGCGAACTGACCCTGCGCCTCAAGCGCAACCATAACCTGAACGCCGAACGCTACTTCAGCGGCGACACGCACGTCCATTTCCTCTCCACGCAGGGCGCGCTGACCGAGGCCGCCGCCGAAGACCTGGACGTGGTGAATCTGCTGCTGTCGCAGTGGGGCCATCTCTTTACGAACACGGAGGAGTTCACCGGACGCCCCGCCCCCTCCGCCGACGGCGAGACCATCGTCTACGCGACGCAGGAGAACCGGCAGCACCTTCTCGGCCACCTGACGCTGCTCGGCCTGAAGGAGCCGGTCATGCCCTGGTGTTCGGACGGCCCCAGCGAGGCGGAACTGGGCGGCAATCTGGAGACGACGCTCTCCCACTGGGCGGACGCCTGCCATGCGCAGGGCGGCACGGTCGTCATTCCCCATATTCCCAACCCCAACGGCGAACCGGCCGCCCTCATCGCCACCGGACGCGCCGACGCTGTCGAGTTCCTGGTGCATAACCCCTTCTTCCATCTGGAGTACTACCGCTACCTCAACGGCGGCTATCGTCTGCCACTCGCCGGGGGAACCGACAAGATGGACAGCGGCGTGCCGGTCGGACTCTACCGCACCTACGCCTATATCCCGCCCGACGAGCCGTTCACCTACGACAACTGGTGCAAGGCGCTAAGAAGCGGCAACACCTTCCACTCCGGCGGGCCGCTCCTCCGGTTTACAGTCAACGGCCAGCCCATCGGCAGCACGATTACGCTCGGCAGGGACGGCGGCACGGTCGAGGTCGAGGCGGTCGCCACCAGTATCTTCCCCATCCACACCCTGGAGATCGTGCAGGGCGGGCATGTGGTCGCCTCGACGGAAGAGGCCAATGGCGCGCGGGAGCTGCGCCTGCGCACGACGCTCAAGATCGAGCAAGCCTCCTGGCTGTGCGCCCGCTGCGCCGGGCCGGGCTACACCTCGATCAAGCACCACGATAGCTGGGGCCGGGGCATCATGGCGCACACCTCGCCCATCTACCTGGCCTGCGGCGGCGACTACGATGTGTTCCAGCCGGAGACGGCCCACTATATGCTGACCCTGCTGGACGGCAGCGTGCAGTACATTCGCAAGCGCGCTCCGCAGTGGCATCCCGGCACGGTGACGCACCATCACGGGGAGGCCGACCACCTGGCGTTCCTGGAGCGTCCGTTCCAGGAGGCGATTGCTGCCGTTCACAAGAAGCTGCACGATCACGGCATCCCCCACTGAGCGCGAGAATAGCCGTAACAGCCTCTCTCGCCTCCACTGACAAGTACCCAAGAGACAGGGAGCGGGACGGACAGTATAAATCGTCAAAGGCGGGTTGAGAATTCGCTTCTCAACTCGCCTCTGGTTGTTCTATCGCACAAGAAAGCGCAGACACAGGCGCGTTTTCAGGTTGGGGCGGCTCGAATTCCCGTGATTTCACCAGACCTATCGGCGCGCTTTGGCCCGAAAGTTGCTGTCTTCTGGAATCGGTGAGATTGATGTGGTCGGCAGTAAGGAGTAGTCTGTTATGCAGCGAAGTCTGGCAATTCTAAATCTGATGGTGGTGCTGGGCGGTATTGGGGCTACCACACTGGGCCGCGCACAGAAGAGCAATATCGCTCCCCTTCCCCCCCTCGTCATCCATACCGAACAGGAGCGCCAGGAGAAGGCGAAGGCAGCGTATGCTGCCGTCCCCAATAAGAGGGCGGGGAGTCCGAATCCGCCCTCGGACTCCCCGCGTCGTGTCGCGCGCAAAGGTGACGTCAGCGCCCCCGTCGTCACGCTCTGCGCGCTTCACGCCGGAAGGACCGTCTCCGGCCCCAAAAGTCGCGTTTTCCGACCACTCCTTCCTGAACATTCCCTCTTGCGCGTCTTGCTATGTCAAGCAGGGCGCGGAGACAGCCCCGCCTCCTTGTCGAAGGAAGCGCGATGCGCCGTTGCCGCCGACATGTCCCCCATCGCTGGCAGCCGCGCGTTCCATTTACAGTGTTACGGCTTTCGCGCCCTGCTACCTCACTAAACGCAGGCGACAGCCGCATGTGACAGACCGTATCAAACAGGGGGTTTTGCCTCCATCCCCAGAGCCTCCCCTGTTCCTGGGGTGCAGGGGGCGGATATGCAGAGGTGGCGATGGAATGAAATTCCATCGCTTGGCGGCCTGCGGATACGGTGCAGGTTGGCGGCTGGTACGTATCCTCGCAGGGCGAGTACGGAGCAGAACGCTGCCAGGCCATGTAATGGAAGCTATCTGTGGCGAGAGGACAGACCGGAAGTGTATGCTGTGTCCGCAGAGCTTGTCCTGAGCGCAGCGCCACACAGCGAAGGGATTTAGCCCATCGTACAACAGGGTGTCCGTCCCCGAAGTTCTCAGGAGGAGGCTGGGGAGGAGGGCGCTGCCTTACCGAACAGGGGGGTAGTGTTCCACGTCAAGGCCCGGGCCATCAGTGACCGGGCCGAGACATTCCTTGCGTATCTGCTGAACGAGGGATTTGGGAGCGAGACGCGGCAGCAGCAGCGCGCCCAGCAGCGCCGGGCCGAGGATCATCTCCAGCCCGTCTAGGGTGACGAAGGGAACGCCGAGCAGTGGGAGCAGCAGTCCCCACAAGCCTTCCAGCGGCAGTTCGAGCGCGATGAGCGCGGCGACAAGCGCCGCGCCCAGTCCGACCGCCAGCAGCTTCGCACCCGGCGGAACGCGCCGATCCCGAAAGAGCGCGAACCCGAACCGGATGTCCAGCGCGCCCCCGCTTCCGGCGTGGCGCGCAGCCGCCTTATGGGCCATGCGCCCGCCGAGCAGGCGCAGCAAGAGTCGCAGCATGAATTTCGTACCTCCAGCGTCCTATACGACTTTGGGGAGGAACGGGTTTCGCCGTCGGGACGCGAGGAACGGGGGCGGGTTGCGGGGAGGCGAACAGAAAGCCCTTCCGATGTCTGGGCAACATCGGAAGGGCTTCGGTCTTTGGCCTGGAGAGGTTTCCAGAGCCTTGTGCGGTATGCTATCTCGTTCGGCGCTTCGATAAGACTTGGATTTGGGGCGCATATTCGTTGCGCATGGCGTCTCGCGTTTACCGACCCGGTTGGCGATTCCAGGATTTCGCTGCCGGGGGTACGGCGACTTTAATCACGTCTCGTCTCTACGCCTGGAGATTCTAAAATGTCCGGTGGAGTCACTACCTACACTCCTTTCAGGTGGTTGGCCCACGAAGGGCAGAGTAGTTGTGTTCTCTGTTTCGTATGGCACCTCCTCATGGGACAGTTTTTTGCCCGTCACCTGCTGCACCCGCTTTTTGTGACGGAACTCAGCGTTTCGACTCTTTTGCCTTACACCTACTATTATATTCCCTGATTCGCTCTCTGGTCAACCTTTTCGCTACTATTCGATCTGGTCCTTTGGTAACAAGACGAACGTATACCATACGTACCATACTCGTGAACTTCTGGGGCGGCTGTCATGGTCGGGAAGCTGCCAGGCGGGCCGCATCGTAGTGAAAGGTAAGCGCCGGCACGCCTGGCGCAGCCGAATGCGCCTCTGCCGCGCACGCAGACGACCTCGCTGGCAAGCGGCTTTTGGAACGAGTGAGGCAACGCAACGCGGACTGAACGCAGACCTGCCCCGGCTATAAAAGCCGGGTCTGAGGAGCCTGCGGCTGACCGTCCTCCCGGACGGGCCATTGAATTTCCCGTCCGGGAGGACGGTTGGCCGTCAGGCCCACGAGACGGGTCTTTTATAGGCCCGGCAATCTGTTGTGCGCGCCGCCCTGAGTCATTTCTTCCCTCCCTGCGATACAGCGTTTTCAGCCTGCACGTGTCGGAAAGACTTCGTGGGCGTTGCCGCGCATGATCCGCTCGACCAGAGGCGGAATCTCTTCCAGGGCGATCCAGCCCTCGGCGACGAGTTCGGAGAGCGCCTGCGTAAGCCCCTGGCGCGCGACGCGGCTGTGGCCGTAGACCGTCTCGACGGAGACGTAGTCGCCGCCGAAGGTGAACAGCTTGTTGGCGGGCGCGGCCATCAGGAACTCCTTGACGAAGCGCACGCCCGCCATCGGGTTGATGATCCAGGCCCAGCACAGGTCAATGTAGGCGTTGGGGTAGTGCTTGGCGAGCGCGATGAACTCGTCCTGATAGGGGTAGCCGATGTGCATCAGGACGAATTTGGTGTCCGGGAAGTCTTTGAGGAGCGGGCAGAGATCGCCTGCGTTCTGGCGCAGGCGGGCAAGCGGCATTCCGCCGTGTCCGGCGTAGTAGCCGGTATGCAGCTTGACCGGCAGGCCATACTCGGTCGCCTTGCCGACGCAGTAGCGGAACAGATGGTCTTGCAGCGTCTTGAGTTCCTCCGGAGCCAGCTTCTCGTCCTTCGCATGGCGCGCGAACAGGGGTTCGGCCTGCTCTTTCGGCACGGCCTCGTAGTCCAGGCGGCGGGAATAGGCGCTCTGGTTCTTGACGGCGACGGCGCGCGGCCCGTAGGTCGCGAAGTACCAGTCTATGATCTCCAGCCAGCCGTCGAGCGTCGTGGCGGTTTTGCCGGAGTCCTGCTCGATCTGCTTCAAATCCGGCCCGGTGCTGAGGGCGACGAAGCTCAGGTCTTGCGGCAGCAGGTCGGGCTGTTCCGTCTCCATAAAGATGCGCTGAAGCGAGTTGACCTGGCAGTTTTCGAGATTGCTGCGCTCGCGCAGTATCTCCCGATAGAAACCCGGCTTTACCAGCGCCTTATACTGCTCCGCAAGGATGGGCGCGCTCTCCTGCGTCAACTCGTTCACGCCGTAGAGCTCGCGCAGCGTGCGCCGGACGGCCTGCGCGTAGCCCGTGTGGATCGTGCGCTCCCAGTAGGGCGCGACGAGACGGTATTTCTCCTCGGCACAGACCTCCGGCGCGAGGAAACGCTGATAGGCCGCGCCCGGCATCCCGGCGTTGACCAGATCGCTGCCGAGATAGTGCATAAAGAGGTAGGCCCAGTCGTCGCAGGGGAACCGCCCGCCGTCTATCGCACCCGCGACGCGCTGGCTCTCCTCGATCAGATGTTCGTGCGTGTCCACGAACGGGGTCTGCTCGACCCAATCGCGTATCTGGCTCTCTATAGACATGGATGTTCCTCCTGAGCGAATTGTACTACAATAAGTGATCGGGTACATAACGTACCCGTCTGAGTGGCTTACGGCCAACCGTCCTCACGGACGGGGTAGGTACTGTATGCTTCTCTCGTCGTATCGCACTTGCCTGCATACGACGGAGAAGACTTTGAAAACGGATGCGTCCGGTAGGACGCTCGTCGGCATAGCGGACACCTAGACGGGTACATTATGTACCCAGAACTGCACCATGAGAAATGGGCGAATCAGAGCTTCCTGCGCACCTGATCCACGAAGACCGTCAGCACGATGACGCCGCCGAGGATGACCGGCTGCAAGGTATCCTTGATGCCGACGAGAACCAGGCCCGCCTGAATCACGGTGATGGTGAGCGCGCCCACCAGCGCGCCGATGATCGAACCCTGTCCCCCGCTCAGACTCGTGCCGCCGATGACGACCGCCGCGATCGCGTCGAGTTCTGCTCCGGTTCCCGCGTTCGTGTCCGCGACGCCGAACTTGGCCGTGACCAGCACGGCTCCGATGCCCGCCGCCAGCCCGGAGAGCATGTAGGCCAGCGTCTTGTAACCGGCCACGTTGACGCCGGTGAGCCGGGACGCCTGCTCGTTGCCGCCGATAGCCAGGATATAGCGGCCCGCACGGGTGCGAGTGAGCAGGAGCGCGCCCGCCACGACGACCGCGAAGGTGATGAGCAGCAGAGGCGTCCCCTGTCCCAGCGCCAGGAAGCGCGGCACACGGGCCGGAACGCTGCTGCCGTCCGTCGCATAGAGAGTCAGGCCGCGCGCCGCACTCATCATGCCGAGCGTCATCACGAACGAGGGAACGCGCCCGACCGACACGATACCGCCGTTGACCAGCCCGCACGCCACCCCTACCAGCAGCGCGACCAGGATCGCGCCCTCGACCTTGACGCCGCCCGCCAGCCCTTTCGCCGCCGCGAATCCGCCGACCCCCTCCGCAAGAAGAAACACGCTTATGAGGATACTCGTTCGCGTTCGGGAGGGCAGCGCCCGAAGGCGGGGCGCGACCAGCCAGGCGATCAGCGCCGCGCCAGGCAAGGCGACCACGAACGCCATCCAGCCGGGCAGCGTGCCGTAGAGCGCCATCGCCAGGCTGACTCCAGAAAGCGCCAGCACCGAGCCGACGGAGAGATCAATGCCCGCCGTCAGAATGACGAACGACATGCCGACCGCCAGCACGATGTTTCGCGCCGACTGCTGCAGCACGTTGGGCAGATAACTCTGTGTCCAGAAGGTCTGGCGGAAATCCGCGCGCAGCGAGAAGAGCGCGCAGACCAGCGCCAGCATCAGCCAGGGACGCAGAGAACCGGACAGCGCCCGCCATACGCTCCGGCCCTCTCTCACTGCGCCTGTTCCGCCTGCGCGCGTTCCAGCTTCCGCGTGAAGTCGTCCCACAGGCGGGCCGTATCGAGGGAGACGATCCAGGTGATCGCGCGGGCCGGTTGTGCGGTTTCGGTGGGAAGGATGAGATGCATGGCGTCGTCCAGCGTGGGGCGAGGATGCGCCTCGGTTCGGGTCAGGCCGAGCAGATGCGCCGTCACGACCTCGTCCCAGACCGGCCAGAAGCCTTCCGCCAGCAGGCCGGGATGCTTCTCCATCCAGTCCGTGAAGATGTGCGCGAGATAGCGGCCCGCTTTGCCGCGCTGCGCAAACAGCGCATTGGCCTTCGCCGGGGTCATGCGCAGATCGCGCTTGCAGACGGCCTGATCGCCGACCGTGATCGGTGCGCGGGATTCGAGCAGGACCTGCCACGCCTTCGGATCGTTCTTGATATTCCATTCGTCGCCGCCGTCCGGCCAGCGATAGAAGCCCATCGCGACGATCTCGATGCGGTCGCCGAGCGTCGGGTCGGTCAGCAGCGCGGAGGCCAGATCGGTCGCCGCGCCGATGACCAGCACCGCCAGGCGATGAGAAGCGGAGAACCGCCGGGACTGCTGCAAGAGGAGATCCACGCCCGCGTTCGGCAGCGGCTTTGCCTTCTCCGCCAGCGCGACGCTGGAGCCGGCGATGACCGGCGGAGCGTGCTTGAGGGGCAGGTTTGCCAGCACCTCGCGGGCTGTGCGCGCGGTGAACTCGGCGGCGGGCGCAGGCAGGCCGAGCGCATGGGTCGTGACGACGCCGCGCAGTTCGATCTCCGGCGAAAGGGCCAGATGCGCCAGCGCCCACTGATCGTCCATGTCCGTGCCGCAGTCCGTCGTCAGCACGACCGCCCGCCGCGTCGAAGCCCCAGACTCGGCGCTTTCCGCCGCTGCCGCCTGCGTCATTCCCAACCCGACCAGGAGACTCAAACCGACCGCTGCCCAATACATCGTCTGCCTCTTCTCCGCAATGCGTTCGGGCAGCAGTATAACAGAAATCCGAATCGGGCGCAAGCCCGGCAGAAGGTCATTTTCCTGCCTTTCCCGTCCGCGAGGACGGTTGGCGCGCAGCGCCTTCCAGACGGGTATTTCAATGCCCGACTCCAATGCAGGGCAGGGATTTGCCGCCTGCGCCGCGAAGAAAGAGACGGCATCTCCACGCCGACACAGGAGCGAAAGCCGCCTTGCCGCACCCCTCTACAAAACGCGCCGTTTCCACCACCCCTGCGGAACCGCAGGCGCAAAGCGCCGCTACCGCGCTGCAAGCCGCCCCGCGCCCGATCTCGCTGCGCTCCGTCCTGATCGCTCTGGCGCTCATTCCGCCCAACATTCTCTGGGTCGTGCTGATGGAGCGGACGGACGGGCGCGCGTTCAGCACCACGATCTCGCTCTTCTTCACGGCGGTCTTCTCGCTGCTCCTGCTGACGGCGGGCAACCGCCTGCTGCGCCGGTTCCTGCCCCACCGCGCGCTGCGGCAGGGCGAGCTTCTGACCATCTTCAGCATGGTCTCCATTGCAACGGCGATGGCGGGCGTGGACTTCCTGTCCCCGCTCCTCACCTTAATGGGCCATGCGGCCTGGTTCGCCACGCCGGAGAACGGCTGGCAGAAGTTTCTGAAAGACCTTCCTGCCTGGCTCACCGTTCAGGATAAAGACGCGCTCAAGGGCTACTATCTGGGCCACTCCAGCCTCTATCGCGCGGAAGCCCTGCGCGCCTGGCTGCCCCCCGCGCTCTGGTGGACGCTCTTCATCATGGTCTTGCTGTGGGTGATGGCCTGCCTGACGACCATCGTCCGGGCGCAGTGGACAGAGAAGGAGCGACTGACCTATCCCATCGTGCAGTTGCCGCTCGCCCTGACTGCCGAAGACGGCGGGCTGTTCCGCTCCCGGCTCTTCTGGATGGGCTTCGCACTGGCGGGCGGGCTGAACCTGGTCAACGGCCTGCACTTCCTGATCCCGTCCATTCCCGCGATGACCTTCAACGGCTTCAACGCCGCCGAGTGGTTCCCATCGCGCCCCTGGAACGCCATCGGCTGGACGCCCCTGGCGATCTTCCCCTTCGTCGTGGGACTGGGCTATCTGCTCCCGGTAGACCTGCTCTTCTCCTGCTGGTTTTTCTTCCTCTTCTGGCGTCTGGAGAAGGTGGCGGCCAGCGCATTGGGATACATGGCGGAGCAGCCGGAATTTCCCTATATTGACGAACAGATGCTCGGCGGCTACATGGCGATCTGCGTCTTCGCGCTCTGGACGGCGCGGCATCACCTGCGGGAGGTCTGGAAGAGGGCGCAGGGAAAGGACTCCGAGGTTTCGGATGAGCGGGAGCCGATGCGCTTCCGCACGGCGGTCTTCGGCGCGCTTGGCGGCTTCCTCTTCCTGGTCGGCTTTTCCTATGTTGCCGGGCTGCCGCTCTGGCTGGCCGTGATCTTCTTCCTCATCTACTTCGCTATCGCCATTGCCGTCACCCGAATGCGCGCCGAACTCGGCCCGCCGACGCACGACCTGCACCATATCGGCCCGAACATCACGCTCTACACCATCATCGGCTCCAAGAACCTGGACGGCCCCACGCTCGGCGTCTTCACGCTGTACAACTGGTTCAACCGGGCCTATCGCTGCCATCCGATGCCGCACCAGTTGGAAGGGCTGAAGATGGCGCAGGTCAGCCGGACGGCCTCGCGCGGCCTGCTGGCGGCGATGCAGTTGGCGGCGCTGGCGGGAGTCGTCGCGACCTTCTGGGTGACGCTGCACGTCTCCTATCATCTCGGCGCGGCGGCGCGCATTCACGGCTGGTCGTCGCTCGGCTTCGGCAACGAGGGCTACGGCAGGCTGTCCACCTGGCTCTCTTCGCCCACCGATCCGAACCGTCCGGCCATCACCGCGATGGGGGTCGGCTTTCTGATTGCGACCGGCCTGATCCTGATCAAGATGAACGTCTACGGCTGGCCGTTCCACGCACTCGGCTTCTCTATCTCCGGCGGCTGGTCTATGATGTGGGCGTGGCTGAGCCTGTGCGTCGCCTGGGCGCTGAAAGCCCTCATCCTGCGCTATAGCGGCCTGCGCGGGTATCGCTCCGGCCTACCCTTCTTCTTCGGGGTCATCCTGGGGGACTTCCTCATCGGCGGCATCTGGACGCTGCTCGGCCTGCTCTTCGACATGTCCATCTACAGCCTGTGGAGTGGGTAATCAAGACGCGGCCTGAAAAGGCCGCGCGCCAATCCTTCAGACGGAGATAAGCCTACGAAATCGGCGTGGCGACAAGCTGCGCGTTCTCCGTATCGGGCGCGGCCTGGCGCGGCCTCTCGGCGACCTGCTCCGCCTGCCGCAGCATCTCCAGCGCCAGCAGCGCCTTCGGAACCCCCACGTACCCGGACACTTGATGGAACGCCTGCTCTATCGTCTCTGCCTCCTTCTGCGCGCCTTCCTCGTTGCGCATCTCGTCCGGCAGATGGAACTTGTAGATCATCCAGAGCGCCCAGCGCATATAGTCCGCCTGGGCCAGCGCGTTCTTATCCGCCAGGTTCTCCCACGCCTCTTCCAGCCGCTCCAGAAACCGCTGCGTGACCAGTTCGGCGCTATCGGCCTTCTGTCCGACCCCGCAGGTCAGTTCGTTCTGTACTCGCGATACGCCCTCCACGCGGCGCGCAATCGCCTCCGCCGCGCGACACTCCTGCTCGGTATCCACATCCCCGGTCAGTGTGACCTGCCCGTTGTCTGCCGTCACGCCGATATCGAAAACGCCCACGCGCGGGTCGCGAATGAGCGCCATGTTCACTTTCGCCTTCAGAATGAGATCGGAGATCGCCATCGCCCGTGTTCCTCCTGCGCCTTCTCTGGCTCTCGACGCCCTGCCGCGCCGAAGCAGGGAAGGTATTTGGGCATAAGACGCGGAGGGGTTCGGGATTGTTCCGGGTTCCGGCGCGAGGCAGGAAAGGCAGACGAGCGGAAACATTTCTGCCCGCTGCGCCGTCCTGTGTACAGCCTATACGCCTACTCAGGAGGATCTCTCTATGACGGATACGACAACGGCAGCCCGGCCCGAAGCGCCCCCACGCCGCTCGCTGCGACAGTGGCTGCGGGTGATGGGGCCGGGCGTCATCACCGGCGCGGCAGGCGACGACCCGGCGGGCATCGGGACCTATTCGCAGGTCGGCGCGCAGAACGGGACGAGCCTGCTCTGGCTGATGCTCCTCGCCACTCCCATGCTTCAGGTGGTGCAGGTGACCTGCGCGAAGCTGGGCGTCGTCTCGAAGCAGGGGCTTTCCGGCATTCTGAAAGAACACTACGGCCTCAAAGTCGCCGCGATCGCCGCCGCGCTGACCGCCCTCGCCAACATCGCCACCATCGGCGCGGACATCGCCGGTATCGGCGCGGCGTTTGAACTCCTCTTTCGCGTCAAATGGCAGTGGTTCGTCATCCCGGTCACGCTGGCGATCTGGTACTTTCAGGTCTACATGGATTACGGAGTCATTCGCAAGGCGCTGCTGCTGCTCGCGCTGACGCTTCTCACCTACATCCTCGCCGGGTTCATGGCAAAGCCGGACTGGGGAACGGTGCTGCGCGATACCTTCCTCCCCCATATCGAGATGAACCTGGCCTTCTTTTCTACCGCCGTCGGCCTGCTCGGCACGACCATCTCGCCCTATATGTACTACTTTCAGGCGGCGCAGGTCGTCGAGGAGAACACCCCGGTCAAGAAGCTGGATGATGTCACGGTGGACACGACGACAGGCATGATCTTTACCAACATCGTCTCCTACTTCATCATCCTGGCGACTGCCGCCACGCTGCACATTCACGGCAAGCAGATCGAGACGGCGGCGGACGCGGCGCGGGCGCTGGAGCCGTTTGCCGGGGAAGCGGCAAAATACCTGTTCGCGGCGGGCATGATCGGCGCGGGGCTGCTGGCCGTGCCGGTGCTGGCCGCTTCGACGGCGGCGATGATCGGGGAGACAGCAGGCTGGCGCATCGGCCTCAACAAGAGCGTCACGCGGGCGCGCGGCTTCTATCTGGCCCTCAGCGTCGCGCTGCTCTTCGGCGCGGCTATCACGCTCTCCGGCATCCACCCGATGAAGGCGCTGTTCTACAGCCAGATCCTCAGCGGCGTGGTCGCGCCGGCGCTGCTGTTCCTCATCTTCCGTCTGTCGCGCCGGGAAGAGGTGCTTGGGGAGCGGGTGAATACGCCGGTGCAGCAGGCCTGGGGCTGGCTGACCGTCGCGGTGATGGCCCTCTCGGTCGCGCTGATGGCCTGGGGCTGGATCACGGGGCAGAAGTAAGTTCGAGGACGCGATACGGCCGCACGGGGGCGGAGATTCCCTTGACCTGCACGGGATCGCGCTGCTCCACGCGGAAGTCGCCGGAAGTCACCGCGTGGACCGTCTCGCTGATGACCACCTCGCCGCCCGCCGCGATGCTTTGCAGCCGATGGCCGACGACGACGGCAAGGCCGAGCGCCGTATAGTTGACCTGCGTATCGCCGCCCACCAGCCCCACGATGGCCTCGCCGTAGTGCAGGCCGAGGCCGATCTGAAGCGGCTGCCGCTCCTCCGATTGCAGTTCCTCGGTCACGCGGGCCGCCGCGTCGCGCATGGCGAGCGCGGCGCAGACGGCCCGCCGGACATCTTCGCGCGGTGATTCGCCGACGCGGAAGATCGCCATCAGGCCGTCGCCAGTGTATTTGTCCAGGATGCCGCCGTGCGCCGTCAGCACCTCGGTCAGCGCGGTCATGTACTTATTGATGACATAGACGACATCATCCGGTCGGTGCTGCTCGGCGAAGGGCGTAAAGCCGCGCGCGTCCGCGAACAGCACGCAGACCATCTGGCGCTTGCCCTGCAATCCCAACCGGTCGTCTGCCGTCGCCAGCACCTCTTCGACCGCTTCGGGAGCCAGGAAGCGCCGCAGCCAGTCGCGCTCGGTGCGCTCCAGCGCGAACGTGAACTGCGTGACCAGCAGGTAGGCTCCGAGAATGGCCGTGATGGGCGCGACCGGGTCTATCCAGGTTCCGCGCAGAAAGGCCAGGATCGCCAGAAGGAAGACGAGGAAGATGGGAATGACGGTGCGCCATCCGGCGTCCAGCGGATCGCGGCCCACGCAGCGATGCCCGACCCACGCGCCGAACAGAAGCGTTCCCAGCACGGCGATGAGCAGGTTGGGCTGCGCGATGAACGCCGAGGAGAGCAGCGCCGCTGTCGCATGGGCCAGGGCTTCGGCGCGGGGGATCGGGCCAAGCGGCGTCTCGCGGATGTGCCGCGTCAGCGAGTCGAGAAAGACGATCTTGTCGCGGAAATAGACCTGCGGCGGCAGCCATCGGCCCGCCTCGCCGTTTGCCGGACCGACATAGAGCGGCTCTTCGCGCAGCACGCTGCCATAGGCGATATGGGCAAAATCGCGCCCCGGTTCCGTACCCCGAAAGTCCACCAGCACGGTTCCCGGCCGCACCTGGGGAGCCTGCACGCCCGCGATCTCCACGCGGCTGGGATGGCCCGGCATGGGCTGTAGCGTCGGCTCCCGGCCCAGCGCGGCGGCAAACAGCAGGATAGGAACCGGCAGGAATTCGCCCGGCTGTGTCGAGAGGGCGGGAAGCCGCGTCGTGTAGGCGGCGAGATCGGCCTGCCCGACTGCCGCCGCCGCCCGCGCCAGTTCCCCGATGGCCCCCTCTTTCCGTCTTGCCGCTTCGAGCGCCTCCTGCGGCACGGCCAGGACGACGTTCCCGGCCTGGCGCATCGCCGCCGCCAGCTTCGGCACGTCCTGCTGCGTGCGCTGCACTTCCTGCATGGTGAGCCGGGGTTCGTTGTGGGGCGCGAGATGTTCGGCGTTCTCGTTCACGCCGAAAGCGGGCAGAGGCAGCACGATGCGCAGCGCGCCCCAGGAGCGCAGTTTGCGCAGCATCTCCGCCTGGATCGCGGCCTCCGAGCGGGTCGTCAGGGCCAGATGGCGCGCGGAGGCGTCCATCTCCAGCAGCACGATCCGCTCTCGCTGGGCCACGCCGGCCTGATTGGCGTTCTCGGCGGCCCAGAGCGCCGCGTTCCGGCTCTGGATGAGGGCGACGAGCGCCCCTGCCCGGAGCGGCACGAGCAGGTTTGCGGCGGCGATCAGGGCGAACAGGCCCGCGACCAGGCCGAGCGCTGCGCCGCGCAGATCGAGAAGCTGTACGCGGCCCCGGCGCATCCGCCGCACCACCAGCCGCCGCCCGATCTGCCGAACCAGCCGCCACGCCCCCTGCTGCGGGTCGTAGGCGAAGCGGTGGATGGCGATACAGGCCCAGGCGGTAAACACCGGGAGGCCCCATACCAGCGTGAGGACGGCCAGAGGCGCGGCATTGGAGGCGCGGAACGTGAAGGTGAGCGGCAGCCGGACCGTCACCAGCAGCGTGAACAGCAGAATCGTCCACCAGGCCCCCGCGCCGGTGCGCGCGGGGTTCTCTTTCTCCGGCCAGCGCCGCCCGACGAACGCGCCGATGCAGGCTCCGACGCCTCCGAGCGTCAGCAGCACGAGAAACTGAATCGGCGCGACGGCCAGCACGAGCAGAAGCAGCAGGCTGGAGGTGGGAATAGGCGGCAGCCCGGTCGCTTCCGTAACGGCTCCAAGCGACTCCAGACTGGAAGAGAGCAGGAGCGTTCCCAGGATGGTCAGCCAGAAGGCCCATCGGAAGGCGACGGCCCGCCCGCGCAGCGGTTGGCGCAGGTGGAACAGCCCCCAGACGACGGCGACGCCCGCGAGAATGCAGTCGGCGGCGATCCAGAGGCCGAACAACAGCCACCCGAAGACCTGGGGCGCAAGCGCCAATCCCACCAGATACAGCGCCGCGCTCCACCACGCCGCCCGGACTGCGCGGCGGGGACTTCGGCGCAGTTCCCAGAGGGAAAGAAGCAGGCCGCGCACCCGGTTGAGGAGAGTCTGCGTTCGCGTCATGTCCCAAGTATACCTTATGACCTGACCCCCGTCCCCTGGACGGGGTCAGGTCAAAGCAGGAGACAGAGCGCGGCAAGGCTAAGATAACAAGCAACACTGGGCAGGAGGGCCATCATGCGGCTTGGATTGATCGGTTCGACGGGACACTGGCAGACCTATGCGCCCGCGCTGAAGACCTTTCCCGATCTCGCGCTCGTGGCGGTCGCGGCGGCCGGGCCGGAAGAGACGACCGGCGCGTTCGACCATGCGCCCGGCCTGACGGTGGACACGCGCCGCTACGACGACGCGCACAAGATGCTCGACACAGCAAAGCTGGACGTGGTGCAGGTCTGCTGCCGTCCCGACCGAATCCCGCAGTGGACGCAGGTCTGCCTGGAGCGCGGCCTGCCGACGCTGGCGGAAAAGCCGCTCGCGATGGACCTGCCGACGCTGGAGAGCGTCTATAACACAGCGAAGCGGACGAAAACGCCGCTCATTCCGATGCATACGATGCGCGGCGAGCCGACGCTGGCGGCGATACGCGAGGCGGTTCAGAGCGGCAAGATCGGCACGCCGCTCTTGAGTTTCAGCCAGAAGACCTACAAATGGGGCAAAACGCGCCCGGACTACTTCCGCGACCGCCGCACGTTCCCCGGCATCGCGCCCTATATCGGCATCCACGCCTTCGACTGGCTGCACTGGATACTCGGCGATGTCTTCACCGAGGTCTCCGGGTACGAAGGCGTGACGGCCCGCCCGGACTATCCGGCCTGCGCGAGCCAGGCGGCGTTCGCGCTCGCTATGCAGAACGGCGGAAACGCCGCGCTCACCCTGGACTATCTGCGCCCGGAGACCGCCCCGACGCACGGCGACGAGCGGCTGCGCATCATCGGGACGGAGGGCGTCGTCGAGACAGTGTTGATAGATCGCAAGGTGACGCTCATCACCGCCAAAGAGGGGCCGCGCACGCTTCCATTGACCACGCCGCCGGACATCTTCACGCGGTTCGTTCGCTCCCTGCGCGGCGATGGCCCGCCTCCCTTCACGCTTGCCGAATCCTGCCGCATCACCGAGATCGGCATCAAGGCGCAGCAGGCCGCCGACAGCAAACACGCCGTCTCCCTCAGGGATTCGCCGTTTCGCGATTAGCTCCCCTCCCTGGCCCTCCCCCAAGAACAGGGGGAGGGAACGTTTGAGGCGCGGGCGTCTCTGTAGCTTGTCATTCTGAGCGGAGCGAAGAAGCTCAAGGCAGAGACCCTTCGCTGCGCTCAGGGTGACAAACAGAGGAAGACGTGATTGTTTGGCTCCCCTCCCCCTGTTCTTGGGGGGAGGGCCAGGGAGGGGGGCCTACTCCCACCGATCCAGGCCAAGCAGTTTGCGGCCCAGAGGAGTCAGTTGCGCGGGCTGGTTGGCGCGGGACTCCTTATGAGGATAGTTCAGTCCTCTGGCCCATTTCGGCACGAGGGTGTCCCGCCAGCAGGCGATGCGCTCCGCCCGCTCCGCCTCGGCGTCCCAGATGCTATATCGCTGGCGGTGCGTCTGCGCCTCCGCCGCTTCCGGGGCCGGGTACATGGTGATGTACTGCGCCAGGCGCGGCCTGTCGGAGACGTTGTGGCCGTTGCCGTGCGGCAGCAGCGAGTTCCAGATCAGCAGGTCGCCCGCCTTGCCGGGGATGGGAAGGATGGCCTCGTCCGGAACCTGCGGCTGCGGCGCGTCGCCGGGCTGCGTGCGTATCCACTCCAGCGTCTCCCGAAAGACGCTCGGCGCGCACTGAAATCCGCCCTGG
>DASRGL010000432.1:0-4260 GCA_035651115.1 Chthonomonadaceae bacterium
CGTCGGCCTCGTCGCGACGCTGGCGCTGTTCCTGCTGTTCTATCTCCCCACCCTGCCCGCGTTCTGGTCGAAGCAGCAGCGCGAGGAGATGGCCGAGGTCAAAAAGCAGGGCATCCAGATAGAAAAACTGGCGAAGGACACGACGAAGACCGCCGATCAGCAGAAGCTCGACGAGACAAAGAAGGCGGCGGCGGAGGCGCAGAAACTCGGCGAGGCGATGCGCAGGGGCGAACTGAGCAAGAAGCAGGCGCTCGTCGCGATGCAGAAGCTGACGCGCAAGATGGAGGAGGCGCAGAAGCGTCTCGCCGCTGCTGTGCCGCCCAAATCCCTGCAGCAGGCGCAGCAGGAGTTCAAGCGTTCCCTCGACCAGATGCAGCGCGAGGTCGCGGCGGCGCAGCAGAAGCGGGTGGAGCAGGCACGGCAGGCAGCGAAGAACCAGCAGGCCAAGAACGACACGAACGGCAGCAAGGACGCCAACAAGAGCGATCCGCAGAGCCAGAAAAAGCCTAAAGAGTCCGAGGCGATGAAGCAGGCGCGCAAGGCGCTGGAACAGATGCAGCAGGCGATGCAGCAGCAAGACCCGCAGGCCATGCAGCAGGCGATGCAGAAGATGGCGCAGCAGATGCAGTCCGGCCAGATGTCACCGGAAGCGATGCAGCAGATGGCCCAGGCCATGCAGCAGTTGGCGCAGGCGCTCCAGAACACGAGCCAGGATCAGGCGGCGCAGCAGTTGCAGCAGTTGGCGCAGATGATGTCGCAGAACCAGGGCCATCTCGATCCGAACACGCTCCAACAGATGGCCCAGAGGATGAACCAGATCGCCAAGCAGATGGGTAAAGGCATGGGCAACATGCAGGCCCAACTCGACGCGCAGATGCTCGCGCAGCTTGTTCAGGCGCTCAAAGATGGCCGCCTGACAATGAGCATGGGCAAAGGCATGGGCATGGGAATGGGGCGCGGCAACGGCCAGGGCAAAGGGATAGGCGGCAAGGGAGCGGGCAAAGGCTGGGGCGGCAGAGGCGATCCGACGCAGGCGATGAAAGACCCCGGCAACAAGGCGAAAGCGCGCCTGCTGGCCGAAGGGAAAGCCGACGGTAAGCCGGGAACAGGCAAGAACGGCTCGGCGCAGGAGTTCGCCAGGTATCTGGCGCAGCAGGCGAAGCACGGCAAATACCTGCCGAACGCCAAAATCGCCGGGACGCGCTCGAAGAACGGCCAGGAGTTGCAGCAGAACCTGACGGGCGATCCCGAAGCCTTCAAGAGCCGCTCGCCCTACTATCAGGCGTACCAGACGAACCGCCGCGCTGCCGAGAACGCGCTGAACAAGGAAAACATTCCCGCCGCCTATAAGAAGCAGGTGCGCGACTACTTTGACAGTATTAAGCCGTGACCTCTGGCCGGGTACAGAACGTACCCGTCTGGAGGGCCTGCGGCCAACCGTCCTCACGGACGGACAATGCAGTTCGCGTCCGGCAGGACGCTCGGCGCGAAGCGCCACCAAGACGGGTACTTTCAGTACCCGGCCAATATAAGGAACTCCATGAGCGACATCGAGCGACAGACCGCCAAGTTCAAAGACGATTTCGACCGGGTGAAGAACGAGATACGCAAGGTCATCGTCGGCAATGAGCCAATCATTGACAGCGTGCTGATCTGCCTTCTCGCCAACGGCCACGCGCTGCTGGAAGGCGTGCCGGGCCTGGGCAAAACGCTGCTCGTCCGCACGCTGGCGCAGGCATTGCACCTGAAGTTCTCGCGCATCCAGTTCACGCCCGACCTGATGCCTGCCGACATCACCGGCACGAACCTGCTGCTCGAATCGGCGGCGGGACAGAAGGAGTTCAAGTTCCAGCCCGGCCCTGTTTTCGCCCATATTGTGCTGGCCGACGAGATCAACCGCGCCACGCCCAAGACGCAGTCCGCCATGCTGGAAGCGATGCAGGAACACAGCGTCACGGTCGGGGGAACGATGCACACGCTCGTCGAACCGTTCTTCGTGCTGGCGACGCAGAACCCGCTGGAGATGGAGGGAACCTATCCCCTGCCGGAAGCCCAACTCGACCGGTTCCTCTTCAAGCTGCTCGTCCCGTCGCCGACCTTTGAAGACCTCTCCGTGATCGTAGACCGCACGACCGGCGTTCCGGCCCCGCCGATCACTCCGGTGCTGGACGGCGAGACGATTTTGCAGATGCGAACTCTGGCCCGCGAAGTCCCCATCGCGCCGACCGTGCGCGAGTTCGCCATCAAAGTCGTTCTCGGCACGCACCCGGACAAGCCGCACGCGCCCGACCCGGTCAAGCGATTCGTCCGCTACGGCTCCAGCCCGCGCGGCGCGCAGGCCGTCGTCGTCGCCGCGAAGATACGCGCGCTCCTCGAAGGCCGCTACAACGTCGCCATCGAGGACATCGCCCAGGTGGCGCTGCCTGCCCTGCGCCATCGCCTGATTCTCAACTTCGAGGGTCAGGCCGAAGGCATCGCGCCCGATACGCTCGTGCAGGCCATTCTCGATTCGACCCTGGCCGCGACCGATGTCAAGGTCGGAGTGTGAACGCCCGTGCTGCTCCCCTACGCCACCGACCGCCCGCCCGCCCGGCGGCCTGACCTGACCTGGACGCTGCTGGCCGTCAACGCCCTGCTGACTCTGCTCACTCTGATTTTGCAGCAGGTGAACGGGCCGGGCAGCGCACGGGCGATCTATCACACGTTCGGCATCGTTCCGGCGCACTTCCAGCCCTTCTCGCTGCTCACCTACTCCTTCTTCCACGACGGCTTGGGCCATCTGCTGACCAACCTGTTCTATCTGTGGGTGTTCGGTGCGGGCGTGGAGGAGGTGGTCGGCGGGTGGCGCTTCCTGGCGCTCTACCTTTTAGGAGGCGCGGTCGGCGGGGTGCTGGAGACGCTGGTCATCGTCGTGCTGCTGCCGGGCCAGGCCGCCGAGCAGCCCATCGTCGGCGCATCGGCGGCGTGCGCGGGGCTGGTCGGGCTGTTCGCCGTGCGCTACTATCGGGCGCGGCTCTCGTTTGTCGGGCTGCCCTGGCGTCCGCAGGTCGTGGCGGTCGTCGGGCTGTTCCTGGCCTTCGAGATCGGTACGGGGCTGTGGGACATCTTCACGGGCTATGGCGCGGGCGGCGTGGCGCACTGGGCGCATGTCGGCGGCTTCATCTTCGGGCTGGTGTGGGGGCAGGCGTTCGGCTTCGTCGAGGTCGGGGAGCGCGCCTATCTCAAGATGGACGCGGCGCGGGCGATGGCCCGCAACGTTCCCGGCGCAGCCATCCGGCGGTGGGAGAAGCTGCTGGAGCGTGACCCGGAGAACATGACGGCGCGGCTGGAACTGGCGCGGGCCTGGCTGCTGCTCGGCGATACCGAACAGTCCGGCAGCCACTATCAGCACGCGCTGCGCAAGCTGCTGCGCCGCCGCAAGCGCGCGGAAGCGGCCCGGCTCTACGCGGAGATACGTGACCACGACCTGCGCGCCCCCACGCTGCCCGCCAGCGAACTCTTTCCGCTTGGCGTGGCCCTGGAAGAGAGCGAGCAGTACGCCCTCGCCGCCGAGACGCTGCGCTCCCTCACCGTGCATAGCCCCGACGCGCCGGAGGCGGAGTTGGCCCTGCTCAAGGTCATCACGCTCTATGCCCATCAACTCAACCGCCGCGAGGAGGCGCAGATACTCCTGCGCGTCTTCCTGGATCGCTACCCGCACAGCCAGTGGCGCAGCATGGCGGAGGAGATGATGACCTGACCCCCATCGGAGGACGGGAAATCAGGTCAGCCGCACCTGAATCGGGTTGCTGTAGAACCAGAGGTTGTCCCAGGGGTAGACGTTCGGCGTGTCCATGCGCGGCGCATCCACGTTTAGATTGGTTCCACGCACCCGCACATAGAAACTCTGCCGCGCCTGCGGAAACCGGTAGTGGAAGGTCAGGAAATCGCCTTCGCGACGCGCTTCCGACACAGGCATCTGTGCGACAACCTTCGTGGTTGGGTTGGTCATGGCGTCCCGGTCGGCAGACGGGCCGAGAACGTCGCCCGCGATCAGGTCAATGTGGTGCAGCGCGGGCCGCAGTCCACCGAAATTGGGACGCGACGGAACCCGGACGCGGACGGTCACGGTAACGTCTTCTCCCCGTTCGGACAACAGCGTGCCGCCCATCGGCGCGGCGCGGCGGCGGTCGCGCGCCGTCAGTTCCAGCCGGTCAATCAGATCGCCGAGGACGGTGAACATGCTGCCGGAGCGGAGCGCGTCGAGGATGGCAAGCGGTT
>DASRGL010000433.1:0-4530 GCA_035651115.1 Chthonomonadaceae bacterium
TCCTCCCGCCATTGCGCATCGGGTAGAATAGAGACAGCACACCCGTCTTTTCTGCCGACCTGCCGGACGGCAGCCCGCATCTCGCAACGAGGCGACAGCTATGAACGCGACACGACCCGATCTTCATCCGACGCTGCACAGAGCCTACGCGGCTTTTGCCGAGATCCGGCGCGAGGCCGAAGCGCTGGCCGGAGGGCTGACCCCGGCGCAGTGGAACTGGTCGCCCGCCCCGGATCAGTGGTCGCTGGCGCAGATTCTCGACCATCTCAACAAGACCGGGCATCAGGTCTTGCCGCGCTTCGAGACGGCGCTGGAGAGCCTGCGCGCGCAGAATCTGCGCAGCGACGCCCCCTTTCGCTACAGCCTGGTAGACCGGTGGTTTCTGCGCATCCTCCGCCCCAATCCGCCGATGAAAGTCCCCGTTCCCGCGATCTTCGTGCCGAATGCCGACCCCGCCGCGCTCACGGACACGCTGCCGACTTTTCTCGCGCTGCAAGACAAGCTGCTTCAGTTCGTGGAGGCAGCGAACGGATTCGATCTGGGGCGCGTGAAAGTCCCCTCGCCCGTCTCGCCTCTGGTGCGGCTGAGCCTGGGAGCCTACCTGGAAGGCACGGCAGGACACGAGCAGTACCACTGGCTCCAGGCGCGGGCGCTCCGCGCCCACCCGAACTTTCCGGCCTAAAGGAGTCGGCGTGCCGGTCTGTCGAATCTTTCCCTGAACACCGGAAGCATACCGCTAGGACGGAGGGAAAGACCATGAGAGAAGGACGCGGGGCTGCGCTTCTCGGAAGCGCGGCGATCATCGTCGGGATGGCGCTGGCGGGCCGCGCGGGCGCGCAGCCTGCGGTCGTGGACGCCTACCGCCGCCAACTGTCGCTGCACTGGGTCGCCGACCTGGAGGGCAATCCGACGCAGATGGCGTGGGGGCCGGAAGGCAGGCTCTACGTCCGCACGACCGGAAAGGGCGTCCACAGCTACGCCTACGACAGGGCTACCGGCCAGGTGAGCGATCACAAGGTCGCCGTGCCGCACGATGGCATCGGGGGCATCGGGATCGCGTTTCACGGCGCGCGGATGTACCTGACCGAGTTCGACGGCTCGATCCACCGGCTGGATGACCGCAACGGCAACGGCGTCTGGGGGGAGACCGCGCAGGGCGAGTTGAATGTCGCCATCGTCACCGGCATTCCGCAGGGCGATCACAATATTGACCAGCTTCAGGTGCGCGGCGACACGCTCTTTGTCGGCATCGGGCGGCGCACCATCAACGGGCGGCGCGGCGAGTGGACGGGCGGCTCCATTGACGACTACGGCGGCAAGGGCTTCTGGGCTGGCGGTATCGGCAAGACCTGGGGCGATGGCGCTTTTGGCGGCGCCATCGCCTGGATTCAGAACCTCGATCTGGTCGCCGATCAACAGGACGCCGCCAATCCCTACTCCTCTACGGCGCTCACGCAGTTTTTCATTCAGGAAGACGACAGCCCCTATCGCGTGACCGATGCCGGTAAACTCATCATCCACTCCGCAGGCACGCGCAACCCGTTCGGCCTCTGCCTGGATCGCGATGGCAACCTCTGGTTCACCAACAACTTCAACCGCACGCAGACGCTCGGCAACGGCGAATCGGGGTTCGGGCTGCACGGCGACCTGCTCGACTCCGACTTCAGCCGCGATGTCCACGATCAGGTCTTCAAAGCCTCGGAGGGCGCGGACTACGGCTATGCCGACGACAACTGGCGCAACAAGGCAGCGATGCTCACGCCGGGAACGCCGGGCTATCATCGCGTCCTCTCCACCACCTTCGACAACCTGTTCAACACCGGCCCCTATACCCTGCACGATCCCGCGAACCCGGACGGCTTAGGCCCCAGCAGCTCCTCCGACGGCTGCGGCTTCTTCTACGCCTTCGGCCTGCCGCCGGAACTGATCGGGAATCTCTTCATCACGCGCTGGAACACGACCATCACGGAAGCGCCAGGTGGGGACGGGGACACGGTGCGGCACTCCCTGACCTACTCGGACGTGGTGGCGGTGGACACGGAGACCGGGAAGGTGCGCCGCGTCGCCTACGGGTTCGTCAATCCCATCGCCGTGCTGTGGGACGGCGCGCAGCGTCTCCTTATCGCCGACTACGGCAGCCGCACGCTCTACGCCCTGCGCGCCGGGCGGTCGCTTGGCCCGATCCGGCCCCGTTCGCGCCTGCCCATCGGCCCGCCCCGGCCCCATGAGCGGCAGGCGCGCGGCGTGACGAAAATGTGACGGATTTGTAACGGAATCTGTCGGAAACGTCACACTGATAGCGTCCGTGTTCGGCTTGCGTTCCGGCCCGAAATCTGCTAACATTACAGTAAGGATCGCAGGGAGAGATGCGGAGGCGATGCAGGTCGTCACGGCGGAACAGATGCGCGCTCTGGATCGGCGCGCTATAGAGGAGTTCGGCGTTCCCGGCGTGGTGCTGATGGAGAATGCAGGCCGCGCTGTCGTCGAGGTCGTGGCGCGCGAATACGGGCCGCTCGGCGGCAAGCGGATCGCCGTCTTCTGCGGCGCGGGCAACAACGGCGGCGATGGATTCGTCGTCGCGCGCCTGCTGCGGCTGGCGGGCGCAAAGCCGTTGCTCTATCTGGCGGGAAACCCAGAATCCATCAAGAGCGACGCCCGTACCCATTTCGAGATCGCCCGCCGCCTGGAGATAGAGACGCTGACGGCGGGGGACGTGCCGCCGGCCAGCCTGGCGCTGAACGGCGTGGAACTGATCGTGGACGCGCTGCTCGGAACCGGCATCAAGGAGGCTCCGCGCGGGGCCATCGCCGAGGCGATCCGGCGGCTGAATACGGCCCATCTGCCGGTCGTCGCGGTGGATATTCCCTCCGGCGTGGACGCCGACACGGGGGCCGTTCCGGGCGAGGCCGTGCGTGCCGCGCATACCGTCACGTTTGCCTATCCGAAGATCGGCCTGCTGACGTTTCCGGGGGCGGAGCGCGTCGGCACGCTGCATGTCGCGGACATCGGTTTCGACTGGCGGGCGTTAAAGGCAGACAGTCTTTGCCGCCTGTTGACGGCAGACGATCTACATCTTCATCTGAGGAAACGCGCGCCAGATTCCAATAAAGGAGATTATGGGCATGTCGCCGTCGTCGCCGGTTCGCGCGGGATGGCAGGCGCGCCCGCGCTGGTCGCGCGGGCCGCGCAGCGCGCCGGGGCCGGGCTGGTCACGGTGCTGTCTGCGGCGTCGGCGCAGCCGCTCATTGCCGCCAAACTCGACGAGCAGATGACGCTGCCCCTGCCCGAAACGGAGGGCGCGCTTTCCGAAGCCGCCTTCGATGCCATCGCCCGCTTTGCGGAAAAAGCCACCGTCTGCTGCATCGGGCCGGGCCTGACGACCGCGCCGGAGACGGTGGCGCTCGTGCAGCGCCTGCTCGTCGAGATCGCAAAGCCCATCGTGCTGGACGCCGACGGCCTGAACGCGCTGGCGCTGCAACCGGAACGGATTGCCCAACGCCCGGACGACCCGCGCGCGCCGCTCATCCTGACGCCGCATCCCGGCGAAGCCGCCCGCCTGTTGGGAACCGCCATTCCCGACGTGCAGTCTGACCGACTAGGGGCCGCGCGGGAACTGGCGCGGCGCTATCGCGCGGTCGTCGTGCTGAAAGGCCGCCACTCGCTGATCGCCGATCCCTCCGGCCTGGTCTCCATCAATACGACCGGGAACCCCGGTATGGCGACAGGCGGGGCCGGGGACACGCTGACGGGCATCCTCGGCGGGCTGTGGGCGCAGGCCGTCGCGCCGGGCAGAGCCATTCCCGACACCGAGGCGTATCGCGCCGCCGTCCTGCCTCCGGCAGAGGTGGCCGCGCTGGGCGTCTATCTGCACGGGGCCGCAGGCGATCTCGCGGCGCAGCGGGCGGGAGAGATCGGCCTCGTGGCGGGCGATCTGACGGAATGCCTGCCTGCCGCTCTGCACATGTTGGAGGAATACGCATGATCCACACACCGTCCCCGCGTTCTCACCGCTCTCGGCGCGGGCTGTTCGGCTTCGGCGCTCTGTTGACGCTGCCTCTGGCGTTCCTGGCTCTGTCCGGGCTGTCGGCAGGGGCGCAGACCAACGCGGCGCCGTTTGCTCTGCGGATAGATAAGTCGGTCTCCGGCAAGCTGGTCTACTGGTTCGTGACGCGCTCGAATGCGGCCTCCGAACCGAAGGCGCTTGACTACCAGCCGGGCGTCACGCTGTCTCTGCCCACGCCGGACGGCTATCAGTATACGGCGCGGCTGCGGGTTCTGGATGTCGCGCAGGGCAAGGTCGCGCATCTGTCGCGGGAGGGGAACATACCGAAGACCCTGACCGCCAACGATTTCACCTACGCGCAGACCGTGCAGGTTCCCGTCACGCACAACGGCAAGCCGGTGCAGGGCGTGCTGGTCACGCTCAAGTACGAGGGCGAGGAGAAGAAGCCGGTCTACAAACCCTACTGGCTCCAGCCCTCCGACAACGGCGTGGCGCGCTTCTCCGACGTGCCGCTCGATAAGGAACTG
>DASRGL010000434.1:0-9521 GCA_035651115.1 Chthonomonadaceae bacterium
CCGAGTTCAACGCACAGCCGGAGACGGAACTGCGCGCCATCGCCCAGCGCGCCGATGTGGACGCCTTCCTCATCGGCTCCCCGCCGCTCTATCACCATCAAAACGTGATGGCGGTCGCGCCCGCCGGAAAGCCCATCTACAGCGAAAAGCCGCTCTGTACGACGGTCGCGCTCTGCACGGAGATGATCGAGACGTGCCGCCAGCACGGAGCCAAGCTCTTCGTCGGGCAGGTGTTGCGCCTCATCCCGCTCTTCTGGAAATCCCACCAGGTCCTCGAATCGGGCGAGATCGGCACGCCGCAGGTCATTTCGGTCACGCGCACGGGCTTCGGGGCCGGTCTCTACCGTTCCACCTGGCGGCTCAACATGCGGGAGTCGGGCGGCATTCTCCTGGAGATCAACTCGCACGAACTCGACTACATGCTGTTCCTCATGGGCGAGGCCGAGAGCGTCTACGCGCAGGGCCGCAACGTGCTGGGCAAGACCGACTACGATGACGCCGTGTTCGTCCAGATACGGTTCAAGAACGGCGGCATCGGGATGCTGCACAGCAGTCTGTCGTCGCCTATCGGAGAGTATCGGGTGCATATCCAGTGCAGCGCGGGCAACCTTCTGCACGGCGGCTTCGGCGGCGAACTGCGCTACCAGCGGTTCGACGCGACAGAGCCGACCGTCTTCACCCGCGACGACCTGACCGACATCCCGAACGCCACCGACTGGGAACTGACCTCCTTCTTCGACTGGTGCCAGGACGATACGCCGCCGCTCTTCACCGGGGAGACGGGCCGCGCCAACGTCGCCGTCGCCGAAGCCGCCTACCGCTCCCTCGCCAGCGGCAAGCCAGAACCAGTGGTGATCTGACCCATGAATATCCTCAAAACTTTGTTCGGTATCGGTCTGGTGATGAGCCTGGGCGCGCTGAGCGGTCAGGCGCAGGCGGGCCAGGCCGCGCCTGTCACCGTGCGGAGTGCGCAGGAGTTCCGGCAGGCCGTCGCGCAGGCCAGGCCGGGAGCGCGCATCCTGCTTGCGCCTGGAACCTATCCCGGCGGCTTCTACTTTGACAACGTGCGCGGCACGCAGGCGCAGCCTATCGTCATCGCCGCCGCCGATCCTCAAAACCCGCCCGTCTTCAAAGGCGGCAACAACGGCCTCCACTTCACGGCCTCCTCCTATCTGGAACTGCGGAATCTGAGCGTCCAGGGGATGAGCGACAACGGCATCAATATAGACGATGGCGGTGTCTATGACCGACCGGCGCGGCATATCCGCGTCGTCGGGCTGCGCATCTCGGACATCGGGCCGCAGGGCAATCATGATGGCCTGAAGCTGTCCGGCATAGACGATTTCCGGGTCGAAGGCTGCACGATAGAGCGATGGGGAACGGGCGGCGGCTCGGCCATTGACATGGTGGGCTGCCACGATGGCGTCATCACGGGCTGCCGCTTCCGCCATAGCGACGAGACCGGCAGCACGGGCGTCCAGGCGAAAGGCGGCTGCCGTCACATCGCGGTGCGCCGGAACCGCTTCGAGAGCGCAGGAGGGCGGGCCGTCAATATCGGCGGCAGCACCGGACTGGAGTTCTTTCGCCCGCCGCTCAAAACGCTGGCCGGGCAGCCGCTCTCCGAAGCCAAAGATATTCTGGTGGAGGACAATATCTTTATCGGCGGCGGCACGCCGGTCGCGTTCGTCGGCGTGGATGGCGCGACGGTGCGGTTCAACACCATCTATCGCCCGAAGCGCTGGGCGCTGCGGATTCTTCAGGAGACCGTCGCGCCGGGCTTTGTCCCCTCGCGCAACGGCGTCTTTACGGACAATATCATCGCGTTCCGTGCCGACGAGTGGGCCGAAGCGGTCAACATCGGGCCGAACACCGCGCCGCAGACGTTTCGCTTCGCGCGCAACGTCTGGTACTGCCTGGACGCTCCGGCGCGAAGCCGCCCCAACCTGCCGACGCCAGAAGCGAACGGGGTCTACGGCAAAGACCCGCTGTTTCGCAATGCGGAGCGCGGAGACTTTCGCCTTCGCCCCGGCAGCCCCGCCAGCAACGCGGGCGCACGCGCCGCCGACAGACGAGAAACCGGCAGAGAGGATGCGATCATGGCCTTTGTGCAGCCTCAGCAGCAGGCGGCAGGAGAGCGTATCACGCTGTTCGCGGGCGGCGGCGAGGGGGCGGACAATATTCCGGCGACGCAGGCGAAACTTATCGAGCCGTTTGGCGTAGATTTCGATAAGGCGGGCAATACCTACATCGTCGAGATGACCGTGCATCGCGTGCGGCGCGTAGATGGGCGCGGTCTTCTGACCACAATCGCGGGTGATGGGACGGAGGGGTACAGCGGGGACGGCGGTCCGGCAAGGCAGGCGCGGCTCAACTCGCCGCACAGCCTGGCCGTCGCGCCCAACGGCGACCTCTATATCGCGGATACGCTCAACAGCCGCGTGCGCAGAATAGACCACCGGACCGGCATCATCACGACGGCAGCCGGGACGGGGCAGAACGGGTTCGGCGGAGACGGTGGCCCGGCGACCCAGGCGCAGTTCAACGGCATCTACTGCCTCGCCTTCGACCGCAAGGCCGAGCATCTCTACCTGGCCGACCTGGAGAACCGCCGCGTCCGGGTCATAGACATGAAGACGGGCATCGTAACGACTGTTGCGGGCAACGGGCAGCGCGGCGTGCCGCAAGACGGGGCCGACGCCCGCACCAGCCCGCTGGTAGACCCGCGCGCGGTGGCGGTGGATGGGCAGGGCCGGGTCTATATCCTGGAACGGAGCGGGAACGCGCTGCGCGTCGTGGAGCCGGACGGCAAAATCCGCACGGTCGTCGGCACGGGCGCGGAAGGCGCGACCGGCGACGGCGGGGACGCGCGGCAGGCGACCCTGAATGGCCCCAAGCATCTTTGCGTGGACAAAGAGGGCAACGTTCTCATCGCGGACACCGAGAATCACCTGATCCGCAAGTATCTCCCGAAGGAGGGCAGGATCGTGCGCGTGGCGGGAACAGGCCGGGCAGGAACCGCAGGCATCGGCGGCGATCCGCTCCAGGCCGAACTTCACCAGCCGCACGGCGTCGCCTTCCACCCTTCTGGCGCGCTCTACATTTCGGACAGCACGAACAACCGCGTTCTAAAAATCGCGCGTTAATGCAGGAGTTTCACGTCTCCCTGGCGAAGCAGAAGCCAGCTTAGATAGCGAGGGGGATGGGATGGAACCAGTCACCGTAGCGCAGTTCGTCAGCCGGATACCCACCGCCTTCGCGGAGGGCGATCCCGAAGTCTCCGCCAAACGCCTCGAAGCCGAAAACGTGCGCCTCCTCCACCAGCTCTACAGCGCGGTCACGCGCGGCGATTTCGACGCGGCCTGCGACTACATGGCCGAAGACGTGGTCCTGGAAATCCTCGGCCCGCCCGCGATGCCGCTCACCGGGCGCTGGCAGGGCCGCGCGCAGGTGCGCGAAGCCCTCCCGCGTAACTTCGGCCTCCTGGAGAACCAGCAGCCGGAACTGCAGACCGTCGTCGCGCAGGGCGATACCGTGATCGTGCTGGCCCGCGAACGCGGCTGTTACCGCGCCACCGGGCGCGAGTACGACATCCATCTGGTGCAGCAGTTCCAGTTCCTGGCGGGCCGCATCGTGTTGATTCGGGAGTTCTGCGACAGCCTCTCGCTGGTGGAAGCGGCCCAGGCGCCGCCGCGCCATGCCTCTTGACGTACTTTTTTTCGCCCTGTTTCCGCTTCGGATCGCCGGGCAGTAGTAGACAGATGGCGAGAGACATTTCGCCCACTATCCCGCATTCCGAAGGAGGAAACCGTGATGCCCCGTGTGATTCATTTCGAACTGCCTGCCGACGATCCTGAGCGCGCCTGTCGGTTCTACACCGAGGTCTTCGGCTGGCAGTTCCAGAAGTGGGACGGCCCGAGCGAGTACTGGCTGATAACGACCGGGGACGAGGCCCAGCCCGGCATCAATGGCGGCCTGATGCGCGCCTGCAAAGAGTCTCCCGCTCGCGCCGCCGTCAACACGCTGGATGTGCCTTCGGTGGACGACTATGTTTGCAAGGTCGAGGCGGCGGGCGGCAAGGTCGTCATGCCGAAAATGGCGATTCCGGGTGTCGGCCACCTGGCCTACTGCCAGGACACCGAGGGCGTGATGTTCGGCATCATGCAGTTCGACCCGGCTGCGACGCCGTAGCGGCGCCGCCTTGCACAGCCCTCACAAAGCGACAGGCTCCAGGAGGTAAGCCCCTTAGCGGGTTTGCCTCCTCTTTACTGTAGGAACGAAGCGTGCGCGTACTGCCGTTCTTTATGGAATAACCTACTGACCCGGAGGGGAGGATACGGAAATTTAAGCAGTAACTCGACGTTCGCCTCGCGGCAAGCTGGGCGGCACAAAAAGAGAGGGAAAAAGATGAAGCCGCAGACAGTCGCAGTCATCATCGAGTGGGAGAACGCGCGCCTTTCGAAGATGGCGCGCAGCCGCGCTATGCTGCGTCAGTTGGCGCAGCAGGCGCATCAGCTCTTCGAGACCGCCTCTAGCGGCGCTGGAAGGCCCGAACCGGCGTTTCTCTCTCAGATATGCGCCCCGCTCCATGTGATCATCCTCTATCCCGAAGGGGAGACCGAGGCGGACACGCTGACAGCCCTTCTGTCCGAAACCATCCGCCCCGACGATCCGGCGATCTGCCTGCGCCTGCTGCCCGTATCAGGACAACACTACTACCAGATAAAGAACACGGGCGCGCAGGTTGCCGAGAGCGATCTGCTGATTTTTCTGGACAGCGACGTGATCCCGGAGGAGAACTGGCTGGTGAATCTGCTCTCCGCGTTCGCTGACCCGCAGGTGCAGGTCGTCGGCAGCAACGTCTACATGGACACCTCGACGCTGTACGCGCGGGCGTTTGCGCTCGGCTGGTTCTTCGAGCTGCGCCGCCCGGACGGCCCGCTGCAAACCCGGCGTTCGTTCTACGCCAACAGCGTCGCCTTCCGCAAGCCGCTCTTTGTCCGCTACGGTTTTCCCACGATCGAAGGAACGTCGCGCGGCTCCTGCCGGGCGCTGGGGCAGAAACTGACCGAGGAGGGCATCCCCATCTTCTATAGCCCGTCGGCGCACATCAACCATCCGGCCCCGAACGGATGGGGGCATTTCTTCCTGCGCGGAATCGCCGAGGGCCGGGATGAGAACGTGATGCGTCCCTATCTGTTCGGGGATCGCTACGGGTCGGGACTGCGCGGCGCGTTCGGCAGCTTCAAGCGCCAGTTCGTCTCCGGTATGCGCAGCATCTGCCGCAACTATCCTCAGGCCCATATGAAAGCGGTCGAAGTCCCGTTCGCGATGGGCCTGATGGCGTTCTACTACAGCCTGATTCTTACCGGCGACCTGCTGACCCACTTCTTCCCGAACGCGATGCGCCGGCGCTTCCACGTTTAGCGGCGAAAAGCCCCTCTTCCTGAAGGGCATGAGGAGCGTGAGCCGTTGTGTTATAATAGACGTAGGCAACCGGAGGAAAGAAGATGACACTACAGCTCGAACTGACCCCTGAGGAGGAAGCCCGTTCTGCGCAGGCAGCCCATGCACGGGGCATGGACGTAACCCGATATGCGCGGTTGCTTCTCGGATTAGAACGGCCCGATGCTACGCGACTTTTTGTGGATGAGTGGGAAGCGGCCCTGGATGAACTCAGCCAGGATGTCAATCCTGCCCTTCCGCCCCTTTCGGATGAGGCGCTGTCTCGTAGAAGCATCTACGGACATCGAGCCTGGTGCCAGATTACCTTGTAGATAGCAACGTTTTGCTTCGTCGCATCCAGCCAAGTTCTCCGCATTATCCTCTGGCACGCCGTGCGCTCAGGCGCCTGTAGGAGAACGGGGACACGCTTTGCGTTACCACCCAAAATCTGCTGGAGTTTTGGAGTGTCGCAACGCGCTCTGCGGTTAGAGGCGGATTAGCGTTGGCTTCGGCTCAAGCGGAGCGTCATCTGCGCCGTATTCAGCAGGTGTTCCGCTTCTTGCCGGATGTGCCAGACATCTTTTTCGAGTGGGAGAGTATTGTCACGACTTCTGGCGTTACCGATACCCTGGTCTACGATGCGCGCCTTGTCGCCGTGATGCGCGTATACGGGTTAAACCACGTCCTTACCTTCAACACGACAGACTTTCAGACATTCATCGGCATCCATGTGATTGATCCTGCGCCGGTATGAGAGGCAGAGCCTCCAATGTAGCGGAGGCTCTGGCTTTCGCGTTGCGCTTCTCGGTGTGAGGGCTAATCCACGCCTTTGAGGGAGGCGATGGGCGTCAGGGTGTAGGCGACGCGGGCCAGACCCGCCTTCACCACCGCATCAATCACATCTTTCGCGGGCTTGTAGCAGTCGGGAGACTCGTCAATGGGGACGTTGCCGCCCGCGTTGACCATCACATTGAGCCGCTTCATCTGCTCGTTGACCTGCTTCTGCGTGAACTGCTTCTTGGCCGCCGCGCGCGACAGCCGCCGTCCACACCCGTGATTGACCGAATAGAGGCTCTTCTCCGCGCCCGGTTCCGCGTAGAGAATGTAGCTCTTGTCGCCCATGCTGCCCGGAATCAGGATCGGATGACCGGTCTGTTCCCACTTCGTCCCGCGCAGCATCGGGTGGTTGGCGGGAAAGGCGCGGGTCGCGCCCTTGCGATGCACCCAGGCCTTGCCGCCGAGCGTCGGCACGTCTTCCTCCTGCGCCAGGTTGTGCGAGATCTCGTAGATCAGTTCCGGCTCCTGCCCGAACACCTGCTCGAACGCGCGCCCGACGGCCTCCCAGATGAGCAGGCGGTTGGCGATGGCGAAGTTCGCGCCTGCGGCGACCGCGTTCTTGTAGCCCTCATAGAGCGGGTTGTCCGGCTCGAAATAGACCGCCTCCGCGCCGCCGCGCACGTCCACGCCCCGCTGCTTCAGGTACTCCTTGCCCTCGTGGATGTAGTAGGTCGCCAGCCCGTGACCGAAGCCGCGCGAACCGGTATGCACCATCACCCACAAGTGATCATCCTGGTCGTATTGCAATTCGCAGAAGTGATTCAGTCTGTTACCTTTTTACCTCTCAATCGCCACAAACGCATCTTGATGCTCTGCGAGGTTCGTTCCAGGTATCTTTCGGCTTCCTCAACAGAATGAGATAGAATGAACTCATCCTGCTCTCGGTCCCATTCTCGCAGTGTATATTTGCGCCGACCTGCTGGACGCTGCCAGGATGCTATTTCCGATGGTTCGCTGACCGTCATCAGAGAGACAAAAGGAATTCCCTGTGCCGTGATGCCGAGTGAGCCATCTGCATCCACTATTCCGCGATAGTAGTCCACCTGAGCGAACTCTCCATCTGGAATACTGATTATGTCCGACTTCTTGCCCTGCGGTAAGCCTTTTGCAATCAGCGCTTCGCGGAAACTCCGGTCGTGAACCGTCCAGATGACGCTCGAATAGATTTCGCTAAAGTTTGTCCGTCTTGTGCGCGTCCTGATAGACGAGTAGAATGGTACAAGACGAGCAAACTGTTCCACTAACCATGCATCTTGAACTTTCAGTTCCAGCGACAGCCTACCGCGATTTCGCGTATTGCTATAAAGATGCCCATCGGCTTGTAGGAAGCCGAACATATAGGCAAGTTCCGCTACGTTTAGATCTATCTGGTATGCAGACATGGCGATAGAGAAACAAAACGTCCAGGTCATTTCTGCCTGGCTCTGCATCTTCCTTTTCGATGCAGTTCGGAGCACACCTTCAACCTGTAGTTCTGCACAGGTTGCCCAAGTCCCTCTGCTCTCTACGGGGTGTTGGCTTGACGCCAGCGCACTTCCCACGGAATGACCCTCGCAGGCTTTTTCCGTTTTGGACGGGTTTTTGTCTGGTAACTTACGCTACCAGGGAGGCGTTCACTTTACCTCCACCGAGACTGCCCAACTGCGTGATGCCCCGCTTGAGAGGCGTTTCGGGAATGTCCCACTTATCGCTGACCGGGATAAAGTCGCGCTCGGAGTTCTCCCGATGGAAGCCGAGGGCGCTCGCGCCGTGCCGGACGACCTCGTTGAACTTCGCCTCGCTGAAAGAGTGGCCGCTGCCCTTGCCAGTTCCCATGCCGACCGTCTCCATGACGCGCTCGGAGAACCGCTTCCGCAGCTTCTCATCCAGTCCCTTGCCCCGGCTCACCGTCGAGCGAAATGCCAGGATCCCACAACCAATATCAAAGCCTACCGGCGCCTGGCAAAGAGTGCCATTGGTTGCCATCACGCAGCCGACCGGCACGACATAGCCCGTATGCACGTCCGGCGTGATGACCACGTCCTGCACGCCCGGAAACTCGGTCGCGTTGACGATCTGCCGGAAGATCTCCTCTTCGCACTCCTGGAACAGCTTCGCGTTCAAGAACAGACGCACCGGAACCTTCACGCCCTTCTTGAGTTCGTAGTAGTGTCCCTCTTCGTTCCATTCGCACTGCCATTTCAGGCTCATCGTCGTCTCCCTCTCTTCTACTTGCCTCCTCGCAACGCTCCGCTCTCTTTCTCGCATTGCGGGCGGCGTCTGCTAAGGGGCAAGCCACTTCTCTGACGGGATTGTGGGCTGAAAAGTTGCGGCGGGCGAGAGTGAGTTTGCCCGGTGAGGCAAAAAAACGCCCGATAGGCCGGTAAACCTATCGGGCTATGCGCCTTAACGACGCGGAGACTGCACGCAAGTCCCCTTTTCTACGGCATCGCCAGGTCGCCATCGGTTTCTGGTCCTCGTTTGGGAAGCAGACCATACCGAGAAAGAGAGGCATCGGTTGTGGCAGACTGACCACGCCGTTTCGTCGCGGAACCGACACGGTCAGCGGACATCCGGGGCTTATCGGAAAATCAGGCCCGCACAAAAAGCTGCGAAGGAGAGCGAATGCTGCGCACCTGCCCTCTAAGAACCGGATGTCCCTATTATCACGTAAAACTACCGGGGATACAAGCGAAACGCATGACAGCAAAGTTGTGAAAAAGGTAACAGAAGCGAGAGAGCCAACCATCAGGCAAGCGGCAGAGAGAACGATGGCTCAGGGCTGTTCGGAAGCGCGCTGCGCGTTCAGGGCGAATTCGGGGCCATCGGCCAGCGGCGGCGCCAGGAGGAGGCCGTAGCCGATAGCGCCCTGCGGCCATCCGTAGAAGCCTACATCCGGCGCATTCCCGCCGCCCGCTTCCACTGCGCCCAGACCGCTCCATAAGCGACCAGGTAGAGGCAGATGGTGATCAGGGCCAGGCGGATAGGAAAGCGGCCCCGTCCCCTGGCGTCCTGCTGCTGCCAGGCCCGCGCCGCATTGTCCCAGACATGCGCCGGAAGCGGCAGGCCTATGCCCTCTGTCCGCAGCGCCTTCAGGCGCGCACGCAGAGCCGCCTGCGCCTCGGCCTCGCGGCGGCAGGCGTCGCACCGGCGCAGATGGGCCGCTATCGCCGCGCGCTCCTCGGCTTCTGTTTCTCCGTCTTGATAGGCGGCCAGGTTGTCTCGCACTTCCCTGCACGTCAGCATGAGTGCCTGTTCCCCCT
>DASRGL010000435.1:0-2326 GCA_035651115.1 Chthonomonadaceae bacterium
GAAGAGTACGTGCGCCTGATGAACCGGGCCAGGATCGTCTTTAACCGCAGCATTCGCGGCGAGATCAATATGCGGGCCTACGAAGCGGCGGCCTGCGGCGCGCTGATGTTCTACGAGCGGGAGAACACGGAGATTCGCGACCTGTTCACGGATCGGGAGCATTGCGTGCTGTATGGCGCGGAGGACCTGGAAGCCCTGCTGGACTACTACCTGACGCACGACGCGGAGCGCGAGCGCATTGCGGAGGCAGGTTATCGCAAAATCCAGACACACACCTACGCGCACCATCTGGCCGAAACGCTCGCCATCATCGAGGAGGCGAAGGCCGGAAGGCCGCGCGGAGAACGCCGCTTCCTCTCGCTCCCGCCCATCGAGCGGCAGATACAGCGCGCCCGGCAGTGGATGCTCGTGCCGGACCTGCGGAACCTGGCGGCGGCGGAATTAGAACTGTTGCAGGCGCAAAACCAGTATCCGTCCCGTGCCGACATCGCGAACGCGCTGGCCTGCCTTGCGGGCGAGGTGGCAAGCGCGCTCCCCGATGCCTCGCAGCGCGCCCCCATCTTCGCGCAGGCCGTCGCCTATGCCCGACGCGCGCTGGAACTTCAGCCCGACTATATTGCGGCGCGGCTGAACCTGGCCCATCTTCTTCTGGCGATGCAGCGGCCTGGCGTGACCGAGGAACTGGCGGCAGCCGTCGCGCTGCTGCAAGCCGAGAACCTGCGCGCCGAGCAACTGCGCGGCCCCTACTTCCCGCGCCGTTTCGAGGCGTTCGATGTCGAGTTGGAGCGGCTCTGGGGCGCGACTCGCCCGGAAAGCGCGAAGTGGATCGCGGCCCTGCGTTCCTTACTGCTGTGGCGGACATGGCTGGAGTTGAGCGACATCGGCTTCGAGCAGCAGAGCTATGCCGATGCCGCGCGGTTTGCGGTGGCGGCGGTCGAACTGCATCCTGAGATCGGCGGGTCGCACTACCGGCTGGCGCGGGCGCTGCGGGCGCTCGGCCAGCGGGAGCAGGCGGAAGCGGCCTATCGTCGGACACTGGCCGAGTCGCCCTTCCTGTTTGCAGCCTGGGAGGAATGGGCCTGCCTCCTGCTGGAAGCGGAACGCCCCGCCGACGCCCTGACGGTTCTCGACGAACTGCTGACGATCCTGGACGGCTGCCCGGTCTACGCCGACGTTCGGCCCGGTTTCGAGCGACTGCGCGCCCAGGCCCGCAGCCAGCTTCGGCGGCAGCAAGCCGCCGCCGCAGCGCCGCCGCAGCGCCTTCTGCGCCTGCTTGCCTTCCCGGATTGGAACGATGCGGGCCACTGGCAGTCTTTGGTCAGAGCGTTCGCGACGCTCTACCATCCGGGCGATCCGGCGGTGCTGCTGCTGCGCGCCGACCCGACCGCCGATCCGCCCGCCGAAGAGTTGATTCAACGATTGGCCGCGTTTCTGACCGGGGAAGTGGGACTGCCCGCAGACGCCCTGCCCAATATCACCCTGCTGAACCAGCCGCTCCCGCCGGGCGAGGAGTGGACGCTGTTCCATATCGCCGACGCCGTGCTGACGCGGGACAGCGCGGAGCTTTCGACCGCCCATCGCGCGCAGGCAGACGCCGCCCGTGTCCCCCTCTGGACACTCGAAGAGATGGCCGCACGCCGCGCCGCTTAGAAAACCTAACCCCCCGGCCCCCTTCCCTACTGCGACTGCAAGGGACGGCTCGAAACGATTCGAGCCTTTGCCTTGCGACGCTGCGCTCACAGGGAAGGGGGTGTCGGTAGCATCTTCCGTTGTCCTTAGTCTTTCATTTCCCACCTGGCGAGATGGATGACTACCAACAGGCAGTAACGAGTCGGTCACCCCCTTCCCTAGCGAGGTACGAGCGGGCAGGAAAGGGGGCCGGGGGGTTAGGTCAATTGAGGAGATAAGTCATGCCGTTACGTATCGCTTCCAACAAGCAGGGAGTCCTCTGGAACGGCTCCTTCTTTGTGCATCATAGCCTCGCGCTCGTCAACCGTGAACTGACGCTGGCCCTGCTGGACGACGCCGCGTTCACGGCGCGCTTCGATCTCGGCATTGCGCACTATGAGCCACCGACGTTCGATGCGGGCGTGGACGCACGGTTTGCGGCGCTGGCAAAGCGCGAGAACGCCGTGCTGGACGACCTGAAAGTGACGGTGCGCCATCGCTGGCCCCCGGATTTCGCAGAGCCAAAGACAGGCAAGTTGGCGTTGATTCAGCCGTGGGAGTTCGGTTCGCTGCCCCGAGTCTGGGTGCAGTCCATTGCGGAGAGCGTGGACGAGGTCTGGGTTCCGTCCACCTGGGTACGGGAGACCTATGTCCAGAG
>DASRGL010000436.1:0-6880 GCA_035651115.1 Chthonomonadaceae bacterium
TGGGCGGCTGCGCGTCGGCGGGCGGGCCGTACCGCGACAGCATCACCATCGTCAAGGGCGTGGATCATTTCCTGCCGGTGGATGTCTATGTCTACGGCTGTCCCCCGCGCCCGGAAAACCTGATCCACGGCATCCTGAAGCTTCAGGAGAAGATACAGCAGGAACACGTCCTGACCCGGCGCGGCCAGGAACTTCCTCCCGGCGAACCGATTGTGATCGAGGGATAAATCTGGATTGAGGAGAGGCCGCATTGACCGAGGAGAGCGACACCCTGCACGCACTCAAAGCGCGCTTTGCCGAGGCGCTGACCGAAGCGGAAGAGACCGAGAACGAACTGCGCCTCACCATCGCGCCGGAATCGCTGGCGGCGCTCTGCCACTATCTCCGCGACGAGCCTTCCCTGGCCTTCGACTATCCCGCCGACCTGACTGCCCGCGACACCGGCGAACAGATCGTCCTCTGGATACGTCTCGTCTCCATGCGCCATAACCGGACAGCCCTTCTCCACGTCGTTCTGCCCTGCGAAAACCCCGTTGTCTCCAGCCTCACTCCGATCTGGCCCGGCATGAACTGGCACGAGCGCGAATGCTTCGACCTGTTCGGCATCCGCTTTCTCGGCCATCCCGACGACGGCGACCCGGCCCGAATGCGCATTCTGCTGCCGGAGGACTGGGAGGGCCATCCCTTCCGCCACGACTACGAACCGGTCTTCAGCGGCGATCCCCTGCACGGCCCACAGGAACGCAACTGAGGGCTAGAGAACGTCCATATCCGAAAAGAGCGTCTGGCCGACGGAGTGTCCCCGGAGTTCATCACGTTTCCAGGCGAAACCGAGGATTAGACGCGCCCTGCGTCGAACAAGGCAGGCAAGCAAGACCACTTCTCTGCGGAAGGAACTCCTACGTATGTTGCTGGGAAAAAGTAAGCAGGCTGTCGGAATGGCGGCGAGTTTCGCATTTCTCATGGCATCGCTCTGGATAGCGGGCTGCGCAAAGCAGGGCGAGAGCGGCGGTTCCGCTCCGGCGGCGCAGGGAGATGCTTCGCTCGTGGATGCGGGCAAGGCTGTCTACGCCTCCAACGGCTGCGCCCGATGCCACTCCCTCGGCGGGCAGGGCGGGCGCATGGGGCCGGATCTAACGCGCGTTGGCGCGGATACCGCGCATACTCCCCAATGGCTCATCGAACACATCAAGAACCCGAAAACGCACAACCCGGCTTCGCGAATGCCCGCCTTTGAAGGCCGCATCAACGACAAAGACCTGAACGCTCTGGGCGCGTACCTCGCCAGCCTCAAGTAAGGTGGCCCATCCACCGCGCTGATAGTCATCATCTCGTCGGGCTGTGATATACTATAGGCGGGAGATACACATACGGAGGGCAAGACCTTGACCATGATAACAATCACTCTCCCGCCCGAACTGGAACAGGCCGTTACCGAACGGGCGCAAAATCAAGGCACAACGCCAGAACTGCTGGTGTTGGATAGACTGCGAGAGCAGTTTCTTCCCGCACTACCCCCCGAAGAGTTGCCAGAAGGAGCGACAATGGCTGATTTCCTTGCCGACTTCATCGGCTGCATAGATAGCGGGGAAATCGTTCCTGGCGGGGCGCAGATGTCGAAGGACATCGGGAAAAAGTTCACGCAAGATATGGTGGAGAAGCGTAAGGCAGGGCGGCTTTAATGTTGACGGATGCAGGCGCGCTCGTTGCTCTATTGGATAGACGCGACTCCGCTCATGCCGCTTGCCTTGCAGCAACTCGCAACCTTGAACCAAGCGCAGGAATGAGACGATGACGCTCACCACCACCGAGATTTCCAGCCCCGGCATGACCCTCAACATGGGGCCGCAACCCTCTTCGACATTCACCGACCGCGCTGATTGTCTCCACCACATAGTGCCATGATATACTGTAGCTGGAGGTTTTCACGATGAGCGAGACAACACTGACCAAAACCAAACGAAAAACCGCCGCCGATTATGAAGCCATTGCCGATCAACTTCTGGCGGATATGAGACGGCTCGATGAACTGATGCAGAAAGACCGCGCTGAAATCGAATATCTCAAAGCGGAAACAGCACGTTTGGAAGCAGAAAATCGAGTTGTTCTCTCCCGCCTGAAGGCGATGTGGTAGGCCATGTTGCAGAAACTCATAGACTTCGGCAAGCAACTGTTCTCTGTCATGCAGAAGTTGCAGAAGCATGAGGAGGACATCAAGGAGATGCGGCGGGACATCAACCAGATGCGTCAGGAAATGAACGAGTTGACCCGCATCGTTGAACGTCTTGCTTTCGAGCTACAGAAAGACCGAGAGAACACAGAACGTGACCGCGAGATTCAGCGATTGCGTCTGGAGAACATCCTCTTGCGCTTCGAGCGTGGATTGCCTCCCGGAAGCAAACCGGAGAGGGAAGATGAGGCGTAGGGGCAGCGCCAACCCTGGCAGCGAACGTACCGCGCCGCGTGCGCAGGAATGAGACGATGACGCTCACCACCACCGAGATTTCCAGCCCCGGCATGACCCTCAACATGGGGCCGCAGCACCCCTCGACGCACGGCGTCCTCCGCCTCGTCGTGGAGTTGGACGGCGAGATCATCCGCTCCTGCCGCCCCGTCATCGGCTACCTGCATCGCGGCCTGGAAAAGATGTTCGAGGCGCGGCCCTACCGCCAGAACGTCCCCTTTACCGACCGCCTGGACTATCTCGCCTCCCTCAACAGCAACCTGGCGATGGCGCAGGCCATCGAGCGGATCGGCGGCGTGGCCGTGCCGGAGCGCGGGCAGTATCTTCGCGTGCTGCTCTGCGAACTGAACCGGATCGCCAGCCATCTGGTCTTTCTCGGCACATTCGCTACCGACCTGGGCGCAACCACCGTCTTCCTCTACAGCTTCCGCGAGCGCGAAAAAGTTCTCGACCTGCTGGAAGCGATGACCGGCGCGCGGCTCACCTACAACTGGATTCGCGCGGGCGGCGTTCCGACCGACCTGCCGGAGGGCTACGCCGAGCGCGTTCGCGCCTTTCTGCGCGAGTTCCTGGTCGCCCTGGACGAGAACGACCGCCTGCTGACCGGCAACCGTATCTTCCGCGCCCGCTGTGAAGGAGTCGGCGTACTGTCTCGCGAAATGGCGATTGCGTATGGCGCGTCCGGCCCGGTCGCGCGCGGTTCCGGCATTCCCTACGACATTCGCCGGATCGCGCCCTACGACGTGTACGACCGCATGGAGTTCGATGTGCCGGTCTTCGAGGAGGGCGACTGCATGGCGCGCTACAAGGTGCGTATCGAGGAGATGCGCCAGAGCGCGCGGATCATTGAGCAGTGCCTCCGCGAGATGCCGGAAGGCGAGGTCATGACGAAACTGCCCAAAATCTTCAAGCCCCCGGCGGGCGAAGCCTACTCCCGCACCGAGTCGCCGCGCGGGGAACTCTCCATGTTCATGGTCAGCGACGGGTCGCCAAACCCGGCGCGCGTCCATGTGCGCGCCCCCTCCTTCGTCCACCTGGCCCTGCTGCCCGCGCTGCTGCCCGGTACGAAGATCGCGGATGTGATCGCCATCCTCGGCAGCCTGGATACCGTTTTGGGAGAGGTGGACCGATGAGCGTACCCCAGCCGTTTCCGAACCGCGCGACGCCCGCCGGACAGCGCGCCCTCGGTCTGCTCATCACCCTCTTCCTTCTGGCGATAGTCAGCCTGCTGCCGAAACTGCCCTGGCATCTGCTCGATCCGGTGACGCAGTTCATTGGCGACCGGCCGCTCCTCAACGCCCTTGTCAAGGCCGCCATCGTCGCCAACTTCATCGCCGTGCAGTGCCTCTTTCTCATCTGGCTGGAGCGCAAGTTCGCGGGCTGGATGCAGGCGCGGCTCGGCCCGATGCATGTCGGCTGGAAGGGAACGTTTCAGACGCTGGCGGATGCGGTCAAGCTGCTGCTCAAGGAAGATGTCATTCCTGCCGACGCCGACCGGCCCCTGTTCGTGCTTGCGCCCTATCTGGTGTTCGTCCCGACCGTGCTGACCTTCATGGTGCTGCCCTTCAGTCTGGCCTGGGTCGGGTACGACTACGGCCTGGCCGCGCTGTTCGTCGTCTCCATCTCGACGACGGCGGCGCTGGGCATCCTGGCCGCCGGTTGGGGGTCGAACAACAAGTATTCGCTCGTGGGCGGCGTGCGCGCCGTCGCGCAGTTGCTCTCCTACGAGATTCCGATGATTCTGGTCGTCCTCTCCGTCGTGACGCTGGCAGACACCTTCTCCCTGACGCAGATCGTGCAGAAGCAGGCGGGCCTCTGGAACATCGTGGCGCATCCCGTGCTGCTGATTCCGGGCTTCCTCATCTATCTGGCCTGCGCGCTGGCCGAGGTGAACCGCTCGCCGTTCGACCTGCCGGAAGCCGAGTCGGAACTGGTGAGCGGCTTTCACACGGAGTATTCGGGGATGCGCTTCGCCTTCTTCTTTCTGGCGGAATTCGCCAACAACTTTTTTACGGCGGGGTTCGCAGCGGTTCTCTTTTTCGGCGGCTGGCTCGGCCCCGGCCTGCTGCCCCCAGTCGTCTGGTTCACGCTCAAGGTGCTGCTCCTGATCGTCCTGATGATGTGGGTGCGCTGGACGCTGCCGCGCCTGCGTATTGACCAGATGATGGGATTCTGCTGGAAGCTGCTCGTGCCGCTCGCGCTGCTGCTGTTCTGCGCGACCGCCGTGCGGCTGGTGATGTGAAATGCAGGCCCTCACCCCCGTCCCCTCTCCCACGCTGCGGGAGAGGGGTGACTATAGCACAGGTTTGCGCGTTCCCCTTACTCGTCTCTGAGTCAAAAGGAACGGAAAAGCCTGCAATACGGATTCTCCCCCTTCTCCCAGGATTGGGAGAAGGGGTCGGGGGAGGGGGCCACAAGGAGGCAGTCCCAGGTGAGTCAGACAACACGCCCAAAACAGAACGCGCTTCAGGATTTCGCCCTCGGCTTCCTGAGTTTTTTACAGGGGATGCGGGTGACGCTGATCAATCTCGTGTCGCGGCCCAAGATCACCCTGCAGTATCCCTACGAGCGCCCGAAGGTCTCGCCGCGCTATCGGGGACTGTTCTACCTGCCGTATGACGAGGAGGCGCACCGGCTCAAATGCACCGGCTGCACGCTCTGCGAGCAGGCGTGTCCGACCAAAGTGATCTCGATGACAAAACTCGGCGCGGGTAAGCACGGCGGCGTCCGTGAGTTCGACATGGATCTGGGGCGGTGTATGTTCTGCAACCTGTGCATCGAGGCGTGTCCGTTCGAGGCCATCTATATGGGATCGGCCTACGAACTGGCCTCCACCGACCGGAACGCCAGCGTGTTCCACATTGCAGACCTTGCGGTGGGCGGCACAGCGGCGGTCGAGGAGAATATCAAGACGATCACCGAGGCGCTGGCGGCGGAGGCAGCAGAGAAGGCGGCGAAAGCCAAACCGGGCGACGGCCATGCGGCCCATGCGAAACCGGCGGCAGCGGAACCGGCGCTGGCGGAGGCGAAGGAGGGCGCGGCATGAGCAGTCTGGCGGCGCAGGTCGCTTTCTACAGCCTGGCGGCGCTGACCCTGATCCCGGCCCTTATGGTCGTGCGCGCCCGCAGCGTCGTTCATGCTGGTTTCTGGCTGCTGCCCTGCTTCGTCGGCGTGGCCGGGTTCTATGCCGCGCTGGAAGCGCACTTCTTCTTTGTCGTGCAGTTGCTCATCTACGCCGGGGCGATCCTGGTGCTGATCCTGTTCGCTCTGATGCTGACGCGCGATGTGATGAACCCGCACGTGCCGCAGAGCAACCGGATGGGACTGCTGGCCGGGCTGATATGCAGCCTGCTCGGACTGGCCGCCGCCTGGCTGCTGGCAAGCCAGAGTTGGCCGCTTACCGCCGAACGCCCTGCCGGCATGACCGCGCAGACGCGCGCGTTAGGAGATGCGCTCATCGGCCTCTACGCCGTGCCGTTCGAGGTCGCTTCTCTGCTGCTGCTGGCCGCGCTGATCGGGGCGATTGTGCTGGCGAAGGCGGAGCGGGAACCGGAGCCGGAGACGCCTCCGCTGGCCGAGGCGGTCGTGACGGTGCGCGAACCGGTAGGAGTGGAGTAGTCGTGGCGGTTGGTAAGCCGGTGAGAGGAGCAGAACGGTCGCGATGGAATGAATTCCTTCGCTGTGTGGCCTTCGGCCCAGTGTCCTGCGGACACGGTGCAGACTGAGAGTTTCTGCCGTATCCGCACGGGTGGACACTATGGTAGGAGCGGAACATGGGCTTGACGCATTACCTTGTCGTGAGCGCGCTGCTGTTCGCCATCGGGACGTATGGCGTGCTGACCCGCCGCAACGCCATCGCCGTGCTGATGGGCGTGGAACTGATGCTGAACGCGGCGAACCTGAACTTCCTGGCGTTCTGGCGGTTCCTGCATCCGGCCTCGATGGAGCCGCAGGTCTTCGTGCTGGTCGGCCTGACGGTCGCGGCGGCGGATGCCGCTATCGGGCTGGCCGTCGTGCTGAACATCTACCGGCAGTTCGGCGTCATCGAGGTCGAGCAGATAGACACGCTGAAAGGATAGGGCCGTTCTGATTATGGATAGCCTGCCCCTCTGGCTTCTGCCGCTGGCTCCCGCCTTCGCCGCCCTCCTTGCAGGCGTGCTGGCGCTGACACGCCGCGCGGAAAAGGCGGCTCCCTTCCTGACGATCGCTGCCACCGCCCTCAGCGAGTGCATCGCTCTCGGCCATCTGCCGGGCGGCGCGTCCGCAAGCCATGTCGAGGCGAACTGGCTTACCGTTCCGCCCCGGTTCCAGATCGCGCTCGGCGTGCATCTCGATTCGCTGGCCTGGACGATGGCGGTCGTCGTCTGCGTGGTCAGTCTTCTCGTGCAGGTCTACTCCATCGGCTACATGCAGGGC
>DASRGL010000437.1:0-3627 GCA_035651115.1 Chthonomonadaceae bacterium
CTACGATCCCTACCTGATCGAGGCGGCCCGCGTTCTCAACACCACCGATGCGAAGGTCAAGCACATCATCTTCCTCGGCGACGGCGATGCGGTCTACGAGGCCAGCCAGAACGCCATCGCCAACAATATCAAAAAGATTCGCAGCATGGGCATCACGCTCTCCACCATCGCGACGGGCGCGGACTCGGCGGGCGTGCGCTTCATGTCGGTGCTGGCCTATCTCGGCGGCGGCAAAGCCTATGTCGCCGAGAAGCCGGAAGACCTGCCGCGCCTGCTCCTGAAAGACCAGCAGACCATCAGCCAGCCGCCCATCATCGAGGAGCCGTTCCAGGCCCGTCCGATCGCCGGGGAGGAGATATTCAAGGGCGTGGACTGGTCGGGAGCGCCGCCGCTCCTGGGCTACAACGTCAGCACGCCAAAAGCGACCGCCGATGTCTCGCTCACCTCGCACCGTAACGATCCCGTGTTCGCCGCCTGGCGCTACGGCCTGGGCCGCTCCGTCGCCTTCCTCTCCGACGACCGGGCGCGCTGGGCTGCTCACTGGCTCGGCTGGCCCGGCTATGCCAAGTTCTGGGCGCAGACGGTGCGCTGGACGCTGCGCCCCTTCGCCCCCAGCGATTTTTCCACGCAGGTCACGCTGGAAGGCCAGCGCGGGCATATCACGGTAGACGCCATAGACGCGCAGGGCCGCTATGTCAATCGGCTTCAGTTCCGGGCGCGCATCGCTGGGCCGCAGACAGGAGGGCTGCACGGCAGCGCGGCGGTGGAAGAGCCGCTGCGTCAGACCGCGCCCGGCCACTACGAAGGCTGGTTCGACGCGCCGCAGATCGGAACCTATCTCGTCAACCTGCTGCAAAAGCGGACGGATGGCGGGCCGGACACCTCGACCGTCGTGGGGCTTTCGACGGCCTACTCGCCGGAGTACCGGGACACGCAGTCCAATCGCTACCTGATGACCCAGTTAGCGCAGGCGAACGGCGGGCGGGTAGACCCTCCGGCAAGCGCGGCGTTCGGCGGCGAGCGTCCGGGCGTCTGGGCTGCCGCCGACCTGACGCCTCTGCTCCTGCTGCTGGCGATGCTGCTCCTGCCCTTCGACATCGCCGTGCGCCGCCTCGCGATAGACTGGCAGGATGTGCGCCGGGCTGTCGCCTGGGCTGCCGGAAAACGCGCCCGCGCGCCGAAGCCGCGCGCCGCGACGCCGGAGTTGGGCCGCCTGCTGGACAGAAAAGAGGCGGCAGTCTCCGCGCGCGAAGAGGCCGTCCGCGCTCCCGAACCGCCGGTTGCCGCTCCGCCTTCCCGCCCTGCGCCGACCGGCTCTCCCTCCCCCACGCTACGCCCGGAACGCCCGGAACCCGTCTCTTCGGCGACGGTCGCCGCGCCTCCTGCCTCCGAGCCGGAACCACAGCCGGAGGACGGCGGGATGTCGCGCCTGCTGGCCGCCAAGCACCGCGCACAGCAGCGCCGGGAGGAAGAGTAGACCCGCCCCGGTTTTACCCGGCGAATGAATTCGCGGCTGCAAAAGCACAAAGTCGGCCTGCGCCGACTCCAAAACCAGTCCGCGCAGGCGGACTTTGTGCTTTTCCAGAAGCGGTTTCAACCGCCAAGCAAAAAACTAGCGCCTCTTTTGAACCTTTTGCTCCGCTTTCGTACTCAATCCAACTGAAGCGCAATGAAGGCGCGCGACGTAGTCATCGTAACGCAATAGATGTCCATGCAGAGGCCAGAGGAAGCTTTCCATGCCGGACGACAGAGAGTGGGCGCGGCGCATACAGCAGGGCGATCAGCGGGCCTTTGCCGAGTTTCTTGACGCCTACGGCGCGGGCGTGCAGCGCCTCGTGCGGCAGTATGTCGCTGACCGCACGGACGCCGAAGATATATTGCAGGAGATTTTCTGCGACCTCTATCGCAGCATCGGCGGATTCGAGGGCCGTTCGGCGCTCTCGACCTGGGTCTACCGTGTCGCCGTGAACCACTGCCTGAAGTACCCACAGCGGGCGTAACAAGTTACGCCCTGGGACGGGGGGTTAGGTCAAAGCCTGCTCCAGATCGGCGATCAGATCGTGTTCGTCCTCCAGGCCGACGGAGAGGCGGATCAGGCCATCCGTGATGCCGCGCCGATACCGCTCCTCACGGGTCAGCGCAGCATGGGACATCAGCGGCGGATAGCTGATGATGCTCTCCACCCCGCCCAGGCTCGCGGCCAGCGTAAACACCTTCACCCGCTCCAAGACCGTCTTTGCTGCCTTCTCATCCTCCGCCTCGAACGCGACCATACCCCCGAAGCCGCGCATCTGCCTCTGCGCGAGTGTGTGCTGCGGATGACCGGGCAGACCGGGAAAATGGACGGCCCGCACGCGCGGATGGTCTTCCAGGAACCGCGCGACCGCGAACGTATTGCTCTCGTGGACGCGCATCCGCGCCGCCAGCGAGCGCACGCCCCGCAGCGTCAGCCAGCAGTCGAAGGGAGAGGCCACCGCTCCCGTCGTCTTCTGCAACTCGTAGAGCCGCGCCCGCAGCGCCGGATCGCGCAGGACGAGCGCGCCGCCGAGCAGGTCGGTATGCCCGCCAAGATATTTCGTCGTCGAGTGCATGACAATATCCGCGCCCAGGTCGAGCGGGTTCTGGTAGCAGGGCGTGCCGAACGTGCTGTCCACCGCCACGAGCGCTCCCGCCTGCTGCGCTGCCGCCGCGACCGCCGAGATGTCCGTCAGCCGCAGCAGTGGATTGGAAGGCGTCTCGATCCAGACCAGGCGCGTTCCCGGCGTGAGGGCGGCCGTAAACGCCTCGGTATCCGTCGCGTCTGCTGTCACGACCTCGATTCCCGCCGGGCGCAGCGCCTCCTCCGCCAGCTTCGTCGTGCCTCCGTAGACATCCCGCGCCAGCAGCAGGCGCTCGCCGGGGCGCAGCAGCCGCAGCGCGCAGTCGGTCGCGGCCATGCCGGAACTGAAGCAGAGCGCCGGACACTCCGGCGGCGCGTTCTCCAGCGCGGCCAGGCAGGTCTCCAGCGCGGCGCGCGTCGGGTTGCCGTAGCGAATGTAGTCGAACCCGCCGCGCATCACGCCCGGCGCGTCGTAGGCATAGATCGTGGCGAGATGGAGCGGCGGAGACACATCTCCAAAACGGGCCTCCGGCTCCTGTCCGGCGTGAATGGCTCTCGTGGCGAATTTCATCTCGACTCCTTTCCTATCGCTATCGGCTTTTTGCATCTGCCCGCATTTATATGGTAAACCGCAGGCGATTGTATGGAAGAATCCTTTTGCGCGGCGGGTCGCCCTGGATGGCGAGAACCGCACGAGACAGCTTTCTTCCGGCATTTCTCGAAGGCTCTGGCGCAAGACCGCCAGAGGAGACGCCAGACCGAAACAGAGGCACTGCATTCATGCGTTGGAAGCAATGGTGGGAACAAGCCTGCGCCTGGGCCATGCCGCCCGAGGCGCGAGACACGGCCACTCTCTCTCAGGCGAGATCCGCGGCAGAGCGTGACCGATTACGGCGGAGCCGCCTGCTGGCGGCGTTCCTTGTCGCCGGAATTCCCCTGAGCGTGCTGTTGCAGTCCAGCTATCTGCTGCTCTTTCCCGTGACTGCGACCCTGCTGAATCTGGGCCTTGCCGCCTGCGTGATCGGCGG
>DASRGL010000438.1:0-9795 GCA_035651115.1 Chthonomonadaceae bacterium
GTCGTCTCCTCTATCTGCCCCACGATAAAACCATCATCGAGAGCGTCGAGACGAGCCAGCCGCTGACGGCAGCGAATGTGAAGGCGCGGTTGGCGCGCATCCAGAAGCACTATCTTCTGCGCCTCAGTCCTCGTCTGGAGACCGTCGCCGAACGCCCGGCCTACCGTCTGGACATCGTCTCGCGCCGGCAGGATCGTCCCTGGCAGCGGCTCTGGATAGACCGCACGACCGGGCTGACGCTGCGTCGCGAATGCTATCGTCCGGACGGCGCGCAGATCAGCGTCTCATCCTGGCGCAATCTGCGTTTCTATCCGCAGCCGACACAACTCTCCCTGCGCTGGAAGCCGCCGCCCGGCACAAAGACCCACCGGTCTTCCTCCGAGCGCGTCCTTTTCCGCCTGGCAGAGGCGCGCAAGCAGGCCGGTTCCTGGGCCACGCTGCCCGCCGATCTGGGCAAGGGCTTTCAGTTCGAGAGCGCCCGCCTGGTCAGCGTCAAGGGCGCGCGCGGCCTCTACTGCCAGTATTCGGATGGCCTGAATTCGGTCTCGCTGGTGCAGACCGCCGCGCCGCGCCTGATCTCCGCCAGCAGCCCCGATGACAAACAGGTGCGCTCCATCCGCATCGGCAACCGGGCAGCGCAGATCGCCTCGCGCGGCTTCCTGACCGTCCTCTCCTGGGAACACAGTAGCCGATCCATCACGCTCAGCCTGATCGGCGAGATCGCGGAATCCACGCTCGTCTCCATCGCGCAAACGCTGCAATAGGCCGCTCCTGCGCTCCCCTCCTCGGCTTCTCTATGCCGGCATTTTGGAGATGACTGAAACTTTGGGTAGTCCTCCCCAACGGTAGGGATCCCTCTCGAACCGCCTATCGCTGAGGAGAGACATCAATACGGTGGGGTGAGGACTACCAAGCTTTCCGCAGTCGTATAAATCCTCTCCACATCTGTATAGCTTCTTCCTTGCTGTTGAGGTTCTCCATCCGCTTGTCCACCTGCAGATCGAAGTCGGCGGCGGGTATCGGCTGGAACAGCCAGTGTATCGCCTGCTTCAGGTTCAACGGCTCCTCATCCTCCACTGTCCTGACGCTTCCGCGCTGTCTCCGTTCAGGCGAGACCGGCGCGGCGGCGCAACACCCACTCCGCCGTCAGCAGGCCGACCAGCAGCGCCAAAACCCACCCGCGATCCCAGGCGGAGCGCGGCTCCTGCTTGCGCGTCGCGGCCTGCTCGGCGGCCTTGAGCTTCTCCGGCAGGCTCGGCAACTCCGCCAGCCGGAGCGCCTGTCCGCCGCCCGCCTCCGCGATCTGGCGCATCAGCACGGGGTCGGCGGAGCGGTTGGCCTCCTCCTCCTGGCCCGGATAGACCGTGAAGGCGGCGGAGGCGGGCGCGGTCTGCTCGCTGCCGGAGGGAGGCGGCACGGTCGCCAGATACTCGCCCGGCATCGGGGGATGATAGGAGGCCGTGAAGTCCGCCGCCTTGCCATCGCCCTTCGCGCTGACGATGCGGGTCGTCTTGCCGTCGGGCTGCGTGATGGTGAGTGTCGGCAGTTCGGAGGAGCGCGGCCCGCGCAGGAAACCGAGGAAGTTGACCGCCTCTTTGCTGGAATAGGAGGTGCGGTCGGTGCGGAGCGCGATGTTCTGGCCGGGCAGGAAGTCCGATTCGCTCACCAGCCACCGGATCGTCTGCGCCCAGAACTCGTCGTAGACGCGGCCATACCGCTCCAGTTCCGGCGGCAGGAAGGCCCAGCGCCACAACCCCTGCCCCACGACGGCCAGCGTCTTACCCTGGCCGTAGCGCTGATAGGCCAGCACCGCCATCTCCTGCGCGTCCGCGTCCTCTTCGGCGATGCCCGGCGCGCGGGCCAGCACGACCGCCAGCGCCTTTTCGCCCTGCACGCGCGTCGCCGAGATGAGCGACGGGAGCTTCTGCACGACGGTCTGCGCGTCCTCCTCTCCCGTGAAGGCAAAGCCGGGATGCGACCGCCCCGCTTCCGTCAGGCGCACGCGCGCGGCCTCGATCTCCTGGTCGCTGTAGGTGACGGGTTCCAGCGCGCTCAGGGCAGGCGTGCGCTCGTCGGCGCGGCCCCGCAGAAAGACCAGGTCGCCGCCCCGATCCCCGACCCACTGCTTCAGCGCCTCCGTCGCCGCCGCGTCGAAAAACTCCTCATAGCCCTTGCCCAGAATGACCACGTCATAATGCGCGAACGCCTCGACGGTGTGCGGCACGCGCAGCGTCGGCCTGTCCGCGCTCCCGCTCAGCGCGAAGGGCCGGTTCGGCGTCAGTTGATAGATGGCGTCCAGCGTGATGGTCGGGTCATCGCGTAGGGTCTGCGCCAGAAACTTGGCGTCCCAGGAGGGCCGCCCTTCCAGCAGCAGCACGCGGGCGCGGGTATCCATCACGTTCAGGAACACGTTGGCGCGGTTGTTCGACTCGTTCGTTTCGCCGGGCGCGACGGAGCAGGCGAAGGCGTAGCGATAGAACCCCTTGCGCGCCTCCGTGACCGGGAAGGTGATCTCCCGCCGCCCCGGAGAGAGCGTCACGTTCCGCGAGGCGACGCGCTTCCCCTCCTTGAGCAGGTCCACGCGCAGCCGGGTCTCCGCGATCCCGCTGTCGTGCAGTTCCGCCGTCATCTCGATGGTCTGGCCGGGCGCGCCGAACATCTGCGGACGCTTCGCCACGACCTGAATATCCTGCGCGCGCGTCTCCTGCCCGACACAGGCCGTATAGACCGGGAAGCCGAGCGACTTTGCCAGGCGCGCGGCATCCACCGGGTAAGCTGTGCCGTTGTCGCGGCCATCGGAGACGAGCAGCAGCCCGCCCATCGGCGCGTTCGGGGCGCGGGAGTTCGTGGGCGGGCGGTTGGCGTTCACGGCCTGACTGATGGCATCGCCGAGGCTGGTGCCGCTGCCGTCCGGTTTTGCCTGTTGCAGCAGCGCCTCGGCAGGCTGCGCGGTGGCGCGCGAATCGAAACCGTAGACGCGCACGCTATAGCGCCGATTCAGCGCGTCCAGCAGCGCGCGGTTTTCCAGCACGGCCCGTTGTGCCGCCGCCCAGCGCGTGGCGCGGTTCGTCTCGCCCGGTTCGGCGACATCGGCGGTGTTCATGCTGCGGGAGGTGTCCAGGAGAAGCAGGAACGGCGCTTTGCCCTGCGCCTGGGGCGCGGAGACGGTGACGATGGGGTTGAGCAGGATGCAGGCCAGCAGCAGCACGACCGCGCCGCGCAGCAGCAGCAGCGCGCGGTTCCGCCGGACGCGCTGCCGCAGTTCCCAGCGCGTGTAGAGCCAAAACGCCGCCACGACCGCCAGCAGCGCCAGCGCCGCCGTCTGCAAGGGAAGAAAGGGAGGATCGAACTGGAGTTTCCACATGAGGCTATCCGTGGATCAGGCACGTCCATACGGGTGTCGTTGCCGGCTCTTGAAGCGAGCGGTGATGTAGGCTTTCTCTTTTGTCCGTCGTTCCTTTGTATCCTCCAGGTATTGCAAATAGTAGTATTGCAGGTTCTCCGACAAGACCTCTGTCATGGCTAATAGACGCTGGAACCCTTCCTGTTCAAAATGGCGGTCTGTTGTGAGCGCCTCCATGATACCTCGCTCTCTCATAAGCACAAAACTTACCGCGTCGCAGAGCGAATAGGTCTTATCGAGACGGGACTCTAACAAACGCATCGCTTCCTCGTGATGCGCCTCATCTACCCAAACCACCTCTACTTTGGGATGCCCAATCAGTTGACGAAGGAATGCCAGCACAGGTCGCCGAGCCAGGTTCCTTGCCTGCGCCAGCGCAACAAATTCAGCAAGGACATAGCTGTGGGTCAGCTTGTTTCGGCTCCCACGAAACAGGCGGATAGCATCCGCATGATGATTCTCGTCCGCATTGTAATAGGCGAGAAGCCCGGATGTGTCCAGAAGCATTACCCGGCGTCATCCTTTGCATAGACGTGAGCGTGATCGTCTGCATACTCTCGCGCTATATCCGCATCCAGGCTCTCGTTATCCGTACCGGTGGCATATCCTAAAGAAACAATGGCCGCTTCTAGCTGGGCATCCGCTTGCGCTATTTCTTCTTCGCTCGGTTCCGCTGCTCTGTCCTTGCCTTCCGACGCAAGAGGAATCAATCGAAATCGCTGTTTGGGCTGGCGTTTCAGGTAGGCTTCCAGTTCTTCCCCTGTCCCTTCTATGACGTCTGCCATCTTCTCCACCTCCGGTTTTCCCGCTATTATTGTAGCACGGCGGCTCTGTAGGCATCTTCTCTGCCTCTTTCTGCGGTTACAGACAGGTCAGCCATGCAGGTACTCGTCTACGGTCGCGAGGGCGAAGGCGTCGCCGCGATGGCGGGCCGAGAGGGAGAGCAGCAGCGCGCGGGCCGTGTCCAGGCTGGTCAGGCAGGGAACCCCGACCTCGACGGACGCCCGGCGGATGCGCGCGGCCTCCCGCTCGATGCGCTTGTCGCTGGAGAGCGTATTGATGAGCAGGGCGATCTGCCCGCTCTTGATCAGGTCTACGATGTTGCCCTCGCCCTCGTGCAGTTTCCTGACCGCCTGCGCCTCGATGCCCTGCGCCTGCAAGTAGCGCGCCGTGCCGCCCGTCGCGAAGATGCGGAAACCGAGCGCCGCGAACTCCCGGATGATCGGCACGGCCTCCGCCTTGTCCGCGTCGGCGATGGTGGCGATCATGCTGCCGCCCTCCGGCACGCCGATCCCGGAGGCGACCATCGCCTTGTAGAGCGCGCGGGGATAGTCCCGATCCATGCCCATGATCTCGCCGGTACTCTTCATCTCCGGGCCGAGGCCGATGTCCACCCGCGTCAGCTTGGCGAACGAGAAGACGGGCGCTTTGACGCAGATGCTCCCCTGGTCGGGATGCAGGCCGGACGTGTAGCCCTGTTCGCGCAGCGTCTTGCCGAGCATCACGTTCGTCGCCGCCTGCACCATCGGGATGCCAGTGATCTTGCTCAGATAGGGAACCGTGCGGGAGGCGCGCGGGTTGACCTCCAGCACCTGCGCTGTGTCCGTCGCGCTGTCCACGACGAACTGGATGTTCATCAGGCCGCGCACTTCCAGGCGGCGGGCCAGCAGCGTCGCCGTGCGGACGATCTGCTCGACGACGGCAGGCGAAAGTGTCTGCGGCGGATAGACGGCCATGCTGTCGCCGGAGTGGACGCCCGCGCGCTCGATATGCTCCATGATGCCGGGCAGCAGGCAGTCCACGCCGTCGCTGATGACATCCACCTCGACCTCTTTGCCGAGGATATACTTATCCACCAGGATCGGGGCTTTCGGCGAGACATCCACCGCGTAGGCCATGTACCGGTTCAACTCGTCTCGGCTGTAGACGATCTCCATCGCGCGCCCGCCAAGCACATACGACGGACGCACCAGCACGGGATAGCCGATCTCCTCCGCGACCTCCAGCGCGCCCTCCGTGCTGACAACGGCGCGGCCCGCCGGTTTCGGGATGCCGAGTTCGCGCAGCACCTTCTCGAAGCGGTCGCGGTCTTCCGCCAGATCAATCGAGTCGAAGGAGCTGCCGAAGATGCGGATGCCCGCCTCGTGCAGCGGCTTCGCCAGGTTGATGGCGGTCTGCCCGCCGAACTGCACGATGACGCCTTCCGGCTGCTCCCGATCCAGGATATTCAGGACATCCTCGGCGGTCAGCGGCTCGAAGAACAGGCGGTCAGAGGTATCGAAATCGGTCGAGACCGTCTCCGGGTTATTGTTGATGATCAGCGCCTCGTACCCCGCCTCGCGCAGCGCCCAGACACAGTGGACGGAGCAGTAGTCGAACTCGATGCCCTGCCCGATGCGTATCGGCCCCGATCCGATGACGACGATTTTCTTTTTATGATTCAAGTGTCACTCCCTGCGATGGGCTTCCTGCGATGGGCCGGGTACTGAAAGTACCCGTCTGGAGGGCCTGCGGCCAACCGTCCTCACGGACGGGATGCGCCATCAGGCCGGCTCCGAGTTCCCATCCACTTCTTCATCCGTCTCTTCCAGCGATTGTCAGGTTGTGCCTTCCGCATGGTGGCGCTTCTGGTTTTCGACATAGGCGACCACTTTGCCAGCATGTGGACGACAGACACTAAAAGCCGCAAAGCCTTCCTGTTTACTTCGCCGCATCTCCATCTCCCGAACTTTCCGTCCGCGAGGACGGTTGGCCGCAGGCCCTCCAGATGGGTACTTTCAGTACCCGGTTGTTAGCGTCAGCACTTCCTCGACGGCCTGCTCGACGGCATAGGTCTGCTGGTTCATCTGCGCGACGGTATCCGAAATCTGTTCGGCGGCGAAGGCGGTCTGCGGCTCCGGCGCGACCTGCATCCGGGCCAGCGCGGACTGCGCCGACGCCAGCGTGTGCAGGATCGCCTCCTGCTGCACGTTCAGCCGCTCCAATCCCTGTTCCAGCGCGCGGGCGTTCTCCAGGCGCGTGGCGCACATCTGCAAACTCTGCGTCAGGGATTGCCGCGTCACCGGGTCAGTCGCCGCGTCCAGGCGGCTGCCGAGCGCGCCATACTCCGCTTCCAACTCCGCTATCACGTTCATGCCGAGCAAGGGCAGCAGGCTTTGACGCCGTACCTCCAGTTGGCGGCTGCTCTCCAGCAGGCGATTGACCTGCCGCAGCGTCTCCCGCATGGTCTGCTCGGTCTCCGGGCCGGTCTCCACGCGCGAGAGCATCTCCAGCGTATCGCAGTAGACACGTTCGGCGCGCGTCAACCGCAGCAGAGGAAAGACGGCCCGCATCTCTTCCAGGCTCACCGACTGACGCAGCATGGCTTTCGGACTGTTTCGGAGCGCCATGTAAATGCTGATAGTCAGTCCGGCAGCCGCGCAAGATAGCCCGGCAGTAATGCCTGCCAGAGGCGAAACCGGGGTCAGCAGTACAAAACAGAGAACGGCGGCAAAAAACGGCAGCAGCGTGGTAAGCACCATCTGCGTATTGAACCGTTCTTCGCGCTTCTTGCGGAGTTCGTAAGCCTTGCGCTCCTCCGCCGTCGGTTCCCGCTTCGGCTTGACCTTGATGCCGCCGGTATGGAACTCCCAGTTGAAATGGAACCAGCCGCTCCAATGGATGTCCTCCTTGAGGAACTCCTTCATGGGAGCGCAAAGCCGCTCTTCCAGCGCCTCCGCGATCTGGGGGTCTATGTCGTCCAGTCCGATACGCATCGTCTTGCCTTTCAAGCGCGGGCTATCTGCGCGCCCACACCTGAGTCATACGCGCCATTCCGAACAGAGAGTTCTCATCGGCGGCAAGCGCGGCCATCTCTGCGACCAGTTCATCTATCTCCGCCTGCGTCGCCAGCCCTTCCGCAGTCAGAGCGGGCGCGCACTCCGCCAGCGTCCACTCCGGCAGCCGCTTGGCGTCCCCGCGCACGCAGACCGGCTGCGCCAGCGCCACCTGCACATCCTGAAGCCCTGCGGCCCGCGCCATACTATACAGTTTCGGCCCAATAACGAAATCCTCGCCGTGCCGCGCGCCAAGCTGCCGATAGAGTTCAAAGCAGCGGTCGAACGCCGCCGACGGCGGATAGCAGAACGGCGAAGTAAAATCCCCGTCCTCGATTGCCAGGATACCGCCCGGTTTCAGCAGGGCGCGCATCTCCACAATCGCCGCTTCCGGGCGCTGCACGTGCATCAGCATAAACCGGCTGAACACCAGATCGAACGCTGCCCACTCCAAGCCCGTCGCATCCGCGCCCGCATTGACGAACCGCACATTTGTCACGTCTGCCGCCTGCGCCGTCTCCCGCGCCTTGGCGATCTGCTCTGCGCTGTAGTCCACGCCGACGACCTCGCCCTCCGGCCCGACCTGCTCCGCCAGCCAACAGGCGAGGATACCGACGCCGCAGCCGATGTCGGCCACGCGCATTCCCGGCGCTAACCCGGCCCGCCGCAGAAACGCCTCCGTATCCGGCCCGTGTACACTCTGCACGATCTGCAGCCGGTACGCGCCCTCGTCCCCCGTCGCCAAAACATAGCGTTCACTCGCCATTCGGGTTTCTCAAGACTCGTCTTCCGTGTCGTAGCAGGAGTAGAAGTAGGGCGTGGCGGCCTCGAACTCCGCCGCGCAGGTATCCACCATCTTGTAGATCGGCACGATTCCGAGACGTTTGCGCAGGGCGCGCAGTTTCAGTTCCGAGATGCCTGCGAACTCGGCAATCGTGCGATCCGCGAACCCGGCGCGCTTGGCCTCGCGCAGCAGCCGCACGATGCGGTGCTGGGAGTCGGGCGTTGGGCGCTGGGCGTTGGGGGATAGGAAAGCATCGTCCTCGGCGGCGCTCTCCTCGGCAAGCGGAGCGTTTTCATCGGCTTCGGCCAGCCGCGCGAGGGCCGGGCCGTTCACCTTCAGGCGCGTCTCCAGCGCGACCAGACCTTCCAGCTTGCGCAGGAACCAGGGATCAATGGCGCTCAGCGCGTGAATCTCCTCGACCATCATGCCGCGCCGAAAGCCCTCCGTGATGGCCCAGAGCCGCTCGTCGTTCGGGACTTGAATCGCCTCCTCCAGTTGAATGTCGCTCAACAGGTGGCCCGTCTTGTTCGCCAGGCCGTAGATGCCGACTTCGAGCGAGCGGATGGCCTTCATCAGCGCCGGTTCAAACGCGCGGTCTATCGCCATCACCTCGCCCGTCGCCTTCATCTGCGTGCTGATACGCCGGTCGGCAACCGTGAACTTATCGAACGGCCAGCGCGGAATCTTGACCACGCAGTAGTCCAGGGCCGGTTCGAAGCAGGCCAGCGTCTTCTGCGTCACCGCGTTCTCGATCTCGTCGAGTTGCATCCCGATGGCGATCTTGGAGGCCACGCGCGCAATCGGATAGCCGGTCGCTTTGGAGGCCAGCGCAGAGGAGCGGGAGACGCGCGGGTTGACCTCGATCACGTAGTAGGCGAAGGAGTTGGGGTCGAGCGCCAACTGGACGTTGCAGCCGCCCTCGATGCCGAGCGCGCGGATGATCTTGAGCGAGGCCGTGCGGAGCATCTGGTACTCTTTGTCGGAGAGCGTCTGCGAGGGCGCGACCACGATGCTGTCACCGGTATGCACGCCCATCGGATCGAAGTTCTCCATGTTGCAGACGGTGATAGCGGTATCGTTGGCGTCCCGCATCACCTCGTACTCGATCTCTTTCCAGCCCGCCAGATAGCGTTCGACCATCACCTGATGCCGCATGGAGAGGGAGAGGCCGCGCCGCGCGATCTCGTAGAGTTCCGATGGATTGGTGGCGATGCCGCCGCCCGTGCCGCCGAGCGTGTAGGCCGGGCGCACGATGAGCGGCCAGATGCCCGCGCGGGCCGGTTCTTCCAACTGCGCTTCGTCCGTGATGATCCACGACTCCGGCACCGGTTCTCCGATGGCCCGCATCAGGTCGCGGAACTCCTGCCGGTCTTCCGCCTTCTTGATGGACTCCAGCGGCGTGCCGAGCAGCTTCACGTCGTACTTCTCGATGAGGCCCGCGTCGGCCAACTGCGTCGCCAGATTCAGGCCCGTCTGCCCGCCCAGCGTCGGAAGCAGTCCGTCCGGCCGCTCTTTGGCGAGAACGCGCTCGGCGAACTCGACGTTCAGCGGCTCGATATAGACCCGGTCGGCCACCTCGGTATCGGTCATGATGGTCGCCGGATTGGAATTGATGAGGACGACGGAGACGCCCTCTTCGCGCAGCGCGCGGCACGCCTGCGTTCCCGCATAATCGAACTCGGCAGCCTGGCCGATGATGATCGGCCCGGACCCGATGACCATGACTTTCTTGATTTGGGGATTTTTCGGCATAGTTAGACGGACGACTCCCTCCGGCATTGCGCAGCAAAGAT
>DASRGL010000439.1:0-6120 GCA_035651115.1 Chthonomonadaceae bacterium
CAGAGGATGGCTGCCCGCCCGTTTCGTCTCCTGCTCGGAAGCGGCGTAGGCCGCCATCCCCTTGTCTTGCAGGAAGTCGAAGTCCGGCAGATGCTTCTGATCGGGATAGACGACGTTCCCCTCCTCGTCCAGGATGCGCGGACTCATGGCGCGCTGAATCGGCAGGTCTCGCGCATCAATGACCAGGCCGGTATAGTTCACCGGTTCCGGCTCCGACGCAGGCAGAAAAGGCGAGGATTCCGGCGCGTCGTCCGCCAGCGGCATTCGCGCCAGCAGGCTGCCGACAAATCCCCAGGTCGCGGTCTCTCTGGCCCGCAGCGGCCTGTCCTCCGGCCACCACCCCTGTCCCACCGCCGCCGCGACGAAGGGCCGTCCCCAGATCGGAATCTGGGCGGCGTCCGGGGCGATCTCTTCGTTCGGAGCCTCGCGATAGGAGGCAAGTTCGTCGGCGGAGACCGCGAGTTTGACCAGCGCGGCGAGGGCGCGCAGGCGCGTCACCGGAGCCGAAGGCTGCGTCAGCGTGAGAGAGGGACGGCGCGGCGAACCGAGCCTCTGCCCGACTTGCCGCAGCAGACCCGCCAAAGCGCGCTCCGTGACCGGACTTCCCGCCCGCGCCTGCGCGGGAATCAGCCCGCTCTGCCGCAGCGGGTCCAGGTCATTGCTGGCGGGAGCAGGGCGTGGCGCATCGGCAGGGTCGGCCTCCTCCTCGGCAGGCGCGGCGTTGTCGTCCGTATCGAGCGCAAGCGCCCGCCCGGTCATGCGCCGATGGAGATGGAGCGCCAGGCGATGGATCAGGGAGATCGGGTCGGCGCGGTCTCCGGCCAGGCTGATGGCTCCGCCCGGCGTCAGGCGGCCCGTGCGGGCGTCCAACAGGCGGGCGTTGAGAAGCAGACGATCCTCCCGCGCCAGCACGCTGCCGACAAGCAGGCGGTCGGCACGCAGATAACGGCCCAACCGCCGTACCTGCGGCGGCTCGAGCGTGTCGTCGGCAGCGAGTTGGAGTTCGGCAGCGGCCTGACGGACTTCGGCCCGCTCCATGATACGCAGCCGGTCGGACTGAGACAGGTCGTTGCAGAGCGTCTCGGTGAGGAAGCGGCCCAGTTCTCTATCCGTGCCGGACAGATCGGCGACGGCGACCGTCAGCGCGGTCGGCTCCTCCTCCGGGCGCGGGGCGGAACGCGACACCAGAGGCAGGAGGCAGAGCAGCAGGGCGAAGAATAGCGTGCGAGGATTTCGCATGATGACCCCTCCTTTCAGACATGACACAGGAAGGGGGCGCTCATAGCGAAGGACAACGACGCGCGAGGCGCGGCGTTACATGAAATTCTCGCTCGGAGGAGAAAATTTTTGGGCCAGGTACGTTTCGTACCCGGCCCCGGCGGAGACACGCTTATCTGCTTTGCGGGAGAAGCAGCGGGCTGCCCTCCGGTTTCTCCGGCGCGGTTGTGCCTGGCTCGGCCTTGCCCGGTTCTGCTTTGCCGGGTTCCGCCTTGCCAGGCTGCGGCTGGCCCTGCGTCGGCGCGGGCGGCGTCTGGAAACGGTTCGGGTCGAGATTGGGCTGCTGTTTCGGCAGATCGGGCAGTTCTTTGATGATGCCGCCTCCCTGCTTGAGCGTCAGCGCCCGCGCCTCTTCCACGCTGCTGATGACATGCGGCGTCAGGAAGATCATCAGTTCGATCTTGCTGTGGATGGTCTCGCGCGAGCGGAAGAACTGGCCGATCAGCGGGATCTCGGACAGGATAGGTATCTTCGTGATATTGAGCGCCTTCGAGTCGCGGATCAGGCCGCCGATCACGACCGTCTCGCCGTCCTGCACGGTGACGGAGGTATCCGCATAACGGTCGTTGGTGACCGGGACGCGCAGCGCGCTGATGCCCGTGCCGAGCGTATCGAAACGGACGAGATCGCTGGCCTCCTGCTGCAAGTCAATCGTCACCAGCCCCTGCCGGGTGATGCGCGGCGTGACGTTCAGGATAAACCCGATGTCCAGAAAATCTACCGTATTGCTGACATTGGTATTGATCAGGCCGCCCGCCGTCTGGCCGGTGATGTAGGGCTGCCGGGTGATGATGTCTATCTCCGCCTGCTGGTTGTTGGACGTAAAGACGCGCGGCGTGGAGAGGACTTTGATCTTGCTGTCCGTCGCGATGGCCTGGAGCAGCGCGTTGTAGTTGGCGGCATTGACGACGAACTGCGCGCCGGGGGCCAGAGGGTCGAACACGGGCGTGGCCGTCGTCGGCAGATTGATCGTCCCCTGCGCGGTGTTGTTAAGTCCAAAGAGTCGCGCGAACTTGCCGCCGAGCGAGAGGCCGAGTTTTTTATCGGAATCCAGGGTGACCTCGGCGACGATGACCTCGATCATCACCTGGCGCGGCACGACATCGAGCGCCTCGACCAGTTCTTTGACCGCCTGGTAGTTATCGGGCGTCGTCGTGACGATGATGCTGTCGCCGCCCGGAGCCGGGGTCACGAAGACGTTGTTTTGCAGTTGCAGCAGGTTGGCATAGTTCCCGGTGCGTCCGCGCCCGTACTGTGGCCCGGAGATCTGCCCGATGCCGCGCGGCTGTCCGAAGCCCCGAAAGAACTGGCGCGTCGGCCCTTGCGAATCCGGGCCGTTCTCTCCGCCTTCCGTTGGGACGAAACCTTGAGGCGTCATCACGCCAGGAATGCCCTGCGGCGCTGCCGAGCCGGTGTTTCCCGCGCCTGCGCTGCTGTCGCCCGCGCCGCCGCCATCGGGCGCGTTGGGCGGGCCGGGCGGCGCGTACCGGCGCGGCGCGGAACGCCCGAATCCGCTGTTATTGTTGCTCTGACCGAGCCGCCGCTGAATGGGCTGCCGCCGCTGGTTGCTGCTCTGGTTGTTCCCTCCACCGAAGAAGAAGAAACCGCCGAACGGGTTGTTGTTGTTCTGCCCGGTGTTGAACGCCTGGCTCAGCGCGTAGGCTACATCGTCGGCCTGCGCGTTTTTGAGCGGGAGGACGAAGGTCGTCGTCTCCACCGGCACATCCACGTCCAGTTGGTCTATCAGCCGGTCTATCGTCTCCATGCGCTCGGCGGAGGCTGTGATCAGGACAGAGTTCGTGCGCGCATCGGCGACGACCTTGCCGAACGGATCGGAACTCGTGACCGTCTGTTGTTGCTGCTGGTTTCCCCCAAAGCCGAAGCCGCCGAACCCGAACCCGCCGAAGGCGCGCTGCTGGAACGGCGTACCGCTCGAACTCTGGGCGGCTGCGCCCCCGCCGTGCATATTGGACAGCACCGTATTCACCTGGTTCGCGATCTCGGTGGCGTCGGCGTACTTGATCTTGCGGAACTTGGTCTCCAGCGCGCTCGAATCGTCATCGTCCAGGCGGCTGATGATGGTTCGGGCGATCTGCTCCTGCGTCTCCGGCGAGGCGACGACAAGGACGGAGTTGGTGCGCTGGTCAGGAACGGCGACGACAGAAGGCCGCCCGTTGCTCTGCTGCTGCTGTCCCGGCTGACCGGGCGGCGGGCCGGGCTGGCCGGGCTGGCCCTGCTGCGGCGCGCCCCGCCCGCGCGTGGTGATCTGCTTGTACAGATTGTTGATGATGTCGGCAATGGCCGTCGCCTCGGCGTGCTTAAGCGGATAGATACGCATCTCCGAGCGATTGGAGGTCTTGTCGAGCGCGTTGACGAGTTCGATGAACCGCTGGACGTTGCTGGCCGAATCGGTCAGGATCAGGGCGTTGGTTCCGGCGCTGCCGATGAGGCTCGCCCCCTTGTTGATCAGCGGCGTCAACTCTTTTGCCAGCGCCTCGGCGTCCACGTTATCGAGCGGGATCACCTGCGTCATGACCTGATTGCGCGGGTCGATCTGTTTAGGGTCTACCTCCGGGCTGATGAGCGTGGTGCTGCCAACGGCCCGGTCGAGCGGCACGATGTTCAGCACATCGCCGTTCTGCAAGGCCGTAAAGCCGCGCACGGACAGCACGGATTGCAGGATTTTGAACGCCTCGTCCAGCGTGACCGGCTTCGGGTTGATGATCGTCACCGAACCGGTCAATGCAGGGTCTTTGGAGATAGTCAGATTGGAGACCTGCGCATAGAACTTGAGGACGTTGTCAATGTCCGCGCCGGTGTAGTTGAAGGTAAAGGTCGCTCCGCCGCGTCCCCCGCGCCTTCGTCCGGGCGTCTCTTCGGGCGCGGGCGTATCGGGCGCTGCCGGAGCCGCACCCGGCGGCATCGGCGCGGCCTGCCTTCCGGCGGGCGCGTTGGCATCCTTCCGGGGCATGGGAACGATCCGCAGCGTCGCGCCGCCCTGCTGTCCCCTCCGGCCCCGGTTCTGCCCGGCGTCGCCCTGCGCGGCTTTGGTCTCCGCGTTCTTCTCCGGCGCGGCGCCGTCCTGGGCGTGCGCGCCAGTCATCCAGAAGGCCAGGCCCGCCGTCGCGGTCACCAGGCCCGCCTGTGTATAGAGGGCGCGGCGTCGGCGTGCCGACGCGCGCTTCCATCTGCGTTCACTCACTCCGCTCACCTCCTGTTCCCTGCTCAGAATCCGCCCCAACCGCCGCCGAAGCCGCCGCCTCGGCTGCCCCGGTCGAAGTTGTTATCCAGATTGCGGTTGCGGCGACGCCACTGCCTGCCGTTCAGCACGCGGCCGTTGGGCAGAATGAACGTGTTGTTGCCATTGACTCCGGTCTGCGGCTGTCCCGGCTGACCGGGCTGCGGGCCGGGTTGACCGGGCTGACCGGCGGGAGCCGCCGTCAGGAAGGCGGCGCTCTTGTCCAGAGGCGTCACGGTGATATTGTCCGATTTGGCAAGCTGCCAGGGCTTGCCTGCCGATTGCAGCGTGACCATCTGATCGGTGATGTCGCCGACCTTCGCCCCGATAAAGTCCTCGCCGACTTTGACGTACCGCCCCTCTTTCGTCTTCGTGTTCTCCAGTAGCGCCATCTTCGTATCATCCATCGTGACCGTTCCCGTGTAGGCCCAGTCCGCAAACGGATTGACAGGCGCGACCGGCACGACCACGGGCGGAGGCGCAGGCTTCGCGGGCGCGGGCTTGGGTTTCGGCGGCGTGGGCGGTTGCGGCGCGCTGAACAGATCGCCGCGCACCTCTCCCGTATAGAAGGAGAGCGGACGGCGCTCCGGCGTTCCCGTCTCCGGTTCGATGGTGGGCGCAGCTGTGCCGCCGGAGTTCTGTGCCACGATCATTGTCGCGGCAGAGAGCGTTTTTTTGGCAGAGGGAGCCGCCGCTGCCGTCTGGCGCGTCGCGGCGGGCGCAGGACGATGTGTCGGTTTTTGGGACTGAATGAACCCCAATAAAAGCGTTGCCAGGACGCCCGCGCCCAGCCACAGGGCGTTCATCGGGAGCGTCCGTCCGCTTTTAGTCCAGTTTGCCGATGCCATTTTTCGGGCCTCCTTCCGCGCTGGCGGTTCCTGCCGCCGCGCGTGTAAACACGATGATCTGAGCCGAGACATCCACCGTCTTGAAGACTTTATCCGCCGGGGTCAGGTCGAGTTTGTCCACCGCCATCTTCCCCGCCGGGTCTTCGACAAAGTAGAGAAACCGCATGACGTTGGGCTGGAACGGCGCGCTGAAGCGCACTTCCAGCGGCACGCGCGTCACGGCGGCGGTCGTCAGTTCGCGGGGCCGCGCGGGTTTGATCTCGCGCAGATGCACGCCCGCGCGCTCGGCGATGCGCTGCAGGTCGCCAATGACGCGCGGCACAAGCTGATCCGGCGGCTGGTCATAGACCTTCTGTTCGAGGCGCGGCTCCATCTCGGCCTGCTCGTCGCTCAGCCGCGAGATAGTGCGCAGGGCGACCTCTGTTTTCTGCCGCGCCTGGTCGGGAGGCAGCAGCGCGCGCGCGCCTGCCGCCGGGCCGGAAGGATTCAGCTTCAGCCAGACGGCGACGAGGATAACCACCGCGCAGATCGCAATCAGGACTCGCTCGCTTGTTTTCAGTGGTTTCAAATAGGACTCCTACCCCTCCCCCAGCCCCTCCTCCACAGGCAGAGGGGAGTGAAACATCCACGTCCACCCTCATCCCCGGCCCTTCTCCCTTTACCGCTCGCAGGCTCGCTAGGGAGAAGGGAGCGAAACAGTCACGCCTGCGCCTTGGCTCCCCCTCCCCAGCCAGGCACGAGCGACCGGGGTCGCAA
>DASRGL010000440.1:0-13615 GCA_035651115.1 Chthonomonadaceae bacterium
CGAGCCAGTCCTTATGAAAGGCGTTCGTGTGGACGCCAAGCGCGCCGTAAGTAGGATCGCCGGGAACGTTGTAGCCGCCGCTCATCTCGTCCCAGTGGGAGTCGTAGGTCTCGTCATACGGCCCGGAGGAGTGATCCAGCCCGAACCCGTGTCCCATCTCGTGCGAAAGCGCGCCCGGGTTGTGTGCGATCAGCGGCTCGAAGGTGAAGCCCCAGGAGCGATAGTTTCCTTGCACGGTCTTCCACCAGATTCCGCCCGTGCTGACGCCGACGAAGTTGCCGTTCATCAGGATATTGACGCCGTAGTAGTCGGAGAACTGCACATCGGCGGAGGCGGCTGCCGTCGCGTCTGCCCAGAGCCTGTCCATGTTGTAGCCCCAGGATTTGGTGGAATCAACGTAATAGGATCTCGGGTGCGGCAGGTTGTACCAGCCGAAGACCTGGCTTCCGGCCAGGTTGATCTGATTGTAGGACTGTTCGCGCCAGTAGTGGCCCAGATGGGGATAGGCGTCGTCCATCAGGGTCGCGTACCAGGAGGGCGGGTGCGGGGTCGCGCCGGTCGCGTCGGAGAAGCGGACGAGGAGCGTGGCCCAGGGCTTGGCTCCCTGAACGGTGGAGAGCAGCGCAAGCGGCGCAGGCCGAGGCGCGGGGGGTCGGGCGCGTCGAACGGACTCCACGCGGGTCACGCGCACGGCGCTGCCGTCGGGATCGAGGGTCGCGCCCCGGAGGATCACGCGCTTGCCCATCAGTTCCAGCGGCCCGCCGTAGGGCCTTGCCAGCGCGTCGGCCATCTCCACGCGGGTGGTCTTGCCGTCCACGCCCGTGATCCAGCAGATCGGTTTTTCCGGCGTGCCGTCCGGCCTGTCCACCCACTGCACGCCGAACCCGCCCGTCAGCACGACGGGAACGCCCGCGCCGGGCGGAAGCGCCTCTGCGCTCGGTGCCTCATCAGAAGGCGGTTCTCCACCGCCGATACAGAACAACAACAGAACACCGCATAGGTACTGCCACAGCCTCGGAAACGTTCGCGACATGGCGGCTCCTCAGTCTACTGCGGATGAACTGCATTCTGCTCTGGTATACGCAGAACTTCGCGCTTTGTATTCAGAGAGGGGCCGGTGTCTCACATTTTCGCCAGGCAGTCGGTGAGGAAGCGGAAGAGCTTGTCGTAACCGTCCCGGTCGGTGAAGCGGCGGCTCCGCTTGTTGAGCGCGTCCGACCAGACCCGAATCTCCCAGGAGGGGCGTCGCTTCGGGCCGCGATCCCGGGCGCGCACGCAGTAGACATGCACGACCGGATAGCCGATATAGTCCACGCCTCTGCCGAACGACTCGAAAGCGCAGTTGGGCCATCCGATGTCGGAACGGGGGCCGGCCCATTTCACCACGCCTGCCTGCCGCAGCGTTTCGCCGAACTGCGCCACCGGCTGCAGCGCCTCGATCAGCGCCCCGCGCGGCATCGGTTCGGAAGGCATCGGCGGCTCGGAGATACTCCCGCGCTGCGCCTGCGCCGCCCGCAGCGCGGCGATATGGTCGGAATAGACCTGCGTGGCGGCCTGCAAGTCTCCGGCGGCCTCTGGCATCGGCTTCGGCTCCTCCGGCTTCTTCGCTTTCGCCTCCGCGATGGCGCGCTCCGCTTTGTCTGCCCACTCTTCCAGGCCGGCGGCGCGCAGAGTCTGCGGCCCGCCGCGCACTTCCCAGCCTTCAGCAAGATGGCTGCGCAGAAGCGCCTGATTGAGAATCGCCTGGTTGCAGCGCGGATCGTCGCACATCTCCTGCGCTTCCGCTTCCGTGATGATCAGCACGCCTGAGTCGAGTAGCTCTACATTATCTTTCTGGCCGACTTCAAATTGCATCCCTGTCTCCTACCGCATGTTGCACGAACGTCCTCTTCGCCTGGAACGCTTCCTTACTTCGACAACGCCTGTCTCATTCCTGCCTGCCGAGGCCGATTCCTGCGGGCTTCGTTCCTTCCAGCCAGGCTATCGCGGCGCCCATCTGGGCGAAGATGTCCTCGGCAAAGTCGTAGCCGTGATTGCCGCGATAGGGAAGCAGCCGGACGACGGCCCCCTGCTGACTCAAAAGTTTCTGCGCCGCGGCCGCCATCCAGAAGGGGCTGACCTTGTCCTCTTTGCTGTGCTGTATCAAATATCGGCGGCCCTTTGCATGAGCTAGAGACGGTAGTTGTGCCGACTTGAACGCCGAGGCCAGAATATAGAAGCCGTGAAACGGCGTTGTCTCTTCCAGCGAGCAGGCGTAGGCCGCCGGGCCGCTGTCGGCGGCCCCATGCAGATAGACCCGGTCGGGCGCAACGGCCTGCGTCGCGGCGACATCCTTGACGATGTCGGCCACGAAACTCTCCGTCGTGAACCGGGCCTCCTTGACCTGTTTGCGGCTGCCCCGCGTGACCCAGACGATCGGCGGATTCGCCCCCCACTTTGGCGCGACCGGCAGCGCCACCAGGTAGTTGCCTTTCAGCGCCTTCTGCGCCACCTCCTGCCAGAACGCGACCGCATTGGCCCCGTTGCCGTCGCCTCCGGCCAGCACGACCAGCAGGCCGGGAGCCGAATCGGGAACGGCCCGGCCATCGGGTGGGACGCCGCGCGCGGAAGCTTTCTGAGGACGGAGGAGCCAGTAGGTGCGCTGCGGGTCGTTCGCGATGCGGCGTGACTCCACCTGGATCGCCGTTACCGCTCCGGCACCGACTGCCACAGCTTTCAGTTTCAGCTTCAGCTTTGGAATGGTCAGGGCGCGCACGTCTTCCGGGAACCGCAGCTTGTTCTTCTCCCACCAGTTGCGCCACCAGGCTCCATTATGACTGGCTCCGTTGCCTATAGCCACCATCTGCCCTAACGTGCCGCCCAGAAGCTGCATTCCATCCGGCGTGTCATCGGCTTCCAGCATCCCGATGAGCGTCGGGAGAGCGTGTGGATCGCTTATCAGTCTCAGCGCGTTGAGCAGCGCCCCGCTGGCAGGTCCCGGATACTCCTCCTTCAGCATCTCCAGCAGCCGGTCGCAGGCCCACCGATTTCCGGGGCGTCTGAAGACATTCATGGCGGCGAATCGGGTGGCATTCGGCACGTTCTTATCGAGCAGAGGCGCGATGACGCGGCGCAGAAAGTCCTCATCCGGGTCCAGCGCGCTCACCAGTTCCAGCGCACTCGGCGAGGCGTCTGTCGGCGTGATGTGCTTTGCCAGCATATCCAGAATGCCCACATCGAGCGCGGCCTGCCTGCGCGCCCGGGACAGCTTTACCGTAGGCGCAAAATAGATGATCGTGAACTGCTGCGCCAGCGTCTGGCGCTCGACCTCCTCCGCCTTGTCGAACCGGGCGATATAGGCGCGGCAGTTCTCCCGCAGCACTTCTGGGATCGGCTTCCCGGCGAACTGCTTGCGCCATTCCAGATAGGCGCTGTAGTCTTCGGTGAAGTTCTGGAAAGCGTACAGCTGCACCCTATAGAGGGCCACGTTCTGGACAGGAAGCGCAGGATCGGTCGCGCCGAGGTGGAGGATGTCGAGGACGCGCGGGTGGGCAGCGGCGGTAAAAGCGTCCAATATCATCTCTTTGACGCCGTTTTCGTCTGTGATACGCTTCCAGTTGTCGCGCAAAATCTCGAAGGCGGCATCCGTCTGGTCGCTCTCCACGAGTTCGGAGAGCAGGAGCTGGTTTTCCGGTGTGGCCGCGTCCATACGGCTGAGGCGCGTCGCCCATACCGCGCGATCTAGCGGCGGCCTGTCCTGCGCGAGGGCAGGGAGAGACAGCAGAAGGAGAAGGAGGAGACCTAACCCCCCGGCCCCCTTCCCTAATCCGCTTCGCAGGGAAGGGGGTGACCAGAGCGTGTGCGTTCTCTTGAAGTCTGCCCTTCCCGATAGTAGGACCGAAGGCCCGGATACAAGGGCGAAAACTGCCGACACCCCCTTCCCTAGCGAGGAACGAGCGGCCAGGGAAGGGGGACGGGGGGTTAGGTCTCTCAATACAGTCCCTCCGGCTCGCCCAGCAGTTCGAGCGTCTCCGCATCGGCATCCTGATAGAGCGCGGCCATCAGGCCGTCTTTCGGGCGGACGCCGTAGGAGGGCAGCTTGAGCCAGGAGGCCGCATAGGGCAGGATCAGCAGGCGGCGCACGGTTCCCTGCGGCGTGGTCGGCAGGGCGCGATGCCACAGGCTGCCGTGGATCATCACGCAGCTTCCCGCCGGAAGCCGCAGCGTGACCTGCCCCGGCAGATCGTCCCAGTTCTCGTCCGGCAACTCCTCATAGATGCGATGATGCGAACCCGGCACGACACAGAGCGGCCCGTTGGCGTCGTTGAGTTCGTCCAGATAGATCAGGCAGTCTATGACATGCGGACGGCAGAGGAACGGCGGCATGGGACTGGGAATGATGCGCTGATGAAAGTGCCAGTGCGTCTCCTGGTTGGGCTGGTCGGGGTAGGAGATGCGCCCGGTCAGAGGCCGTACCTGCACCTGCGGCCCCAGCATGGCCCGCGCGACGGAGAGCGTCGGCGCGAAGCGGAACAGTTCCAGGAAGGCCGGATGCTTGTCCATCAGATGGCGCAGGAACAGCCCGCCGAAGCGCCGCGACCGGCTGATCTCGATCTCGCCCAGTTCCCGCGCCGCGACCTCGTCCAGCGCGGCGCGCAGCCGCTCCACCTGCTCCGCCGTAAACAGCCGCTCCCGTACCAGATAGCCCTGCTCTGTGAAGGCGGTGATCTCCTCGCGGGTGGCCTGGACTTCGACATCGAGTTCGGGGTTGTTTTTGGAGCCGTTGCGGATGCGGTAGTGGAGGCGGAAGGAGCCGTTGGGAGCGGCAGGCGTGGTCATCGGGAGTTCTCCTTACGAACGCTGTCGGGCCAAACAGGGTTTAGGGAGCAGGGAACCAGGCACACTGCGCCTGGTTCCCTGCTCCCTCTCGGATGGAAACGCGGTTGAAACGGTGCGGCTATACGACGGCGCGGCCCTTGCCGCCGCTCGGAGGCGGATCGTTCTTGCCGTGCGTCTCCACGCCGTCCGCGATGATGGTCACCGGCATATCGGCGGCAACGCCCGGCGCACCGGGGCGCAGGCCGTGCGTCTCCACGCCGCTGGTCTTGCCGCCCTTGTCGTCGGCGAGGAGCGTGGCCGGAGCCGAGAGCGCCTGCGACTGGCGCGCGTCCGGCGGTGTCGCCGGGCGGAAAGCCAGCCCGCCGCCGAGTAGGGCCAGCAGCGAAAGGCCGAGCATGATGCTCCGAATATAGTCAACAGGGAGATGGTTGCGTTTCATTGATCGGTGTCCTTTCCCAGCTCGCCGTCCAGCCAGTTCCACCAGGTCACGAGATCGGCGTCTCGTATCTGGAAGAGCGTCTGCAAGAACTTTTCGGCGGGACACTGCGGCAGATTGGCCCGCATTACCGTGTCCATGACCCGCTGCGCCTCCACATAGTAGCGGTCTTTGACGAAGGCCAGCAGCAGGTTGCAGGCGCGCATGGGGGTCGGTTTTTCCATCGCGAGGCGCGCAAAGTGCGTCGCCCGCTCGATGTTGCGTTCTTTATTGCGCCCGGCGTCGAACCAGGTCAGATAGATGTCGGCGGCGTTCGTGGCCGCGATATATTTGTGATCGCCGGAGCGCGGATTCTCGATGATCGCCAGGAAGACCTTCAGCGCGTCGCGCAGGTTGCCCTGCTGGATCAGCAGCACGCCGACCTCGTTATAGGCCGCGAAGAAGTCCGGCTCCAGCTCGTAGGCCGCGCGATAGAGGCGGATCGCCTCGTCCAGCCTGCCCGCGTAGCGGGCCTGCTGCGCCTGCTTATAGAGCGCCTGGGCTTCCGTCGTCTCGGCAGTCGGGTTGTCGCCGAGAACGTAGGCATCCATGACGCGCATCGCCTGGCGCATCTCCGGCGAGGGCGGCGCGACGTTTTTGGCGCTGCTCACCTCGTTGACGATGGCCTCCTCGACGTTGTCCTCCGGGTGTTCGGAGACGGCGGCGCGTTCCGACCAGGGCGCATTGAGCAGACGCCGGAACAGATCGTCCTGGCGTTCGCGGGTCCAGTTTGGCGAGGGGGACGACTTCTGGCGCACGCGACTGCTCCTCTGTTGTGCCAGCAAGCGCACGAATGGATTGTCCAGCCCACATTCCCGCCGCAGTATCTGCGAGAGGGCGGCGCGGGCGCGGCAGACGGTCTGCCGCTCCTTATCCGATTCCGGGGCGAGTTTGCTGCCGTTCTGGCGCTCCCGCTCCCGCGCGATGTCGCGGTGCAGGGCTTCCAGATAGTTCTTCGGAATCGCCTGCAGCGCGCCCGCCAGCGCCCTGCGGAACCGGATGCGATCCTCCTGCGCGATCAGCGCCTCTTCCGGCTGAGTCTCCGCGTCGGTTGCCGGAAGGGTGTCGCGCAGGCAGAGCGCGTGGCCCTCCTCCGCGCCGGAGAGCGGCTGATCCATCGAGATGGTCGGCACATCGCGCCGGGCCGCGCGCTCGGCGTCGCTGACGACGGAGCGCAGGCAGCGCGTCAGGTAGGCGGGCGGGTCCGGGAAGAGCGTATCGAGCGCGGCGGCAAACCCGAGCGCCTGCAACTCCGCGTCCGCCCGATACTTCCGCAGCGACACGCGGGCCATCTTACGGCAGGCGTCCGCCATGGCAACATAGCAGTCGTTCGCGCTCAGCCGGGCCGGGAGGCGTCGCCCATCTTCAAGAACCCGAGGGTTGGTCAGAATGGTAATCGCGCGCGGGCCGTAGCGCCGCAGGATGGTTTCCGCAGCCTGCACCAACTCGACATCGCCCGTTACGCTGCGGGGGTCGGAGGACGCGAGTTCGGCGTGCCGGACGAAGTCTTTTGTTACCATGGGCAGCCTCCTACGCACAGAGATCGGAGCGCAAAATCTACCAATGAGCTACCTAACGACTGCGTTCCGATTCCGTGACACGCCTCCGCCCGGTTTTTTGCACGATTTTTTTCGGCGTTCATTCTGGGAATTCCTTCCCTTTTACAGACGAATTTGTGAGCAGGAAAGTTCACGACAGCCGGGCAGGGTACTATCCGGCGATAGAAATTCGGTCCTCCTGGGACACGGTCTTGGAACCCCGGTCTGGGAATGCGAAGTTCACCTGTACGGACTCAAGGAGGAGCCTGCGCAGGCAGGCTTGGCAGCGTCAGACCGGCCTTTCAAGGCCGCGCGCCAATCTCTGTTTGGCAAAGCGCCAGGTTTTTCCCATGCGGCCTTGACAGAGCGCCGAAAGATGTGTTACTATGGATACATCCTCTCTAGAGAGGCTGTATCCAATGCAGAGCGCGCGTTCGCGCAAAACGTATCGCAAGGAGATGAGGACTATGAGTGGACAGAGGGGCCGTGCCGCGCCCTCTTCGGATTCCCAAGCGGTGCCGCCGCGAGTGATCCTCGCGGCGGCGCTGGCACTGGTCGTCTTTCTCGGCTGGATGGCCTATCGCACCTTCGGGCCGTTCACCCCGCCCAAAACCTTCACCGTTCAGGATCAGAAAGCGTGGGTCGCAAAGCTGGCGCGTGAGACCCAGGGCGATTTCGACAAACTCTCTCCGGCAGACCAGACCAAACTCAATAACATCAGTTTTGGCAACGGAGCGACCTACCTGAAGAAAACCTACGAAAAGCAGAGATAGGAGCAGAACCATGCACTCGCATCATGCACCCAGAGCCGTTCGTGGATTTACCCTGATCGAACTGCTCGTCGTTATCGCCATTATCGCGATTCTGGCAGCCATTTTGTTCCCGGTTTTTGCGCAGGCGCGAGAGAAAGCGCGGCAGGCAAGCTGTCTGTCCAACATGAAGCAGATCGCGCTTGCCATGCACATGTACAGCCAGGACTATGACGAGAACTTTTCGCTGGCACGCTACGCGCCCTATTTCTGGGACGGCGCGGTCTGGCCGGAAACGCATACTTGGCGCATGGCGGTCCAGCCTTATATCAAGAGCAAAGATATTACCCGATGCCCCTCCAACCCTTTCTACAACGCCGGCGTCGAAGTCGAGGAACCAGTCTGGCGCTCCTATGCGATGAACTCCGCCGGGCTGTACGGCGACAAGTATGCGGAAGCCTCGATCACGGAACCGGCGGAAGTGATCCAGCTCGCCGAATGCCGCTATCAGTATCCCGATCTCTATCCGCAGATCGAGAGTCCCTTCTCTTCCTTTCTCTACTCCTCGGAGCCGGACCCGACTCCCGATTCCGATCTGGGCGTGATGCAGACTCATACCGGCCAGAGCAACTACGCTTTCTTCGATGGGCATGTTAAATCCATGAAGCCGGTCGCCACGCTCAACGCGCATACCCCCTGGACCATGTGGTACAACAGCGATTGGGCGGATGCGGAGACCGCCGAATTCAACCGTCAGGGGCTGATACAGCAGCTTCTGGCGCACAAAGAGTACCGCCAGTAGCCCTTTTGCCTCTCTCGCACAGGCGACCGGGCCGCCATGTTGTTCTAACATGGCGGCCCGGTCGTCCCGCGTTCGATCAAGTGCATCGGCAGCAGTCGGTTCCTGACGGTCTCCCCGTGCCGCAGAGTCACCAGCGCGTGAGCCGCCGCTACTCCGAGTTCCCGCCGGGGCTGGTAGATGGTCGTCAGACCGACAGGCCAGTAGGCAGCCACGGAAAAGTCGCCGAAGCCGACGACCGACAGATCGCCCGGCACGCTCAGCCCCGAATCCTGCGCCGCTTTGATCGCTCCGATGGCCGCGAGATCGCTGGCAGCGACCAGCGCTGTCGGACGGTCAGGCCGGGCCAGCAGTTCGACGGCTCCCTGATATCCTCGCTCTTCCCGGAAGCCACGCCCGGCTTCCAGATCGGCAGGCAGCCGGTGCGCGCGCATGGCCGTCACAAAGCCACGCTTGCGCTCGGCTCCGTCCACATTGCCCGGCCACCCGGAGAGAAAGCCGATGCGCGCATGTCCCAGACTGACAAGATGCTCTACGGCCAGGGCCGTTCCGCCCGCATTGTCTATGGCTATCGAGGGAATCACACGGCGACCTGCATAGCGATTGATGGCGATCACGCGGCAGCCGCGATCTTTCAGGCGCTCGATCAGGCGGACATCCTCCTTATCGGCCAACAGGCAAGCGACGATGGTATCGGCAGTGATCGCGTCGGCGCTATCGAGAAGGGTGAACGGCTGTTCCGCCTGCCGCATCCCTTCCTCAAAGCCCGACCGCACGTCCGGGAAATAGAGGGGATCGTAACGCTGCCAGAGGCCGGGAACCAGCAGCGCCAGCGGGGCCGAGGTTCCCGCGCTGATATCCGGGGTTCTCTGCGGCAGGACAAAGGTTCCCTTGCCGTTGACGCGCTGAAGCAGCCCTTCGGTCACCAGGCTGGAGACGGCCTGCCGCACCGTCATATAGGCGACGCCGAAGCGTCTGGCAAGCGCCGGTTCGGCGGGAATGCGTTCTCCCACAGACCAGACACCGGCCAGTATCTCGCTGCGCAACTGGCGTTCTACTTCGCGATGCTTGGGGGTGGCAGGGGCCAATGACATAGCTCTGTTCTCTTCCATACGCTCCACAGCCTCTCTAGAGAGGTCATCCTAGCATAGCACCGTTTTGCGGGTCTGTCAAGGGTACAGGCGTTCCCGGCTTCTGTCCTCATTGCGACGTTCACATGCGATGGGGTTGTGATTCTTTGCGCTTTGAGCCGAAACCTGCTCTGCGCACCGCAGAATTTTTGACGTGCGGGGCAAATCGGGAGTACTGTAGCGCCGAGGTTAGGAGTTGTGGCAGGAAGCCGAGAGGCTATACGGCTTCCACCGTTTCGCGCAGGCGCTCCCCGGCCCGATTGCCGCGCAGCTTTTCCAGGGCTTGTCCCTCCAACTGGCGGGCGCGCTCGCGTGTGATATGCAGCGCCTTGCCGACCTCTTCCAGCGTGTGCGGCTCATAGCCCTCCAGCCCGAACCGGAGCCGTAGAACATCCTGCTCGCGCGGCGTCAGGCTCTTGAGGGCGCGGGCCACCTCTTCCTGCACGGCATGGCGGAAGACGCGCGCGAACGGCCCCTGGCTCTCCTCCGCCGGGATGAAATCCCCTATATTGCGCTCGCCCGCCGCGCCTACCGGCGTATCCAGCGAGACCGGCTCCACGACGCTCTGCAACAGCGACGCCAACTGCTCCTCCCGCATTCCGGCGGCCTGCGCCAGTTCCGCGCGACTCGGCTGACGCCCCAGCGACTCCTCCAACTCGGCCCGGATGCGCGCCAGCCGCCCGATAGTGTCTACGACGTAGGCGGGCAGGCGGATATTGCGCCCGGAGTTGGCGATGGCGCGCATGATGGTCTGGCGTATCCAGTAGGTCGCGTAGGTGCTGAACCGAAATCCCTTGCGCCAGTTGAACTTTTCGGCAGCATGGATGAGGCCGAGAATACCTTCCTGCATCAGGTCTTCCATCGGCAGGCCGCGCCCCTGGTAACGCTGCGCGATAGACGTGACCAGGCGCAGATTGGCGTTGACGAGGGCATCTTTCGCCGCGCGGTCGCCCTTTTCGATGCGCTTCGCTAAGATCAACTCCTGGCAGGGGGCCAGCAGCGCGCCCTTGCCGGTCGGCATCGGGGCGGACGTGCGCTCTTCCAGCGGCAGCGCCAGTGCGCTGCGGCGTTCCGCGCGTATGCGCCGATGGTGTTCGGCAGGCGGCAGCAGGCCCGCGTCCGGCTCTTCGACCATCTGGGCGGCCTCTTCGCCATCGGCCAGATAGTCCTGCAACAGACGGTCTACCTGAGCCGTGTCTATCTCCGCCGACTCGCCTGCCGCCACGCGCCGCGGCGACAGCGTATCGCTCACGCGCTTTGTTTTGCGCCGTCCGTTGCCGTTGCGCTTCTGGCGCGGCCCGCGCTGCACCACCTGGCCGAACTCCTCGGCGGGCGGCGCGGTCTTGTGATTCCGTTCGACTACCGGGCGAATCATCCTCTCGTCCTTCCTGTAAGCCTGTCCCTCGTCTCTATTACTATACGTTTCTATACCTCGCTTCGGTTCAACGATTGTCCCTCGGCAGGAGGGGTGGAACGCACGGGACGGGAAGATGACGTGCCGCCCTCGTCAAGGGTTCCCAGGTCGCCCAGGGCCGTATCTATCGCGGGGCGGACGTGCCAGAAGTCCCGGAAGGCGCGATACTCTGCCAGCAGCGTTTCCGGGTGGGCCGGTTGACCCTGCCGGACGGCGCGCAGCAGCAGGTTCTTGGGCGTATGCTCCAGCGCGATGAACTCCAGAACCTGCACGGAGTAGCCCGCCAGTTCGAGCCGCAGCGCCCGCAGGCTGTCGGTGACCAGCGCAGAGAGGCGCTCTTTGAACAGGCCGTGCTTGAGGAGCGGCTGCATCGTCTCGTTGCGAATCTGGCGGAACAGCTCGTGCTGACAGCAGGGGACGGAGAGAATGACCTGCGCGCCCCACTGCACGGCCTTTGCCAGCGCGTCGTCGGTGGCCGTGTCGCAGGCGTGCAGCGAGACGACCATCTCTACCTGCGTGAAGCCCTCGTAATGGGCGATGTCGCCGACCGTGAAGGAGAGGCCGGTATAATCCAGGTCGCGGGCGAGGGCCTCGCAGTGCGCGACCACGTCCGCCTTCAAGTCCAGCCCGACGATCTGCACGTCGAACGCCTTGACGGTGTGGAGGTAGTGGTAGAGGGCGAAGGTAAGGTAGGATTTGCCGCAGCCGAAATCCACCACGCGGAGCGGCTTGTGCGGATCGAGAGGCTCCACCACGTCGGCGACCATCTCCAGGAAGCGGTTGATCTGGCGGAACTTATCGTAGCGGGCGGCGATGACGCGGCCCTCTTTGGTCATGACGCCCAGGCGGACGAGAAAATCTACCGGCCGGCCTTCCGGGAGGAGGTAGGGCTTCTGCCGGTCGTGGCGCAGTTCCATCGGAGCGGTTTTGGAGGGCGGGCGTGTCTGGACATGGAGGCGGCCCGATCTGTCGGCGCGAAGCTGAATGTCGGCGTCCGGCGTATAGAGATGGCCCTGCCGGAACGTCTCGCGCAGCAGGGCCAGGATTTCGCGCTTCGCCTCTTCCGGCGTCAGGTTGCGATGGAACGCCTTACGCTCCTGCTGGCGCTCGAACTGATACCGCCGCTCGCCTTTGACCTGCACCGGCCTGACGATGACCTTCCGGCAGCCGTCCGGCTCGCGTTGGCGCGGTTCGCTGAGCGCCAGCGCGATCAGCGTTCCGCCGTCTATCGCCTCCTGTATCAGCATCTCGGCTCTATCCATGATCGTGTTCCTCAAGCCCGCGTCGTTCCAGGAGGCGAAGCGAAATGCTCTCAGAGGCGCGCGTATTCCGGGAATAGCTCGTCATGGACTTCCGCGCACTGGCACAGATGCCGCCATCGGCCCGCATCCGCCGTGTCCAGCATCAGAGGCAGGAACATTCCCGCTCCGGTGTTCACTTTATATCCGCCGGGAGAATGGATGCTCAGGTACTTGTGCAGCGTCTCCAGATCGGGCGCGCTGGTGCAGTGCCGGGTGCAGTTCATGGTGAACATACGGCGGCGCGTTCCGCCGCCAAAGGCGGCATGGTAGAGGTCGTGGTTGAAGAGGACCAGGTCGCCGGGCGTCGTCTCCAACGCGACATTGCCGGGAAAATGGCGCGGCGCGACGCCGAACAGTTCCTCGGACTTGTTGGGGTCTATCTTCTCCGTGCGGATATAGTGATCGGGCCGATGGCTGCCGGGAATGACGCGCAGGCAGCCGGTGTCGCGGGTCAACGGATCGAGATAGAAGGCGACCTTGCAGGCGAACAGCTGGCCCCAGTTCCCATCGGGATGCCAGCCCGTGTCGCCCGTGTAGTAGTTGCCGTCGCCGCTGGCGTAGTTGAAGTCCTCGCCCAAGATGCCGCCGATCACGCCGCGCACGCGCGGGTCGTCCAGCAGAGTGCAGAGTTTGGGCGTGCGCTCGATGGGCGCTCCCATCATGGTGCGCCGCGTGCCATCATGCGCCTGGCCGCCCCCGAACGTCTGGATGGCGTACTCGAACTCCTCCGTGATCCAGGCGATCTCCTCGGCGGAGAACAGGCCGGGAAATGCCAGATAGCCGAACGTCTGAAAGAAGCGCACCTGCTGTGCAGTCAGTTCCATTCTACCTTTCTCCAGAGGGATTGGGCGGTTATTGCCGTCACGGAGGCATCGTCTGAACTGTGATTTATGGGATTACAGGATAGACTGTGATTAAGCCAGACTCAATCATAGTCCTTCCCATAATCCGACGAATCACAGTTCAGACGATGCAAAAATCCTACCCCTTCACCTGATCGGCCCCGATATTGGAGAGGGCGTCGGCGCGGCGGTTGCGTTCCCGGCGGACATGGGAGATCGAGGCGCTGGCGAACTGCCGCAACAGGCAGCGCGCCCGGTCGAAGAGGGGCCGCAGATGCGGCGCTTTCACCGCGTAGTGTCCGCTCAGTTGATGCGCCATCAGTTCGCTGTCGGTGTAGATGTCCAGCGCATCGCAGCCGAGCGCGCGGGCCTCTTCCAGAGCGCGGATCAGAGCTGTATACTCGGCGACATTGTTGGTGGTGCGACCGAGCGGCTCCCCGATCTCCTTCACCGTGTTGCCCTCGCCGTCCTCGATCACGATGCCGATACCCGCCGGGCCGGGATTGCCCCGCGCCGCGCCATCCACATGCGCCGTCCATCGCTTCACGC
>DASRGL010000441.1:0-2849 GCA_035651115.1 Chthonomonadaceae bacterium
TCCTCACAGAAGATGCCCCGGCGCATCATCCCTGGCAGCACGGCCTGTACGTCGGGCTGAACGACGTCAACGGCGTCGGATTCTGGAAAGAGGATAAGGAGGACGGCACGTTTCACCCGGAGCCGATCCCGCCGCCGCAGAAGAAAGGCGACCGCGTCAGCTGGCAGGTGAAAACGGCCTGGCGCACTCCCGGCGGCGCATTGCTGCTGACGGAGACGCAGGGCTGGACGTTCCAGGACGCGGGCGACACCTACACGCTCGACCTCGACTGGCAACTGCGCGCCGAGGACGCGCTGACGTTCGGACAGTATCCCTACGGCGGGCTGTTCCTGCGGATGCCTTACCGGGAGGAACGCGGCGGCCTCGCCCTCAACAGCGAAGGGCAGAAGAACGGCGAGGCGGAAGGGCAGCGGGCGCGCTGGGTCGCCGTGCAGATGCTCCTCGAAGGACGCTCTGTCCCGGCGGGTATCGCTATCATGGATCACCCGGAGAATCCCGAATACCCGGTTCCCTGGCGCGTGGACGGTCAGTTGGGAATCGGGCCGAGCCGATGCATCGCGGGCGCATGGAAGCTGGCAAAGGGAGAGACGGCCCGGTTCCGGCATCGGGTCTACGCCTTCTGTCGGCCTGCCGACGTGGAACGGATCGAAGCCAGTTGGAACGCCTTTGCCGGAGGGAGGGCCTGATGCGCAGCGTGATCGTCGTTCATCCCGATTTCGATGGCGTCTGGCCGTTCGCCGCCGACCATTTTCATGCGCTCTGGCAGGCGCAGGGCGAGGTGGAGTTCGTCCGGTTGCCCTACGAAGACCGCCGACCTGTCGGCGAGGTCCTCTCCCATCCCGAAACCATCACGCGGCTGGTCTGCCTCAGCGTTCCGGTGACGCCAGGCTGTGTGCAGAAGTTATCGGGGCTGCGGGAGGCGGTCTTTACGCCGAACCCACCAGCAGAACTGCGCGGGGCGCTTCAGGCGGCGGGCGTCCGCCTCTATACGCAGCCGACGGAGGGCTTCTGGGGCCAGTCGGTTGCGGAGTTCGGACTGGCGCTGACCCTGTGCGGCCTGCGCCGCATCCCGCAACTGCACCATGCGATCCTCACCAGCCAGGAACCCTGGAACTACAGCCCGCCCGAAAACCGGGGACAGCCCGGCGCGCGCGGCCAGCAGTTCGGCGACGATCCGAACTTTGCCAATGGAACCATCGAGGGCAAGCGCGTCCGCATCGTCGGGGCCGGGAACATCGCCAGCCGCTATGCCGGCTTCGTCCACATGCTCGGCGCGGACGTGGCCGCCTGGGATCCCTTCGCCAGCGAGCCGTGCTTTCATCGCAGCGGGGCGCGCAAAGAGTGGCATCTGGAACAGTTGGTCAAAGACGCGGAGATATTCGTGCCGATGGTTCCGCTGACCGAGCAGACGCGCGGCCTGGTGACGGCGGAGCATCTGCTGGCCCTGCCGAAGGGGTGTCTGGTGGTTCTGGTGACGCGCGCTGGCATCTGCGACATGCCGACCCTGCGCAAGCGGGTGCTGGCGGACGAACTGAGCCTGGCAGCCGATGTCTGGGACGTGGAGCCGCTGCCTCTGGACGACCCGCTGCTTGGGCGGCACAACGTGGTGCATACGCCGCACAACGCGGGCCGCACGCGCGAAGCCAACCGGCAATGGGCCGAGAAGCTGGCCGTGCAGTTCGCGCCATTATAAGCAGGTATCAGGAAAGAACCGGGATGGAGACTATCAATGCCGAAAGCGCCCAACAGAGGTGGAATTCATTACCCGCCGAACTGCTGGAATCCAGCGCAAACTGGGAAGCGGTAGCCGCCCAGTTCAAGGCTCTGTTTGTCGAGGAGGGCGATTCCTGCGCGATGGAGGCTGCCACAAAGATGGGGCGATTGTCGCTGCACTGCCACGACAATGGGGATGGAGCCATATCAAGGAGACTCTACCCCTGAAAGACAAACCGGTTCGGAAGTCCTATGGGGGATGTGCTGCCTGGAACACTGGAGCGTGTGAACGCTGTCGTTTGCTTCGCTATTGGAGGGATGCAAGATTATGCTGTTGCGATTTTTGGGAACGTCTGCCGGGGAACTCTATCCCGGCCTCTGGTGTCGCTGCCGGAACTGTCGGACGGCGCGCGAAGGCACGGCGCAGGATCGCCGCCAGAGCGCGGCGCTGGCGGTCGCGCCCGGACAGCAGGCGTCTCCCACCGTCTTGATAGATTTCCCTTCCGAGATCGCCGACCAGTGCTACCGGCACAATGTAGACCTGACCACGCTGGAATCCCTGTTGATGACGCACTCGCACGGCGACCACTGGTTCCCCTATCTGCTGCGCTGGCGGCGACGGCCTGCCAATCTCTCGGAGAACCCACCCACGCACATCGGCGGGCCGCGCTTCACGGTCCTCCCGCTTCTGCGCATCTATGGCAATGCGGAGGTCGAAGCCATCCTGCGGCGGGAACTCGGCGACGATCTGGCTCCCTGCGAGATCACATTTCACCGCGTCGCCGTCGGGAAGGTCTTCCAGACGAGCGGCCTGAAGGTCACGGCGCTGCACGCGAACCACGATGTAGGCCGGGAGCAGGCGCTTCACTATGTCCTGCGAGACGACTCCGCCACCGTGCTGTATGGGCTGGACGGCGACACCTTCCTGCCGGAGACGCGAGAAGCCCTGCGCGCCTTCCGCTTCGACGCCGTGATTCTGGAAAGCACGTATGGTTACGGCGAGGGCGGCAACCACCGCAATTTCCAGCGCGTCTTGGAGGAGGCGCAGTGGTTTCGCGACGAGGGTTTGCTGACGTCCGGCGGACGCCTCATCGCGACCCACTTTTCCCCGCATCACTGCCCGCCGCACGCGGAGA
>DASRGL010000442.1:0-2463 GCA_035651115.1 Chthonomonadaceae bacterium
CAAAAGCCGCATAGACTCTGTGCAGCGTCGGATGAAGATCGGGTCGTGTCGCGTTCATCGCTGTCGCCTCGTTGCGGGCTGCCGTCCGGCAGCCCGGCAGAAAAGATGGGGGGTACTGTCTCTATTCTACCCGATGCGCAATGGCGGGAGGAAATCCCGGCCCCAGAATCGGGCCGCGCGCAGGAACCTGCGCGCGGCCTGAAGGCGCGACTGCCGGGCGCGCGGCGTCTCACTGCCAGGGCTTGAGCAGGATTTTGGCGCACTCGTGCGAGGCGGACAGTTCCATCGCCTCCTGAATCCGGCTCATCGGTATCTCATGGCTGACGAGCCTCTCGATGACGGGCGAGTTCTGAATCACCTGCATCAGCCTGGGGAACAGCGCCAGATTGTAGTGCCAGGAGCCGATGAGTTTCAAGCCCTTGCGGATCATGTCCGGGCTGACCTTGATGCTCAGGTCGTCCTGGCACTCGCCGACGAAGGCGACGCTGCCTTTGCGCCGGGTCGCGTCTATGCAGAGCCGCTGCGCCTGCGGCACGCCGGAGCAGTCCAGCGCCTTATCCACGCCGCGCCCCTCTGTTAGATCCTTGACCTGCGCGACGATGTCCGCCTGCCTCGGATCGAGGACGACCTCCGCACCGAGTTCCTTCGCCCGCGCCGCGCGGTAGGGATAGCCCTCCACGACGAACACACGCGCCCCACGAAAGGCCGCGTTGACGACCGCGCCGAGACCGACCGGCCCGGCTCCCGTGATCAGCACGGTGTCGAAGGCGTCCAGGCCCATCAGGTCGAACGCGCCGAACGAGGGGCCGAGCGCGCAGCAGGCCAGCGAAGCGTGTTCGGTGGAGACGCCGTCGGGAATTTTAGGCAGCAGCCAGTCCTGCTTGAGAATATACTGGCTCATCGTGTCGCTGCCCGCCGTCGTGCCGTGCGTGGCGGCATAGTTCGGGGCGTGTTCGCAGTGGATATAGTCGCCGCTGACACAGAGCGTGCAGCAGCCGCATCCGGCCAGCGGCATCGCCACCACGCGATCCCCGACCTGGACACGGCCCGGCTGCGCCACCGCGACGACCTCCCCGGCGGCCTCATGCCCCATCATGCCGCCCTCATAGCCCGACAAGAACTGCTTGTACTCCGTACACATCGGCGCAACGTCCACCCGCACCACGACCCAATCGCCCTTTGGCTGCGGATCGGGAACCTCGACGAGTTCCGCCTTGCGCACGCCCGTGACCACGCTCTTCTTCATGCTTTCTCTCCTGAAAATCAACGCCACAAGTTCTGCTCTCCAGGCAGGCTTTGCGGCTTTTCCCGACGAATAGACACTCAGGTGAACCGGTTTTCCTGACCGAGCTTCCCGCATCGCTAAGACATCCTGTGAGGCACGCCATGACCCGGAACTATCGTGTGATTACCGAAGAGCAGGCCCGGCAGTTTGTAGAGCGCGGGCATATCGTCCTGCACGACTGCTTTCCGCGCGAAGCGGCGGAAGCGTGGGTCGCGCACGCCTGGGAGCGCCTGGGCCTCGATCCGAACGATCCGACCACCTGGACGCAGGCCCGCATCCACATGCCCAACTCCAACTTCAAGCCGATGCACGAGTTCGCGCCCAAAGCCTGGGCCGCCGCGTGCGACCTGGCGGGCGGCGAGGAGCGCGTCAAGTTCCCCTGCTATATGTCCGACGGCTTCATCATCAACTTTCATATCGGGGCGGATCGGCCTTACCAGCCGGTCTCCGCGCAGTCGCCCGGCTGGCACAAAGACGGCGACTTCTTCAAGCACTTCCTCGACAGCCCGGAGCAGGGACTTCTCACGCTCGTCTTCTGGACGGACGTGGGGCCGCGCGGCGGCGCGACCTACGCCGCCTGTGACTCGGTCGCGCCGGTGGCGCGCTACCTGGCCGCGCACCCGGAAGGAACCTACCTCCATGAGTACAATTTCGGCAATCTCATCCACGAATGCCACGACTTCGCGGAGTTCGCCGGGCAGACGGGCGACATCGCGCTGCTGCACCCATTCATTCTGCACGCCTCCTCGCAGAACCTTTCCGGCAAGCCGCGTTTCCTGACCAATCCGCCTATCTTCCTGAACGAGCCGATGAACTTCAACAGAGAGAACCCGGAGGACTTCTCGCTGGTCGAGCGGGCGGTGCTGCGCGCCCTCGGCGTCGAGCGCCTGAACTTCCAGCCGACCACGCCCCGCGAGCGCGTCGCCACCGAGCGGGAGCGCAAGCAGAAGCTCATGCAGGAAGAAGAGAAAGCCCGGCTGGCGCGGCTACAGGCCGGGGATTGAAATACCCGGCATCCGGCGAATTCTCTACCCGCACTACGGTATCACCTTGTAGGTCGGCACGCCTAAAACCAGTCCGTAAAGCGCCCAGAACGCCCCGGAAACATAATCGCCCAGAATCAGGCCGATGCAAAAGGGCAGGAAGCGGCGGTACGCCTTCCTGCCGCCATAGCGGGT
>DASRGL010000443.1:0-5582 GCA_035651115.1 Chthonomonadaceae bacterium
GATGCAGACCCGTATACCGGGGTCGCCGTCTACGACAGCACGCCCTATCAAGGTCTCTCCGGGTGGCTGGTGTTCGGGGGAACCAGCGTCTCGTCGCCCTGTATGGCGGGGATGGTCAATCTGGCCGGGTATGGCGCTACCAACAGCTACACGGAGTTGACGCGCATCTACAGCGCGCTGGGGACGGCCAATTTCCGGGACATCACGTCCGGTTCGGCGGGCAGCTTCACTGCCGTATCCGGCTGGGACTTCGTCACCGGCGTGGGCGCTCCGCTGGGCTTCGGCGGCATCTGATCTGTATCCAGGGGGCGATTCTTCTCTGCAAATCGCCCCCTGGCACGAATTCCATCGGTATCTCCGGCAGCCCCGCAGAGGCTTCCCTCCCTATCGGGCCGATGCTAGGCGGGCCTCGGCTTGTCTTTCGCGCGCATCCGCTCCACGATCCGCACCAGGAAGATGCTGGCTCCGTAGAGCAGCAGCAGCGGGAACGACATCAGCGCCATCGAGAACAGGTCGTTCGAGGGGGTGAACACGCCGCCGAGCGCCGCGATGACCACCCCCCACCGCCAGTGCTTCAGCAGCCCCTTCGAGCTGATCAGCCCCAGAAACGCGCCGAACATCAGCACGACCGGCAGTTGGAACGCGATGCCGAACGCCGCCATCATCTTGACGAAGAAGAGGATGTAGTCGTTCGGGTCCTGCATCAGCACGGCGGGCTGCGGGAAGTCGTCCAGATAGGAGAGGAACCAGTGCATCGCGAAGAACATCGTGCAGTAGGCCACGACCACGCCGAAGATCAGCAGAAAGATGGAGACCGGCGTGAGCAGCCGTAGGGGACGGCGCTCCTGCGGGGTCAGGGCGGGCGTGATGAAAGCGGCCAGTTCCCACACGACGAGCGGCAGTACCAGGATGAACCCCGTGATGATGCTGACCTTCAGGCGCACCATGAACGGCTCGTGGAAGTTGCGGAAGACGATAGACATGACCGGCGCGGACGAGGGATGCTCGTAGAGCCACTGCACGGCGTCCGCCAGTTTATCGTAGTCCGCTTTCGAGGGCGGATCGGAGAGGGCGCGCGGGAGGACGAACCTGTCTGACTGCACGGCCCGGCCTTTCACGGCGTTCTGCCGCCGCATCTCCTTTTCGAGCGGGCGATAGAAAAAGCCGTAGAGCGGGCCGAAGAACTGATACGTGAGAATGGCTCCCAGCACCAGGTAGAGCAGAGAGCGGAGGATACGCGACCGGAGTTCGGCCAGATGCCCGGTCAGTTCCATACGCTTCTCGTCGTAGCTCATCGGCGCAGGGTATTCGCGTCTGTTGGCAGAGTGCGGTATATCCACGGTCGTGCTTCCGGTCTTTCCTGACAGCAGTCCAGCGGGTCGTTCCTACCGGCGGGGCGAAATGACGATGCGGCGGTCCGGCTCCTCCCCCTCGCTATAGGTCATGATGTCGGGATCGTCCGCCAGCGCGGTATGGATGATGCGCCGCTCGTGCGCGGGCAGAGGCTCCAGCTCGGCCTCTTCGTTCCGCGCCTTGACCTCTTTCGCAAGTTCCAGGGCGCGGGTGCGCAGGGCCGCCGCGCGCCGCTCCCGATACTGCGCCGCATCCAGCAGCAGGCGCACATCGGAGCGCACGCGGTGGGAGAGGATCAGATTGCCCAAAAATTGTAGCGCGTCCAGCGACTGTCCGAGCCGCCCGAACGTTGCAGCGGCATCGCTGCCGATCAGCTCGATCTCCATATAGGGCGGATTGACCCCACGCACGACGGGACGAATATCCAACCCGCTGGCCGCGCATATCTCCGTCAACAGGGTTAGCGCCTGCTGCTGGTCTTCATTCAGGTTCGGCGTGTTTTCGTCGGATGCCGGTTGTCCCTCGTGCAGGTCTGTCATGGCTTGCTCTCTCCTTTTCTCCTCGGTTTGGCCTGGCCTCTGCCTGCCCTCACCCGTCAGCCCTCACCCCCGCCCCTCTCCCATAATTGGGAGAGGGAGACCGTAGGGGCGCTGCTTGCTGCGCCCATCAAGGGCGAACGCCTTAATGCTCCCTCCCCTTACGAAGGGGAGGGGCGGGGTGGGGTCTTCACGAGTTGAGGTCTTTTCCCCCTCTTCTCGCTCGTTACAACAGATTGGCAAGCGCAAGACAGAACGCGCTGTCAGCGGCGTTTGCGGCGGGGCCGGGCGCGCATGGCATCGCCGCCGGGAATGGGGGTAGGCGGGCGGGAAGCGGGCCGCGTTCCGTTGCCGTTCGCGCCGTTGGCGGAGCCGGGTTTCGGCCCGGCATCGCCGGAGATCGGGGGCTTGCTCCCGCCGCCTCCGGTCCCGCCGCCGCTTCCGCTGCTCCCGATACTGCCGCCCCGGTTCGGTTTATAGATATGCACGTACTGCTGACAGGCCGAGATCAGGTTCAGCACCAGCCAGTAGAACATGAACGCCGCCGACCATCTATAGACCATGAACATCCAGAACATCATGAAGGTCATCATGATGGACATAGTCTTCTGCTGCTGCGCGGCCTGCGGGTCGGTGGGCGGCGTCAGCTTCATCGTCAGATAGTTGCTGGCCGCATAGACGATGAGCAGCGCCATATCGAACTGTGCCAGGTTGGTCGCCAGATACTCGGGGAAACGGTACGACAGGCTGCTGCCGATCCAGAGAAACGTGCCGTGCGCAAAGTGAAATTCGTACTGGCGGATCGTATTGTAGACCCAGATCATGAAGGGAAGCTGGATCAGCATCGGCAGGCAGCTGGCGAAGGGACTGACGCCATGCTCCTTGTAGGCCGCCATGACCTTCTCATTCAGTTCCGGCTTGCCCTTGTACTTCTCCTGAATCTCCTTCAGGATCGGCTGCATCCGCTGCATCTCGCGCTGGCTGCGGTACATCTTCAGAGTCAGTGGGTAGGTCAGCAGCTTGACGATCACGGCAATCAACGCCAGCGCAAACCAGTAGCTGAAGGCCGGTATGCGGCCCGTCAGGGCGACCAGGGCATCTACGATCTTGTAGCTGAAGTGGGTGGAGTTGCGCTTGTCTATCCGTTCTTCCAGCGATTCTTTGAGCCGGGCCTCCCGGGCATAGGTAGCCGCCGGGGACTGCGGATACTTCATCAGCAGTTGCTTGATCGCGTCATGCGCCTGGTAGTCGCCATCGGCGCGCATCTGCTCCCGCAGCTCCTTGATCGAGTCGGGCAGTTGCGCCGGGTCTTCAACGTTGATCTGCTTGCGCCGCTCCTTTTCGTCTACCATACCGTAGCGGTCGCTGGCAGCGAACTCTGCGGCGCGCAGGAGACCCTCCGCCGCGACATTGTGATCCTTGTCGCCCCCGGAATACTGCTTCGTGATGTCGGCGTAGGCCGACATCACATCGTGCGCCTTGCCCGTCGCCTCCAGCGCTTTCGCTTTGGCGAAGATGGGATCGTATTTCGGGTCGGTTCCCTGCGCGCGCGCCAGGACGATCCCACCGCAGAGCAAGGCGACGGCCAATATGAAACTCAACACACGCAACACGGATTTCAAAGTTTTTCCTCAGTAAGAGCATGGCGGTCTGCCGCCGGGCGACCTTTGTGACCGGGCGAGAGGGTCGAGGGGACGGGGTCATAGCCGCCCGGACTGAGCGGATTGCACCGCAGCACGCGCCGGATGCCGAGCGCCACCCCGGCGATCACGCCGAACTTGCAGATGCACTGCGCCGTATACTCCGAACAGGTCGGCTCGTAGCGGCAGACGCGGGGGCGCACCGACGCCGTCGCCTGATAGAGGCGAATGCAGGCCAGCGCGGCTCCCTGCGCGCCCGTCGAGAGCAGGTGGAAGAGAAAAGTCAGACTGCGCCCGATCTGCGCACGCAGTGTCATTCCGGTGGCCCCTCGTTTGTCCGGGCAGGCGATGCCGCCGTCCCCGGCGGCGTCTGCCCGCATGAAAAAGGCGGCGCGGCCTTCGTCCTTGCAGCCTCGCCGCGCAGGAGATGGCCCCGCCGGAGCAGTTCATCCACAGCCGCCTGCACTTCCGGCCAGGTCGCGGTCCGCAGGCGCCCTCGCCCGACGAACACCAGGTCGAGCGGCCCTTCGTTCAAATCGGCCAGTCGCCGCCGAACCGCCTCCCGCAGCCGCCGCTTACTGCGATTGCGCACGACGGCATCGCCCAGCTTCTTGCTGACCACGAACCCGATGCGTCGGCCTGTCGTTTCCGGCGCATCCGTTGCTGTCCGCCGCAGGCTGTAGAGTACGGCGATCTCGTTTTTCCAGGAACGCCCGCGCGCATAGACCCGGCGGAAGTCCCGATTGGCGCGCAGGCGCTGGTCGGCAGGCAGCATGAGGCGGCGGATGGTTCTCCTGGCGCAGCCGGTCAGGGCGCGGCTTACGCGAGTCCTTACGGAAGAAAGGCGCGAATGGTTTCCCCTCGCGCCCGTTCGCTACTTGATGAGTTGATGGCGGCCCTTCAGCCGACGCCGCTTCAGCACATTGCGCCCGTCGGTCGTACTCATGCGCTTGCGGAAGCCGTGAACGCGCTTGTGCCGCCGATTGTGCGGCTGGTAAGTCCGTTTCATTGCTATTTACGCTCCTGCTCTGGATGAGAGTTCAGCAAAAGGTTCCCGCTATTATAGCACAGAGAGGGCGCTTACCGCAAATTTTTTGACGGCTTCATTCCCATTTCCTGGCGAATGCATTCGCGGCTGAAAAAGGGCCGTCTGCACTGTGATGAGTAGGATTAGAGGATGGGAGAGGATTGCGTCTGGCCCCATCATAGTTCATCCTCTCATCCCATCAATCATAGTTCGGACATCAGGCTGTTCCAGAAGCGATTTCAACCGTCGGGCAAAAAGGAGGAAGACTCTTATGGCACGTAGACGACCTGCGTGCCTTCCGCGCCGAACGTATCGCGCAACTGGGCGACGAGGCGCTGCAAGCCGGGCGCGACCGAGGGAGCAAACCCTACGTCTATCAAAACGGTGGCCGTGCTGTCGGCGAGCATCAGGTCGGTCAGGGAGACGCCACCGACGACGAGCGCGCCCGCTTCCAGCCGGTGCGCGGCCCAGAGCAGGCTCTCGCCGAATCCGGTTCCGCTGGCGACGGCCAGCGACTGGATGAGCAGGCCAGGGCGATGCGAGCAGCGCGCAGGGCTTTCCGTCGGGAGGCTGAGCGCATCGTGGACCTGTGCCAGCACCGTATCGAGGGAGACTTTGAGGGGCAGTTCGCCGATGCGTCCGCGCCCGTAGACGATGCCGGGGTTGCGGAGAGGATAGAGATCGTAGGCGACCTCTTCGTAGGGGTGCGCGTCCAGCACGGCGGCGATGACGCCCTGCAACTCCCGCTCCGAGACGAGCATCTCCAGGCGTATCTCCTCCACCTCTTCCAGATTGCCGATGCGCCCGATGGCGGGATTGGCTCCCTTGTTCGGCAGGAACGTACCGATGCCCGGCGACCGGAACGCACAGTGCGTGTAGTTGCCGATGACGCCCGCGCCCGCCTCTGCCGCCGCCTGCTGCACGCGCGCCAGCCCACTCTTCGGCACGAACACGACGAATTTCAGTTGCGATTCGGCAGCAGTGGGAACGAGCGCGCCAGAGGCCGCCAGTCCCAGTCGCTCGGCA
>DASRGL010000444.1:0-21350 GCA_035651115.1 Chthonomonadaceae bacterium
GTCGCGAATCTCCGTGTTCTCCCGCTCGTAGAACATCAGCGCGCCGCAGGCCGCCGCTTCGTAGGCCCGCATATTGATCTCGCCGCGAATGCTGCGGTTAAAGACGATCCTGGCCCGGTTCATCAGGCGCACGTACTCTTCCCCGAACACGCCGCAGGTCAGCACGACCCGATACTTGCGCGAGAGCCGGGCGACCCGCGCCAGCCACTGCGCCCGCTCCCGCTGTACCGCGTGGTTGAAGTTGCCGATCATCAGCACGTCAATGTCACGCTGCGTGTGCTGCAAGCGGCGATGCTGCCCTGGATCGTAGGCCCAGAGCGGCGCGTACTGCACATTGGCGAATCCGAGCCGCCGCAGAAACTCCGTCCCGTTCCGATCCGCAAACAGCACATCGAATGCCGCGCCGATGTGCCGGACGGCCTGCCCGCCCAGGTTCCAGTCGCCCACCGTCGCCGCCGTCAGGCAGCGCGCCTCCTCCAGCCCGGCGGGGATCGCGTTGTACTCCAGGCTCCAGTGCAGATAGACCTCCGGTTCCCACCCGGACGGGCAACGCGCCAGCAGCTCGTTCCAGGTCATTCCGGGCGTATAGGCGACCTGCTTGTAGCCGTTGCCAAAGGCAAGGATTTTGTCGTGGCGGGCCGCGCGTCCCGGCAGGGGACGATGGAACAGCAGTTCCGGCATCTGGTTCGTGTGTCCGATCAGTACACGCATAGCTTGACTCACCGTCTGAACTGTGATTTATGGGATTATAGGATAGACTAGGATTTTGCTGTATCTCAATCATAGTCTATCCGTTAATCCGACTAATCCCGGTTCAGACAGAATCGGGGATGGGTCAAAACCGCCCCAGTTCCTCCGCAATGATCTGTGCGACGGCTGCATACGAGAAATGCGCTTCCAGGTCGGCGCGGGCGCGCTGGCCGAGCGCGCGGCCTCCCTCTCTATCCTCGAACGCCTGCCGCATCAGCGCTCGCAGGTGCGCCAGCGACGGCTGCGCCCAGCGATGCCCGCGATAGGTCGGCGTCTCGCGCCAGGCGGCTTCCGGCACGTCCACCAACGTGTAGTCCAGAACCAGGCTGTTCTCCGCGTTCATAAAAGCTGTCTGCCCGCTCCAACCCGTCGCGATGACCGGCAGGCCCAGCGCCATCGCCTCCATGAACGGACGGCCCCACCCTTCGCCGTGCGTCGGCATGACATAGCACTGCGCGGCCCGATAGAGGTTGGGCATCCGCGCGTCCGGGAGGTTCGTGTCCTGGAAGATGATGTCCGGGATACGGTTCGGATCGCGGCCCAGCGTGTTCGTCAGGAACTCCGCCACGCTGGCGACGATCTGGTTCACCGAATAGCCCAGCGAGGAGTGCGTCTTAACGATCAGCGCCACATCCTCCTCCGGTCGGAACTCCTCGACAAACGCCTGAATGAGAAGGTCCCAGCCTTTGCGCAGCGTCCAGTCGAAGACCGAGAGGAAATTGAAGCCGCGCGCCCCATCTATCTGAAGCGGCGGACAGTTCGGGTCGTATGGCGTCAGGTCAATCGCGCCCGGCACGATGCGCAGCTTCTCCGGCTGCACCCCCGACCTGGCGAACGTCTCCCGGTTGAACTCGCCGGGAACCCAGACCGCATCCATCTGGTTGCACGCCTCCGCCCAGCCCTCCGGCAGCCGATCCGACTCGAACATCGTCCGCCCGATATTCGCCCTCGCGCTCGGATCGCGCCGGAAATAGGGCGCGAGAATATGGCAGAGGTGGACGGCTCCCGGCGGCGCGGGGCGCGTCAGCAACCGTTGCAGCGTGCGCTCGCGCTCTATCGGCAGCACCGCGATCTTCTCGCTCCATTTGATCGCCCGCGCCGCGACCTCGATCCCGGCCTCCTCCAGCGCAAACAGAAAATGCCGGGCCTCATCCGCATAGCCGCTCGGATCGCGCAAGGGCGCATTCCAGACCAGAGGCGGCGTTGGGGAAGCCGCTTTCGATGCCTCTACCCTCACCCCCGACCCCTCTCCCTGCAAGGGAGAGGGGAGAACCCAACCAGTATCTTTGCGTTCTTGCTGCGAGATGGAGGGAGACAGCAGCGCGGATGTCTGGCTCCCTTCTCCCTTTGAGGGAGAAGGGCCGGGGATGAGGGTGGAATCTCTCACTGCCTCACCGGCTTCCTTGAGGGGACGGGGCTGAGCCAGCGCGAACAGTTCCGAACGCAGCGCGCTCGCTCTGGCCGTATCGCCCAGCGCCTCCGCGATCTGAAGCCGCAGGCGCAGCGCCTCCTTGCGCAGTTCCGGAGTCGGCGCATGGCGCAGCGCATCCTCGGCCTCCGCGACCGCGACCGGAGCCAGCCCCCAGGAGAGCAGATCGCGCGCGTAGTTCAGGCTGCCGCGTGTGGCGTCTTCCGGGCGGTGCAGATAGTCGTAGGGGCAGTCGGGATCGTCCTCCACGCGCACAGCGAACGGATTCTGCTCGTCCCAGGTGATCTGCGTCGTCGTGAGGTTGCGGAAAGTCACCTCAAAAGCGCGCTGCACGTCGCGCTGGGTATAGAGGTAGGGAACGATGGCGCTGCGGAAGGGAATCCGGTCGAAGGGCTTGCGGCGGAAGACCAGCGTGCGCGTCGGGGCTTCCCACTCGATCAGCCAGCGATGCGTCGGATGGCCGTAGAAGCACTCCCAGAAGGTGTTGGGCGTCTCCAGGAAGCCGCGCCGCGCCACGCGCTGCAGCTCCCGGCAGGCGGCGGCGGGGTCGAGGACGTGTTCCAGCACCATGCGGCAGCAGGCAACGTCGAACGCCTTGTCGCGGAACGGCAGACGCTGCACATCGCCGCAGACCAGCGGCTTCTCCCGGCTGATGACCTGGCCCTGCCGGTGCAGCCCCTCGAACACGTCGAAGTCTATGCTCACGTCGGCGCGCTTGAGAGGGCGCTGCCCCCCGCCGACATCCAGCACCCGCTCGCCGGGCCGGATGCCTATATCCTGCGCCAGCCGGTCGTCATAGTTCACGAACGCATAGTAGACCTTGCCCGCGAAATTCGCTGCGATGTCTTCCGTGTCTTCCCGCTCCGGCGGCAGGGGAAGGAGGACAGGAGCAATGGCCCCTCCCGCCGCGTCCGGGCGCAGGTCGGCGTTCCGGGCATACTCGCGGCGGTGCGGTTCCCGGCGAGCCGCCTCCACAAACGCGGCGCGCGCCTCGTCGAAGCGGCCCATCTGCCACAGAATACAGCCCTGCGTGTTGTGCGCGAGGGCCCAGTCCGGGCGCAGCGAGACCGCGATCTCCGCGTCCGGCAGCGCGGTCGCGGCAGGGATTCCGCCGAAGCGCAGGGCGTTGAGGGCCGCATCCAGATGCGCCTCTGCCGCCTGAGCCGGGTCATCGTAGGCGATGCCGTTCGGGTCTTCCTCCACGCGGAACTCAAAGCGGCCCTCCCAGACCAACTGCGTGCAGAGCAGGTTACGATACTGCCACTCCCAGCGAAACCGCATCTCCTCGTCGGCGAACCACTGCGTGCGCAGCGCATAGCGGAACGGCGCGCGGCGAAACGGCTTGCGGTGAAAGACAAAGACCGGTTCACGGCCCGGCAGACGCTCCACCCAGGTCAGCCAGCGATGCGTCGGATGGCCGCCCAGATACTCGGCGATGGGGCTGGGCGTCTCGATAAAGCCGCGCTTCGCCACTCGCATCATCTCGCGGCAGGCGGCGGCGGGGTCTACCGTATGCTCCAACACCGCCCGGCAAAACGCAAAGTCGAACTCCCCATCGGCGAACGGCAGCGACTCGGCGAAGCAGGGAACGAACGTCTTGCCCTCATTGGCGGAGATCGCCCGCCCGCTGCGGTGCGCTCCATCTTCCGGGAAAGCGTCCGTCACCACATCGGCGCGCGCGAACGGCGCGTCCCCGCCCCCGATGTCCAGTACGCGCTCCTCCGGCTGAATGCCGAGCAGCGTCACCATGATGTCGTCGCTCAGGGCCGGATAGTTGCGTCCGAGAAAGTTGGTGAGCGGCATGGTATAGAGGCGGGAGCCGCCGTTGACCTGCACCGAGCGATGCCAGAGGTCTTCGGGCGAGACAGCGGCAGCTATCTCGGAAGCCGTTCGTGCCAGAGCGGGAGCGTTCGTTGTCGTCATCTTGGCCTAGAGTCCTGTTCCTGAAGCGGCGCGGAGCGAAAGACGGCGGACGCGCCGACGGCGGATGGGAACCGACGGAAACCTGTCGCGAGGATAAAAAAGGAACGGGCGCGTTCCCGACGGCAGCGCGTTTCGCGCGCCGCCCGAAACAGAAGCATCCCGGTAAAAGTATCGGGGCGGGCCAGCCGGAACTTTAGTCTTCCGGCGAGAAAGCGCCGCGCCTCCTGTGAGGAGTACCGGGATTTGCGCTCTGCGCTACGGAAGCCGCCTCCCCCCTGAGAAAACCACAGAACAGCGCCGATAATCTGCACGGAGTGAGAGGAACCACTATGTCTATTACAATGCAACAGCTAAATGCAGACTGTCTGGACGCCCTGCGTGAAGTCGGCAACATCGGCGCGGGCAACGCCATGACCGCGCTGGCAACGATGGTAGACCACAGGGTGGATATGTCCGTCCCGCAGGTCGGCGTCGTCTCTCTGGGTGAGTTCACCCAGATGGCAGGCGGGCCGGAAGCCCCTGCGGTCGGCGTCTATATGCCGGTCACGGGGGACGCGCCGGGCCACGTCGCTTTCCTGCTTTCGGAAGAGAGCGCCTGCCGCCTGACCGATGAACTGCTCGGCAGAGAACTGGGAACCACCACCGACCTGGGAGAGATCGAGCGTTCCGCGCTGACGGAGGTCGGCAACATCATGGCCTCGTCCTATCTGGTCGCCATCTGCGAGCTGACGGGCCTGAATCTCTACTCCTCTCCCCCGGCGCTGGCCGTAGATATGACCGCCGCCATCCTCTCCACGATCGCGGCGGCGTTCGCCTCCTTCGACGATCAGGCGCTGACGGTCACGACGCGGATACAAGAGGGACGCGGCAAAGTGGACGGCTTCTTTATCTTTGTTCCGGAATCCGGCAGCCTGTCTGCCATTTTGCGCGCTCTGCAGATGGAAGGTTAAATGGGAGAATCGCTGATGGTCGGCATGGCAGAGGTCAAGGTCACGAAGTCGCCGGACGCTGTGCTGATGGCGCTCGGACTTGGCTCCTGCGTAGGTATCTGCGCCTACGATGCGCAGGCGCGTGTCGCTGGATTGGCCCATGTCGTCTTGCCGGAGAGCATCGGGCAGGAGAACAGTCCGGGCAAGTTCGCGGACACGGCGGTTCCTTTCCTGCTGCAAGAGATGAGGAACCTGGGTGCGTCCCCGATTCGCATCCGGGTCGCGTTGGCAGGCGGGGCGCAGCTTTTTGCCGCCAGCGGCGGGTCGAGGCTGGAGATCGGGCTGAGGAACGCGGCCGCCGTGACCGCCGCTCTCAAGCAGCACAATATCGCGGTGGTCGCCACCGACCTGGGCGGCACGGTAGGACGCACTGTGCAGTTGAACGCCAGCGGATTAGTCCGTGTCAAGACCATCGGGCAGGGCGAACGCGAACTGGCCGTCCTCGGCAGTCAGGGCGCGAGTGTGCCGAAGCCCCCGGTCGCGCCGACCGAACAGGCCGAAGGCGCGCGCAGCCGGATTCTCTCGACGCCGGGCGCTTCCCGAATCTAATGCAGTACGACGCGCGGATGACGATGAGCATGGATAACTACAATCAGAACGAGGCGCAACGGATGGCGGAGCGAACGCGCATAGTCAGAACGCAAGAACTCGATACCGGCTACAGGCCGACACAACAGACACGCCTGCCCCTGCGCGGAGCGGGGAACCATCCCCCGGCCCAGAGCGGCGGGGGAGCGTCCCGCCTGCCTGCGCGCTCCGAACCGACACCCACCGGGCCGGTGACTCTGGACTCTATTGTCGAGCAGGTGCGCCGCCTGCCCGCGCTGCCGGATGTCGCCATTCAGGTGATGCGCATGACCGGCCAGGAGACCTGCTCCGCACAGGAGATTGCGCAGGTCATCAGCCACGACCAGAGTTTTGCCGCGCGCATCCTCCAGCTTGCCAACTCCGCCTACTACGGCCTGCCTCGCAACGTCGGCACCATCAGCGAGGCGGTCGTGCTGCTGGGGATGCGCACCGTGCGGAACATGGCGATCGCAGCGGCCACGCACGACACGCTGAGCCGTGAGGTCATCGGGTATGAACTGGGGCGCGGCGACCTCTGGCGGCACTCGCTGGCCTGCGCGATGGCAAGCCAGATGGTCGCGGAGACGGCCCGCTATCCCGAAGCCGAAGAAGCCTTCGTCGCCGGGCTGCTGCACGACATCGGCAAAGTCGTTCTCAGCCTGCATGTGCGCGGGATGATCGCGCTCATTCTGGAGCGCATGGAGGCGGAGAACCTCTCCTTCCTGGAAGCGGAGCGGGCGGTGCTGGGCTTCGACCATGCGGAGGTCGGCGGACGGATCGCCGCCAAGTGGAACCTGCCCGTGCCGCTGGTGCAGGCCATCGCCTACCATCATCAGCCCGTCCAGAACGGCCAGGTCGCCCCGCTGACCGCCGTCGTCCATATCGCCAACGTGATCTGCCTCATCGCAGGGATCGGCCTGGGCATAGACGGCCTGCGCACCTCCATCAGCAGCGTGGCCCTCAAAACGCTGAATCTGGGCGAGCCGCACATCGAGAAGGCGCTGTGCCAACTGGTCACGCGCGTCGCGCAGGCGCAGCCGCTTTTCGAAATGGAGAATCTGTTGCAGGCAGGTGGGCAGAAGCGGTGACGACATCCGACCGGGCTTCCCGCCCCGACCGACCGATCCGCGTCCTGGTCGTGGACGACTCCGCCTTTATGCGCAAGATGCTGTCCGAGATTCTGGCCTCCGCGCCGGAGTTGGAGGTCGTCGGCACGGCGCGAGATGGCGAGGACGCCCTGGAAAAGCTGCGCGCGCTGCAGCCGGATGTCATCACGCTCGATGTGGAGATGCCGCGCATGAACGGCCTGGCCTTCCTGGAAGCCCTGATGCAGGAGCGGCCCACGCCCGTCGTCATGGTCTCCAGCCTGACCGCCGAAGGCGCGGACGTGACGCTCGCCTGCCTGCAGCGGGGCGCGGTGGACTTCGTCCTCAAGCCTTCCGGTTCCATCAGCCTGGACATCGCGACGGTCGGCGGCGAGATCGTGGCGAAGACACGGGCGGCGGCGGGCGCGCAGGTGCAGCGGCCCTCAGCTTTCACCCTGTCACGGCTGGCGGCGCAGGCCGCAAAGACCGGGCAGAACGGCGCTGTGCCGCCTCGAACGAACACGCCTCCCCCCAGGCTTTCCCTGCCCGCGCGGCCGCTCCCGGCGGTCGCATCGGGGGCGGCAGCGCCCGCCAGAGAGAGTCCGGCGCAGCCTGCGCCCCAGAGACTGGAGGCGGATACGGTCGTGGTCGCCATCGCCTCCTCCACGGGCGGCCCGGCGGCGCTCCAGGAGGTGATACCGCACCTGCCTGCCGACCTGAACGCGGCCTATCTGATCGTGCAGCATCTTCCGGCGGGGTTCACGCGCTCGCTGGCGAGCCGGCTGGATCATTCCAGCGCGCTCACGGTGCGCGAGGCCCAGGCGGGCGACGCGCTGGAACGGGGGCTGGTCCTGATCGCGCCGGGCGGACGCCACCTGGAACTGGACGCGCAGGGGCGCGTCGTCCTGAACGACGATCCGCCGCTCTGGGGCGTGCGGCCTGCGGCGGATGTCATGATGCGCGCGGTGGCGGCGCGCTTCGGCCCGCGCGCCCTCGGAGTCGTCCTCACCGGCATGGGCTGCGACGGCGCGCTCGGCGTCAAGGCCATCCAAAGCGCGGGCGGACTCTGCCTGGCGCAGGACGAGGCGAGCTGCGTGGTCTACGGAATGCCGCGCGCCGCCTTCGAGACGGGCGCGCTGGCGCAGGTCGTCCCCCTGCCCGACATGGCGGCGGCCATCGCGCGGCAGATCGCGGCGCGCGGGCGCGGAACGCAAGGGAGCGGTCTCTCCGGCTTCCGCCGCCATGCCGCCTGACAATACTCGCAATTACGGGAGTTCTATGTAGATGGAGTCGCACGGCACGACACAGACCAGGGACGGATGGAAAACGATGCTGGGAGGCAAGGCGCTCGACCGACCTGCCGCCGCCCCGATGACGGAGTCGGGCTTCACCGAGACGGCAGACTACGCTCGATTCAAGGCGCGCGTCTTCCAGAAGACAGGCATTGACCTGAACCTCTATAAGCAGCAGCAGATGCACCGCCGCCTGCTGAATATGGTCGAGCGTGCCAACGCGCGCGACTTTATGGAATATTTCGATATCATCGAGCGCAATCCGCAGGAGTTCGCCGCCTTTCTCGACCGGATGACCATCAACGTCTCCGAGCTCTTCCGCAACCCGGAGAAGTGGCGCGACCTGCGCGAGAAGATCCTACCGCCGATGCTGGCCCGCAAACGCGCCCTGAAGATCTGGAGCGCGGGCTGCTCCTACGGCGCGGAACCCTACTCGCTGGCGATCCTGCTGGATCAGATGACGCCGGGCGTGCAGCATACGCTCCACGCGACCGACCTGGATCAGAAGATACTGGCGAAAGCGAAAGAGGGGCTGTTCAGCGACGCGGACATCAAGAACATAGACGCGGCGACGTTCGGGCGCTATTTTACGCGCCTGCCCGCCCGGCCCAGCGCCGGGGTTCCCGACGCCGGGCCGACCTGCCAGGTGAAGCCGGAGATTCGGGCGCGAGTCACTTTTCGCGCGCACAATCTGCTGGCCGATAAGTTCGATTCCGGCTACGATCTGATCTGCTGCCGCAACGTGGTGATCTATTTCACGGACGAGGCCAAAGACCGGCTCTACGCCCGGTTCTGCGAGGCTCTGGCGCCCGAGGGCGTCCTGTTCGTGGGAGGCACGGAGCGGATCTTCAACTTCCGGGAGATCGGGTTCGCTTCGCCGCAGCCCTTCTTCTATCAGCGCAATCGCTGACTCCTGCGGGCTAGAGAACGCCCTGCTTTCTGACGATGATAAAACGACAGGCGGGCCGCCGGGAAGGGCCGGGTTCGCAGGTCTATTGAAGGGATTCAGGAGACCTCTTGCCTGGTCTCCTCTGCGCGAGGGAATGGCCCGCGTTTGCGAGGACTCAGGCGACAGGTCTAGTAGAGGAGACACTACCAAATGGCAAAGCGCGTGTTGATTACCGACGATGCCCTCTTCATGCGGGTGACCCTGAAGAATATTCTCACCAAAGGGGGCTATGAGATAGCGGGCGAGGCATCCAACGGCAAAGAGTCGGTCGCTCTCTACCAGGAGACCAAACCCGACCTGGTCACGATGGACATCACCATGCCGGAGATGGACGGCATCAGCGCCGTCAAAGAGATCAAGAAGCACGACCCGAATGCCAACATCATCATGTGTACGGCGATGGGCCAGAAGAACATGGTCATGGAGGCGGTCGCGGCGGGCGCGAAGGATTTCATCGTCAAGCCGTTCCAGCCGGACAAGGTGCTGGAGGCGGTACAGAAGCTCATCGGCTAAGCAGGTCCGCAAACGTCATTGCGCGCTGTATCTCTCATCGCGAAGCCTGCTCTATGCAAAAACTGTTGCGGAGTTGCTTAGAAGTGACCGCTCTGGAGCGACGCAGCGTATCCTGATCGCCCGCGCCGGCGCAGGATCTGTGACGACTTCAGCGCGGAGTGACGCTCGTATCCGGGGGCGAAGTCTGTGGCCTGGCGCCGCCTTCCTGTAAGGGGCGCGGCAGGCCGGCGCAGCGGGGACGCCTGAACATCCGGTGTTCAGCCCGAAAGGTCCTCTGCGGCCAGGCGCGCGGGGAGGAACACATTCTCAGCGACACGCCGCCTCTCTTTGATGATCCGCCTATTGGCTGGACGGGATGCCCATGCGCGCATTCCTATGGAGAACCGAATAAAGCATGAAAGTCGAGTATGTCAATCCCTTTGTGACCGCTGCGTTCAGTGTCATCGAAGCGGCCCTCGGTCTCAAGCCCGAGAAGGGCCAGCTTGCGATGCGGCCCGCCGTCTTTACCTCGCAGCAGTGTAACATCATTACCGGCGTCACCGGGAAGATAGAGGGCCAGGCCATCTATGGCATGAGCCTGATCACTGCGGATAAAGTGGCCTCGCAGATGCTGGGGCAGCCCATCCGCACGTTCGACCAACTGGCCGCCAGCGCGATCGCGGAACTGGGCAATATGATCACCGGCAACGCGATGGCCCTGCTCTCCGAAGCCGGGTTCGTCTGCGACATCACGCCGCCCTCGATCATTCGAGGCACCAACGTCAAGATATCCACGCTCAACATTCCGGCGCTCGTCGTGCCGATCTGCCTGGAGCTAGGAGAGATCGAACTGACCGTCAGCCTTCAGGAACGCTGAGGCTCCCATCCCTTGTCCCCTCTCCTGCCGCGAAGCGGAACGACATGGCGAGGGGGCGAGGGGCTACGACAGGCTTCCCGCAACAGGAGAGATACCGATGGCTATCACCGGCCTACAGACCGCCTCGGCAGGCACGACCGCGAGCCTGCTGCGTTCGGCGGAACAGAACACCGGCGTCGCGGCCCGGCTGCTCAAAAAGGCCGTGGACGCGGACAAAGACCTTGTGAGTACGCTTTTGCCGCTCAACGGCCCCGATGGGGGGACGCTGAACCTTCGCGCCTGAATCTATACCACGCCATGCAGACCAAAAACTCCACCGCAGCCACCTTCCACAGGGAGGACAGCCGGGGCGAACAGGTCGTGACCGTGTGTCTCGGCCAGGAGACCTACGGCATCGCCATCGAAGACGTCGAAAGCATCGTCCGTTGGGAGCCGCTGACTCGCCTGCCGCGCTTGCCGCGTTTTCTGGCGGGCCTGCTTCCTCTGCGCGGCCAGGTCATTCCGGTGATAGACCTGCGGGCGCGGCTGGACCTGCCTGCTGGAGAAAGCGCCGGAGATCGGCGCATCGTCATCGTCCGCGTCCAGGAGGCCACGGTCGGCCTGATCGTGGATGCCGTGCGCGAGGTGATCCGGGTCGAGGCCGGGCAGATCGAAACGAAACTCCCGCTCATCTCCGGCCTCGACGCGGAGAGCGCGGCCTATCTGCGCGGGGTCGCCAATCTGCCGCAGGGCTTTGTGATCCTGCTGGCCCTGACGGAGCTTCTCTCGACCGACGAGCGCACGCAACTGGCCCGCCTGGAAGCCAGAGCCTCCGCGCAGGCGGCGTGAGAACTCTCCGCCGGTCTCAAGAGGCCGCCTGCCTGATGTCCTTCTAAGCGGAGCGGAGAAGCGCGTTCGAGATATTTCGCGGCGCTTTGCAAGCGGTCTAATCGAAGAGCGAGGTGATGGAGAGGTCATTGTTGGCGCGGTGGATCGACTCCCCGAAGAGCGCGGCGACGGAGAGAACGGTGATCTTCTCGTAGCGTTTCTCCGGCGGCAGCGGCACGGAATCCGTGACGACGATCTCGGCGATCTCGGGGCGGGAGCAGAGCCGTTCGACGGCGTTGCGGGCAAAGATGCCGTGCGTCGCGGCGACATGAATCTGCGGGTCGCAGCCGTGTTCCAGCAGGGCGTCTACGGCCTGCAGAATGCTGCCGCCGGTGGTGATCATATCCTCGACGATGATCGGCGTTTTGCCGCGCACATCGCCCGCCAGGTGCGTCACCTCGGTCGCGGTGTGATTGGGATGGTGCTTGTACCCGACCGCCATCGGCGCGCGGAGCGCCTGCACGACTTTGCGCACCTTCTTGACCCGACCCTCGTCCGGCGAGACGATAATGATATTCTCCAGGCCGCCATCCATCTTTTTGCGGAAATAGTCGGTGAAGAGATTGAGAGCGGTCAGATGATCCACCGGGATATTGAAGAAGCCCTGAATCGCGTCGGCATGGAGATCGAGGCACATGACGCGGTTCGCGCCCGCCGCCGTCAGAATATCGGCGATCAGCTTGGCGGTGATAGGCTCGCGGGGCCGGTCTTTCTTCTCCTGCCGGGCGTAGCCGTAGTAGGGAATGACGGGCGTGATGCGCCAGGCGGAGGCGCGGCGGAGGGCGTCTATCGCTTCCAGCAGCACGACGAGGTTGGTGTCTACGGGCGGGCAGGTCGGCTGAAGGATATAAGCATCCGTCCCGCGCACGCTCTCCTCGAACCGCACATAGTTCTCCCCATCGGCAAACTGCGTATAGTGCATCCTGCCCAGCGGCACGCCCAGCCAATCGGCGACGGCCTGCGCCAGGGCGGGGTTTCCCGGCCCGGCAAATAGCTTCAACTCATGTTGGGCGGACATCGCAGCCTTCCTCTCCTCTTCTTGCAGCCCTGGATTTTCGGCGTCCTGCGCGGCGGCAGGCGCGGGGGAGCCACTCAGTATATCCCACGCCCGCGCGCTTTGTCAACGGTCGGACAGTGGGCGCGGTAAGGTTTCGGACGCTGCGTCCGCAAACGCCGCGGAAGCCGAGGTCTGAACCGTTCTGGCGGGGCTAATTCTGTCTCCCCAGCGCCTCGCCCTGCTTGACCCGCGCCCCGTTGAGCCATTGCAGGATGGCCTGATACGCCGGATGCTCCTTACTGCTCCAGCGCACGCCCCCGACATGCGAGACGCCCGTCTCCGGCGAGACGACGCCAGGCGAGCGCGGTTTGCGCAGCAGCAGGCTGTTCTCCGGGTCGTCCAGGTCCACGACGCGCAGGGCCGAGCGATAGTTGTTGCGGGAGATCTCCGCCGAGAACTGGCCGCTCTCGTCGGGCGGCAGCAGGTTCAGGATGGTGTGGTTGGAGTGGCAGTGGAAGCAGGATTTGCCGTCCGCGCCCTTCGCCGCCAGAAGCGGCTGCACCTTGACCGTGAAATACTCGCGGTCGAGCAGCTTTTCCGGGTCGCCGCGCCGCCCGGTGTGGCCGGAGAGGATGGCCGCCGCCAGTTGCTTCTGCCCCGCGCTGCCCGTCTGCTCCACCGCCGCCAGCGCCACGCGAATCGCCGGGTTCGCGGCCTGCGGCTTGCTCCGCTTAAGCAGTTGAAGCGCCTGCCCGCGCAGGTCGCCGTCCTGCGTGAGCGTGGTGTCGTAGAGCGGGATGAGGCGCGGGTCATCGCGAATGGCCTCGCTGGAGCGCGCTATCGCCAGCGCGTCGGCCTGGTCTGCGGGGGCGCGGCTTTGCAGCAGGGCGTCGAGCGCGGGCGCGACCGTCTCCGCGCGGCCCAATTCGTCCGTGAGGGCCAGGCGCAGGGCGGCAAGACGCGCCTCGTGACCGGCAGGGGCGGTCTTGAGCGCCTCCGCGACGGCAGACTGGAACCCGGCATCGGCGCGAAGGGCGGGCAGATGCCGCGCGATCTCGAAGGCGGCGGCTTTGGCCTGCCAGTCGCCCGTCACTGCCAGATGCTTCGCCTTCTCCAGAATAGGAACGTTCCCCTCGATCTTTGCGCCGAACTCGGACAGAAAACGGAGCGCGCCGACCTGCGTTTCGGGGCGCGGGCTGTCCAGCAGGCGCGTCAGCAGGGGCAGCGTGTCCGCATTGATGTTCGGGTCGCTCTCGTCGGCGAAGCGGCGCGGGTCTATGCCGAACTGCGCCTGCTGCGCGGTCGCGAAGGGATAGACGCGGTGCGCCTGCAACGCCAGGCTGCGCACATCGGCGTCTTGATCGTCTATCCGGGCGGCGATGGCGTTGGCGAGGAGCGGCTGCCCGCCGTTGGAGCGCAGATAGGTGCTGAAGACGAGGGCGCGCTGCCGGATGACCGGGTCCACGTTGCCCATCAGCGTGAGGATGACGGGTCGCAGTTCCCGCGCGCCCGGCCCGCGAAAGTCTATGGCGTCCAGGTCGTTGCCGATGCGGAAGAAGTTGCGTTCGACCTGATCGGCGGGGTTCCAGGCCCGCGCAACGGGATAAGAGGTCAGCCCCATCACGATCTGGCGCGTCTGGAAGGGCGTGGCCTTGCGCAGCGCGGCAGCGATCTTCGTGGCCTGCAAGGTCATCACCTGCGTGAACGCGGAGAGCGCAGCCTTGCGATCCGACTCCTGCGGCAGCAGCGGAACCCAGAAGTTGTAGACATACTGGATGTCCTCGTCGCAGATGTTGTAGAGCGTTTCCCGCAGGGCTTCCAGCGCGTATTCCGCGCCGTTCTCATCGCCGAGCGCCATCAGGACGGTATCGAGGATGCGCCCGCGCGCGGCGGGGCTGTCGTTCCAGTACCACCACATCGTGAGCGCCTGCGCCGCCTCCATCCGCGCCACCGGGTCGGGATCGCGCAGCGCGGCGGACAGCACGCCCTCCAGCAGCGTGTTGCTCTGGGTGAGCCATCGGAAGTGCTGGCTGAAGGCGCGCAGGGCGGCGCGGCGGACGATGGGGCGCGATGACTTCATGGCCTGGGCCAGCGCGGTCACGGCGGCATCGCGCGCCTTCGGGTCGTTGGTGCGCGTGATAAGTTCACGGAAACCCTGCGCGGCGGCGCGGCGCACCATGTTCGTGTCGTCGCCGAGTGCATCGGCGAAGAGCGGCACGGCGCGCGGATCGGCCAGGCGGCAGAGCGCGTTGAGGGCTTCCAGGCGGATAAGCGGCTCCGACGAGCGGGCCAGCGTTCGCAGCCGCCAGAAGACCGCAGGCGTCGGCCTGTCCCAGATCTCGAGCAGATCGGCGAGCGTCTGGTCTACCGAACCGGCGCGAATCCGCATCGGCTGCGCGCCGTTCGTCCAGCCCTGCGCGCCGGGGCCGGGGAACAGCGCGGAGAGGCCCATCAAGACCATCTGCGTCTCTTTGAAGGGCGTGTTGAACGCCTCGTAGGGCTGGCCGTCTGTATTCCACGCCCCGAACGGCTTCTGCCGCGCCAGCAGCGCGTTCACGGCCTTGCGGACGCGCGGATCGGAGTTCGGCACGCCCGCCTTCGCCAGCGCGTAGAGCGCGGTTCCCGTCTCGAACTCGCAGGTCGGCTGGTTATCGCCGTAGCTGTAGGGCCACAGCCCGTCCGGGCGCTGCGCCGCAAAGATTTTGTCGGCGTTGGACCTAACCCTCCCCGCCCCCTTCCCTGAACCGCTCGCAAGCTCGCTGGGAAGGGGGAGCCTCGGATTGGCAGCATTTCCCTTCTCTTGCTCATTGGTGCGCGTTGGGAGAGAGGCAGGAGCCTGGGCTATCGTCACCCCCTTCCCTGCGAAGCGCATTAGGGAAGGGGGCCGGGGGGTTAGGTCTGCCAGCGCGATCGTCTGGAAACAGAGATCGTCTACGTTCTTGATCTCCGTGCCGGCGCTGGCGGGCGCGTTCGCGGCGGGGCGCGGGCCGCGCGCCGGTTCCGGATCGCGGGCCATCAGTTGCGCGACTTTGTCGCGTTCGCGGCTCCAGGCCGCGCTCTGCGTCGCGCGGGCCAGGTCGTCGAAGGTGCGCCAGACCATCCAGCCCGTCTCGAAGTTGGAGATGCTGGGCGGGTTCTGCTCCGTCTCGTCCGGCGCGAAGGCGGGCCGATTGTAGTATTTTTTCAGGTAGGCGGCGATGGGCGTGTAGAAGGCCGGACGATGCTCCCCGGTGACGGTCTCGTAGTCGGAAAGCATCTGGGCCATGCGGCTCTGCACGGTCGCCGCCGCGCCGATGACGCGCACCCAGGACGCGCCGGACGGCCCATAGAACGGACGCGGATTGTTGTAGAGGCGTTCGGCAACGAAGCGCAGCGACTCGCGCTGCCGGATGGGATAGCCGTTGCGATAGGCCGTCAGTTCGCCGCGCGTGCTGAAATGGCTGGGATGGCAGGCGACGCAGAGGGCGGTCTCGGCGTGCGGCTGCCGGTCGCGGCGGGCGACGGCGCCGGAGCGCGGCGTGTTGGCGAACCAGGAGTCCCCGGCGGCAATGATATAGTCCATCGCCGTGCGGATGGCTGTGCGCGGGTCTTTGTAGGGCGGCGGGGCGGTGACGAGCGTGCGCAGGCGATAGGCCGGGTGGTTGGCGGAGACCTGCACGTAGTAGGTTCCCTTCCTGAGAACGCGCGTCGTGAACTTGTTGGCGCTGTTGAGTTCGACGCCGTTCTGCGTCAGCGTCGGAGCGATCTGCGCCTCGTGCGGGCCGGAGACGGGGTCTACGCCCTCCGTATAGGGAACCAGCCTGCCGTTCTGCGCCGTGTAGACGAGAATGTTGGCGGGGACATCCCGATCCAGTATCTCCAGATTGAACATCACCAGTTTCGGGCTGTTGGAGGGCTGCTCGAACTTGAACCAGTCCTCCCCGGCCTTCAGCGCCTCCGCCTCGCTCTGGCCGGGCGCGATGAGATAGGGACGGTCGTCCGCCGTGCCGAGTACCGTCGTGCCGAGCGGAACGGGCTGCGCCTCCTGCCAGGTGTCGTTCGGCTCCGCCTCGACGACCACCTCTTTCTGCTGGCTGGGCAGGGGCCGCAGCGAGACGCTGAACGCGGCGGAGAGGCCGTTGACCTGCCCTTTGAGTTCGAGCAGCGTCAGGGCGCGCGGATCGTCGGCGCGAAAGACGAGGTAGAAGTCGGGATCGGCCTGATGCAGCCATTTCGAGGCGAGGATGCGCTTCCCCGTCCGCAGGCTGACGACGAACGCCGCCTGGCGGCGCAGCGCATCCGGGTTCCGCGCGGAGACGCTGAGGCTGTAGAGCGCGCCGGGCCTGCCGCGCGTCAGGTCGAGCGGCAGCGCGATCATGCCGGAGGTGATGGCGACGGTGCGCGGCTGCGGGCCGGGACGCAGGCCCGGCATGGGTGGGGCGGAGCGTTCCGCAGCCTGCGCTCTCGTCCCCCCTCTCCCAGGCTTGGGCGAGGAGCCGGGGGTGAGGGCCTTCCCGACCGGCCCTATGCTGGAGACCGCGACGGCGGCGGCCAGCAGCGCGGCGCATCGGCGTGTGATCGGGGGAAGAGAGCGACGGGACTTCATAACGCGACGATCCTCCTCAGCCCGCGCCTCGGAACGGCGCAAGCGCGCCGAGGCGCAAAGCAAGACCGGGTAATCATGCCCTTTTCAGGATAGAGCTATGTTCGCGCTGAGAGGATGCGTTTCCTGCGGTAGAGGGAGGAAGGCAGGTCCTTCCGTTCGCCCTCATCCCCCCGTCCCCCTTCTCCCGCAGCGTGGGAGAAGGGGGAGTCTGAAAGTTCCCCTCTTCCACAGCGTGGGAGAAGGGGGACGGGGGGAGGGGTCACAAAACAGAATCAGGGCAGGAACCTCGCGTTCCTGCCCTGCTGGTCAGATCAAAGCTACGGACGGTTGAGGCGATCAACCGTATTCTCTGTGCCGGTAGCCACCTTGTCCGCCTGGTTCTTTGCGGCGGTCACAGTATTGTCGTAGGTGTTCTCGACCGCCGTCACGGCATCGTCCACGATATTCCGGTCACTGGCTTCGCGGCGAGCCTCGCGCTCATGGGCCGCTTCCGTCCGCATCGCGGAACGCTCTTCGGCGGCCATCGAGTTGGCGGCGCGCTGGGCTTCGCCGCCCGTCGTGCCATACGTATCGTAGACCTTCGCGGGCGGGGTAATGTCGCTGTAGCGCGACGCATAGTTCGGCGAGACGTAAGTCGGGGTGTTGTAACCCGCATACGCGACCGCGCCGCCCTGCAACACCCGCTGCACCCGGCTCTCATCCCCCGGATGCGCCGCCACTGCGACCACCACGCCGCCCTCCGTCAGGCCGCGCTCATAGTAGGGAGCGACATCTTCGGGAATGCCCGCGCTCGCCAGCCAGCCGATCAGGCTGCCTGCCGCGCCGCCCGCGCCCGCTCCGGCCAGCATCGCCGCCAACGGCCCCGCCGCCAGCAGCCCCACGCCTGGGATCGTCACCGTCCCGACCGCCAGAAGGCCCGCCAGCACCGCGCCTACCGTGCCGCCGATGACCGCGCCGGTTCCCACGCCTTCCATGGTGCGCGAGCCGGTCTCATGGGCCAGTTCTGTGGCGGCAGCCCGGTCCTTCATGATGATGCTGATCTCGTTTTCGGTATAGCCCAGCTGCTTGAGCTGAGACACCGCGTTTTCCGCCGCCTGCTCGGTGTCGAACAGTCCGGTAATCAGGTTCGCCATCTTGGGTTTCTCCTTGTTAGATAGTGTTTCTAGCAACTCTATCCGTCGCTCTTCACAATGCAACCAAGAGACGGGCAGAACCCCTCCGGTGTTCCGGGTTTATTCGGAGCGGGAACAAATTCGCGGCAGTGTTCCGTCTCATGGCTGGCCGGAGTCTCTGAAATCGGAGACCCACCGTGGAACGTCTCTTCGCCCTGCAAGCGAGGAGAACGACCGAAGGAGGTTTTTGACCATGAACTGGGATACCATACGAGGCAACTGGAACCAACTCAAAGGCAGAATCCGGGAAGAGTGGGGCGAGTTCACCGACGATGACCTGGAGTATATCGCCGGGAAGCGCGATCAACTGGTCGGCAAGCTGCAGGAACGCTACGGCTATGCGCGTGAAGAGGCCGAGCGCCGCGCCGACGAGTTTGCCGCGCGGTATGACCGTCCGGCTCCTGTGGTGGATAACGGAATCCCCGGCGTTCAAACCGGGGGCCGGGCAGTGGATGGAACTCCAGACACGCGCGGCATCAGCGAGAAGATAGCCGATGCCCTGACCGGAGACCGCATTGACGACAAGACCGGAAAGGTCGTCCGCTAACGCCTGACCGGAGCCGGGACTGTCCGCAAGCCGTCTTGCCATCCTGACGAGGCGGCTTCGGCCTTTCTCCCACAGTGTAAAAGTTTACAGCCCGCAGAGCGAATAGGATCGCTCTGCGGGCTGTTTTATATCGAAGTCGCCGGTTTCCGACTTAGCGCCAGAAGCTCAGGCCGATCAGGATCAGCAAGGCGAGCAGGATACACATTCCCATCCAGAGAAGTACGGAGAGCGAATGGGTAGGCTCGCGGCGCAGTGTCGGCTCGTTCGGATCGAGGGGGGGGTCGCCCCGTGTTGTATCGAGAGGTTCCGAGGGTGTACGGTGCATTTCCTTCGCTCCTTTCTGGACATGACCGGATTTCCCTTTGCCCTGTCCCGATGCTCGTCAAAGCCGCCGCTTCGGAGGCGAGCAGGCTTGCATACAGCGACAGGGTTTGACAATAGACGGAATCAGCAGGCTGGCGGTTCCCTTGCTGCCAGGAAACCCTCGGGCCTGTTGGCTCGAAGCGCCCTGGCGGAAGCGCGTTATGAGCCGCGCACGCAGACGAGGGGAGGAGTGTGCGGCCTCGCTCCCTAAATAGAAGCTTGCAAGCCTCTCTGCAAAGGTTTGGAGAGGAGGCGCGAACGCGGCAGGGGAGTGAAGGCGATGGAGGAAGCCCTGGAATTCTATGCCCGCAACGGCTATCTGGTCGTCCCGGAGGCGCTGTCGGCGGCGGAAGTGCGCGACATCAACGCGGCCATAGACCGCGATCTGGTCGAAAACCGCGCGCAGTGGCAGGATCATGGCAACGGCAGGCGGCAGAGCGTCCATGCCCTGCTCGCGCAACCCGCGCTCGACGTGACCATGCGCCCGCCGCGCCTGCTGCCGCTTCTGGAGGCGATTCTCGGCGACGAGCTGTGCGCCGACGAACACTCCGTCATGATTCGGCAGGGCGATCCGCCCGCCCTGGAGTGCCACTGGCATCGCGATACGGCCTCGGTGGGGCCGCCGCCCTACTTCACGCATTCGCTCTCGGTCGTCTTCTATCTGACCGACGTGGAGGAGACCGGACACACCTTCAGCGTGATTCCCGGCTCGGCGCAGTCCTCGGAGCTGCGCGGCCAGGACGCCTATGACCTGAACACGGCGCGGCATCTGACCGGCCCGGCGGGAACCGCGATCCTGTTCAACGCGGCCACCTTCCATGCGGGCTGCGTGCGCGCCACGCCCCGCGAGCGGCGCACGGTTCACATCTACTGCGGGCGGCGCAGCGCACCCCCGATCAGCAACTACACGATCTTTCCGCGCCGTCTCTGGGAAGGTCAGGACGCGGCGGCCCGCCAATACTATAGCCGCCTGAACCCGATCACCCATCTGCTGCGCGAGCGGTTCTGAGCGAAGGAGGCGTTGCGATGGTGGATACCGCGTTTTTGAAGCGGCTGACGGAGGTTCCCTCGGTCGGAACGGCGTGCGGCCCGATGATGAACCTGCTGGCGGAGCGGTTCGGGGAGGGCTATGCGCGGACATCCGTTCCCGACGGATTCTGCCTGTTTCAAAAGGCGGGCTTGTCCCCGGAGGCGCTGCGCGTTCTCTTTGTCGCGCATGTGGACGAGATCGGCGGCTGCGTCTACGGGCCGCGCCCGGAAGGCGGCTACAATGCCCGGTGCTGGGGCAACCACCCGGAGATATTCGCCGGCGCGACTCTGCAAGCCTTCGACTACCTGGCCGAAGATGCGAGCGGCGCTTTCCCGGTGCGAGGGGAAGTCGTCGGAGTCGGCGAGGAGGCGCGGATCGTGATGCATGGCGACGGCATCCGGCCCTATCGCACGGGCTGGACGTTCCGCGAAGAGACGACTTTCGACGGCGACCTCATCGAGGGCAAGGCGCTCGATCCGCGCGTCACCGTCTATGCCGTCGCGGAGGCCGTGCGCGCTCTGGACACGCCCGAAGTCGGCGCGCTGTTCGTGATGGCGGAGGAGTGCGCGATGGATGTCGTGCGCAAGGCGGTCACGTTCCTGCAGCGGCGCGCACCCGGCCTGCAGCTTATCGCCAACGCCGATGTACCCTGGATCCAAAACATTGGCGAGGGGCGGCTCGATCTGCCCGCCATCCGCATTTTCGAGGGCCGCAACTTCATTGATCCGTCATTCGGCATCCGGGTGGCCGAGAAATTGCTGGCGCAGGGCGTCGAACTGCATCTCTCCGCCGCGCGCAGCGGCAGCCAGACGATCTACTTTACGCCTCTGGCTCCCACGCTCTCCATTGCCCTGCCGAGCGACGGCGTCCATCTGCCGCGCGTGAAGATGAGCCTGCGCGGAACCGAACGCTGCGTTACGCTGCTGAAAGCTATCGGCGAGGGCGCGCTGAACGGCGACTTCTGAACCTCCCCCCCGACCCCCTCCTTCGTAAGGAGGGGGAGAACTGCTCCGTACTCCCTCCCCTTCGCAAGGGGAGGATTAGGGTGGGGTGGCTCCCCTCTCCCGCAGCGTGGGAGAGGGGCTGGGGGTGAGGGTTTGGGTCTAGATAAATTCTCCCCTTCCCTTCAGGGAGGGGGCCGGGGGGTAGGACATGACGATACGCTGGGGCATTATCGGGTGCGGCAATGTGACCGAGGTCAAGAGCGGGCCGGGCTTTCAGCAGGCGGAAGGCAGCCGGTTGGTGGCCGTGATGCGGCGCAGCGGCGCGCTGGCGGAGGACTATGCGCGGCGGCACGGCGTCCCGCGCTGGTACGATCAGGCGGACGCGCTCATCCACGATCCGGAGGTGGACGCCGTCTCCATCGCCACTCCCCCCGGCAGCCATCTTGAATACGCGCTGAAGGTCTGCGCGGCGGGCAAACCGGCCTACGTCGA
>DASRGL010000445.1:0-20077 GCA_035651115.1 Chthonomonadaceae bacterium
CGGTCGTCGCCATCGCCAACAATACGAAAAAAGTGCTGGCGGTCGGCGAGGAGGCCCGCCTGATGCTGGGCCGCACGCCCGGCCATATCGTCGCCGTCCGCCCGATGAGCGATGGCGTCATCGCCGACTACACCACCACGCAGCGGATGCTGGCCTACCTGTTCAACAAGGTCGTCGGCAAGAAACGGCTGTTCAAGCCGCGCGTGCTGGTCTGCGTGCCGTCGCAGGTGACGAGCGTGGAGCGCCGCGCCGTGCTGCAAGCCGCCCTAGAGGCGGGCGCGGGAGAAGCCTATACTATAGAAGAGCCGATGGCCGCCGCCATCGGCGCGGGGCTGCCTATCTCCATGCCCGGCGGCAACATGGTCGTGGACATCGGCGGCGGCACGACGGACATCGCCGTGATCTCGCTGGACGGTATCGTCAACAGCGAGAGCCTGCGCGTGGCCGGAAACCGGATGGATGAAGTCATCGTGCGGCACGTCAAAGCGGCCTACAGCCTGATGATCGGCGACCGGACGGCGGAAGAGGTCAAGATGAAGGTCGGCTCCGCCTACCCGCTGGAACAGGAACTCGTCATGCCCGTGCGCGGGCGCGACCTGGTGGCGGGCCTGCCCAAAACGGTCGAGGTGACCTCCATCGAGATACGCGAGGCGCTGGCCGATCCGGTCATGGCGATCGTCGAAAAGGTCAAGCGCGTGCTGGAGCAGACGCCGCCGGAACTGGCTGCTGACATTATCGAGCGGGGAATCGTATTGACGGGTGGAGGCGCGCTGCTGCGCGGCTTCGACAAACTGTTGTCGGCGGCAACGAGCATTCCCGTCTATGTGGCGGAAGACCCGCTCTCCTGCGTTGCTATCGGCACGGGGCGCGCGTTGGAAGAGCTGCCCGCTATCCGCGAAAGCGCCATCGTCGCCCGGTAAATTTCCCGGCGAATGAATTCGCGGCTTGAAAAGCACGAAGTCGGCCTGCGCCGACTCACCAACCCGCGCAGGCGGGTTTCGTGCTTTTCAAGAAGCGGTTTCAACCGCCCGGCACGTCCGAGAGGGAAATGGGAGTTTGGCATCGGTCAGGTGGGATGCCTCTCGTTTGCAGGATGCAACGCCGCACCGACTCACGCTGTTTTTCAGGGAGACATTCCATGCAACGACCGATTTTAGCCACCGCGCTCTGCTTGAGCCTGCTGGGTGGTATCGCCGCTTTTGCGGGCCTGGGCTGTACCGCCTCTTCCGCACGCGCCGAAGATTCCGCGCTTACGGCGACATCCCCCGCCTCGCCTGCCGCGCCGCAAGCGCAGATCGCGCAGGCCTCCGAGGAACCGGGAGACGCCGCCAAAGCGCCCGCTCCCTCGTCGGAAGTTCCCCAGGTCGAGGTTCCGCTGGCGAAGCCTGCGGCGGTTCCCTCGGATGTGCGGGCCAATCACTGGGCGCGCAGCGCCGTGCAGCGCCTTCTGGAGGCGGGCATTATGAGCCTGCCGGATGGCCGCGCCTTTCACGGGGAGGCGAAGGTGACGCATACGCAGGCGGTCATCACGCTGGCGCGGCTGGCGCAGGCGCTGGAGACCGGCAAGTGGAAGGCGGCCAAGAGCGCGCCCGTCTCCGCCAATCTGATGGCCGAGAAGCGCCCGGATGCCTGGCAGAAGCAGCCCGTGACGCGCTACATGCTGGCCTCCAGCCTCGTCCGCTTTGCCGACTACGTCGCCAACGGCATCCATCGCGCGCCCGCCAACGGCAAAGACCTGGCGCAGTCCACCGCCATCCCGGAGAAGGCGACCGTGACCGTGCCGCGCTCGCATCCCGCCTACACCGCGCTGGTCTACCTGACGAGCCGCCGCATGGTCTGGCCCGGCTCGCCTTTCCTGAAGCCGGATGATCGCCCGGCGACGAGCGGCGAAGTGAGCCGCGCGCTGGCGCAGATGGTCACGGGCCTGAACGACCGCCTGACCGAACTGGGCCACGATTCGGAAGGCGGCACGCCCGATGTCAACTCGAAGGGGGAGCGCCCCGGCCAGTAAATACTTATGGCATCCGAACCGCTTCGCTGCTCCTGCCGTCGTCATGCGGTGACGAATCTGCGCTGCGCCCGGTGCGAGACGCCGATCTGCCCGGACTGCTCTGTCGTCGCGCCTGCCGGAATGCTCTGCCGGGAGTGCAGCAGCCCGAAGCATTCGCCCCTGTTTCAGGTCAGCGCCGGAAGTCTGGCGCTGGCCTTTCTGGTGTGCCTGGGCGTATCCGTTCTTGGCGGCTGGCTGCTGGTCGGCGTCGGGCTGGGGTTCGGCTTCTTCGCGCTGTGGGGCGCGCTGCTCTTCGGAGGCGCAGTCGGCGAGATCGCCCTGCGCGTGACGGGCCGCAAGCGCGGGATGCAGATGGAGATTCTGGCCGGAGCGACGACAGCAGCCGGGATGCTGGCGGGTTGGCTCTTCAAGGCGCTTCCCTACCAGCATCCGCCCCCCGGCGTGCCGGTCGTGTTCCCGCTCTTCCCCGTCAGTCCCCTGTTTTACCTGATGGCGGGCGTGGCGGTCTTTGCGGCCGTCAGCCGCATCCGCTATCTCTGAATCCGGCCCACTTTATCTGAACAAGGCGGAAGTGGTGAGTACCGAAACCATACGACGATTTGCGCGCTACAAGGCTGACATCATGCGGCAAAGCCCGGAGGTGATTTACTATGTTTTCTGAGACGCTCACTTCAGAACAGATGGAGAAACTGCTGACGCTGCTGGGGTATCGCCTGACTCCATCGAAGGGGCCGCAGCGCGTTTTCGAAAACCCGGAGTATGATGCCATGATGCTTTTGCCGCCAGCCGGGAAAGAGAAGTACGCGCGTGTGGAACATCTGATGACTTTGCGCCGCATCGCCATCGAAAAGGGTATCGTGGATGAGGCTACCTTCGAGCGCCTTCTCGACCAGGCGCAGCACAAAGGCGAGTCGGTCGCTGCCTGAGCGCCTCATGGAAAGCAGACGGGTCGGAATGGAAGGAGCGATTTTTGGACGAGTATGGCCCGATGCCTTGACAATTCGCGCAAACTGCGTTAAGATGTACACGTGTACAGAGAACAGGCCACTCTACGCCGACCCACCCGCAACGATGTCGCCCGCACCGCCCAGGTCTCCGGGGCGACGGTCTCCCGCGTTCTCAGCGGACGCTCCGACCTGGCGATCTCCGAGGAGACGCGCGCTCGTGTCCTGGCCGCCGCGCAGCAACTCGGCTATCGCCCTAATCAAGCCGCGCGCTCCCTGGTCACCGGGCGCTCGCACACCATCGGCCTCTGGACGATAGACAGCTTTACGCCGTTCTATTCCGACATCGCGCGGCGCATGACCGAACTCGCCGTTCCCGCCGGGTATCGGGTCGCCGTGCAGCACATGGCCTCCTACCAGGCGGCTCTCGAAGCGACGGCGCTGCCTCAGTTCGACGGGATACTGACCTGCGACCTGCACCATCCGTCCTATATCGCCTCCCTGCGCGCCCTGCAAGCCCCGCTGGTCTTCATGGGAACCTACCATCCGACAGAGGGCGACTACGTGGGCGTAGACCTGTACGCCGGGGCGGTACGGGCGATGGAGCATCTGCTGTCACGCGGCGGGAAGCGTATCGCGTTCATGGCCTATACCGGCGGCTACTCCCTGGAAGACCCGCGCTGCCGGGCCTACGCCACTCTCATGGAACAGGCGGGCCTGAAGACCGAGATTCTCTACACGCCGCGTCATGGACGCGCCGCGGCGCGGCAGGCCATCGGAACCTATGTGCGCGCGCGCGGATGCCCCGAAGCCCTCTTCTGCTTCAACGACGAGGTCGCTATCGGCTGCTACCGGGGCCTGTACGACCTGGGCGTGCGCGTTCCGCAGGATGTCGCCCTGGTCGGCTGCGACGGGATCGAGGACATGGAGTATCTGGAGTGTCCGCTGACCACCATCGTTCAGCCCGTCGAAACGATGTGCGCCCTGGCCTGGCAGTATCTCGAACAACGTATCAACGACCCAACGACGGCTCCACAACAGGCGATCCTGCAACCGCAACTGGTCATCCGCGAATCCTCCTGTCATCCAGCCGTCCGACCATTGGGACATTCCTGAAGCAAGCCCGCGAACAGAAAGGAACTCTCATGCAACGACGCACGGCTTTTACGCTCATTGAACTGCTCGTCGTTATCGCCATCATCGCGATTCTCGCCGCGATCCTCTTTCCTGTCTTCGCCCAGGCGCGCAAGGCGGCGCGCAGCGCCAGCACGCTCTCCAATCTGAAGCAGTTGACTCTGGCGAGCCACATGTACGCGCAGGACTACGACGACGGCATCGTGCTGACCGATTACGAACTGACCTCGTGGTCCGAGCCGACCTGGGTGACGCTGCTGCGGCCCTATGTCAAGTCGGACCCGCTGTTCTGGGACCCGGCCCGGCCCGCCTCGCCCGGCGTCAAATTCGAGGGCTACGATGCGGACACGCTCATCACCTTCGCCATCAACGACGCGGGAACGGCCGGCTACTTTCAGGGAAGCTGGGACAACTGGGGGCCGTATGTCTATGGACGCAAGCTGACCTCCCAGGAGTATCCCGCCGAGCGGATGCACTTCGCCCCGATCATGTGGCAGGGAACCAACGTCGGCTGGTACTACCTGCGCAACTATGAGGCGTCCTGGATAGATACCAGCCAGGAATACACGGACTGGTCGTGGTACAATAACGTCTGGCAGACGCGCCTTTCGCACTCCGGCAGCCAGATTCCGGTGGCTTACCTGGATGGGCATGTCGGCAAAGTCGGGCGCAACAAGTTCATCAGTTGGGATGAGGCTCCAGGCCGTGCCGACTGGGATCGCCTGATGCGCGAGCGGAATCTGTACCGCTTCTGGGGCAACACCTGGAGCGCCACCGAATGAGCGGCAGAAAACGATTCGGCAGGCGGCTGGCTCTGTGTATGCTGGCCTGCGGGTTCTGCATGGCCCTGCTCGGATGCAAAGACCCGAATCCGGGCATCACGGACAAGCCGCCGCCCAAAGGCGGGCCTCCAAAGAGCAATCGCAGGCCGCCTGGCGAAGTCAACAGCCCGGCCACCCGGTAGGCCGGGTCTGCCCGACGCATGAAATGGGAGTCGGGCAATGAGAAACCGGCCAGGTACTGGCAGTTCGTCTGGCTTGAGCTAGCCCGGTTGCCGCCCTATCCTGGAGCTGCTCCTCCCCATCCTCGGAGGCAGCTCCGGGATACTCAAGTAGGCTGGCGCGCACTAAAGGTGACGGAGAGGATGCTGGGAGGATGTCTCTATATCCGGATTTCCAGAGAATCTATCTTGCTGAGACCCCGTCGGAAGAGTCCATCCTGTGGCTGCCTTATTGTGAACGCGGCGTTCTGGTGCAGACTGCCGGGGAAACGGTGACGCTGCTTGCCGAGTCGGCCTGGGTGCGGGAAGCGTTCGGAGCCTGCGCGCCGCTGGCGCTGGGCCGTCTGAACGGAGCGACCTATGTGGCGTGCGAAGCGCCGTCGGAGTTGGAACTGCCGGGCGATTGCCGCGTCATGGATCTGAGGACGCTGTATGGCCTCATCCCCGAACAGGAGTGGCAGATCGCCGGGTACGCGGCTCAGATACTGCACTGGCAGCGTACCAGCCGGTTCTGCCCGATCTGCGGGCATCCTACCGAACCGATGCAACTGGAATGGATGCGGCGCTGTAGCCACTGCGGGCATGAACGCTACCCGCAGGTCAGCCCTGCGGTGCTGGTTCTGGTGCATGACGGCGCGGATGGCATCCTGCTGGCCCATAAGCCGGGATGGGGAGATCGGTACAGCATCCTGGCCGGGTTCGTGCTGCCGGGCGAATCCCTGGAGGAGTGCGTGCAGCGCGAGGTGGAAGAAGAGGTCGGGGTACAGGTCACCGATCTGCAGTATGTCGGCAGCCAGCCCTGGCCGTTTCCGCACCAACTGATGATCGGATTCACCGCGCGTTATCTACACGGAGACATTCGCCTCGATGCGCAGGAACTCGACCGGGCCGCCTGGTTTGACGTGAACGCGCTGCCCTCGCTTCCCCCGCCTCTGAGCCTCTCCCGCCAGATGATAGATGCCTGGAGACATTCGCGGCAAGCAGAATGATCCGCGCATGATCTTAGCCCCTTCATGCCTGCGAAGACGAGGCGCGCGTTTTCTGAGCGCAGACCGGCGACGCCGGTCAGGGTCAGCGAGGACAGCGCGGTCGGCGGGCGGATCGGCTCTCCCAGGAGCAGGGCGGCCCAGAGGACGACAGAAAGCAACAGCAGGGCATCCCCCGGCTGCGGACGCCCCGCGCCTTCCGACACAGCAAAGGCGAGAACGCAGAGAACGCCCGCCGCGCAGACGATCCAGAACAGGCCGGAAGGCCGCTCTCCCGCCCGTAAGACGCCCATCAGGGCCGTCATTGCCGGAAGCAGCCCGATGGCGACGGCCCCGTGCGCGGCGGGCAAGGACTGCATCGCCAGCGCGGAACAGAGCGGAAAGCCGAGGATGACGCCCAGCGCGACCAGCCCGAAGCCGGGCCAGTGCCGACGGGCCGGGAAACGCTCCCGCAGCCCCCACAGGAGCAGGCCCGCCAGTATCGCCGCGATCAGTTCGCGCCCAAGACCCACAAAAGCGCCGCCCAGTTCGGGCGCGGCGGCGCGCGTCGCAGGCAGAGTGAAACTGAATGCCAGAACCCACAGCCCTCCCAGCAACACGCCCTCCGCCTGTTGTGAGGCTTGCGCGCTCGATGTCTCGTCTACGCGGCCCGTCTGCTCCAAGAAGCTGCCTCCTCCCTCTCGTTGTCTCCATCCGGCTCTCGCGCCCCTCAAGTTACCCGGCATGTCACCCGGAATGCCGATAGGCCGTCAGCACGCTCCCAACAGTATACAGCAAGAAATAGGCATCTGCCTACCCTCTCATCTCGTCCTCTGTAACCGCGCTGCACAGCATTGCGCCTCTAACCTCTGGACATTCGCGCTCCGACACAGCCATGTGAAAACTACGGGCCACTATGGAAACATCTTCCTGGGAATCCGGCGATCCATCCGCATTGCTGGCGGCTGCGCCGGGAAACAGGGAACGCTTCCTCACCGTATGAGGCGGTTCACAGGTCTCCGTCAAGTGTAAGGAGTGACAGAATGAACAGACAGATACAGATCAGACGCCTGTCCGGGCCGGGCGGCGGTTCGCAAAGACTGGCGCGTCTGGGTTTCGCAATGATACTGGCGCTGGGTTTTCCGAGGGTCGTGAGCGCGGACGCGGGGAATTCTCCCGCCGAGAAGCCGGATGCGCCGCCCGCCGAAGCGACGAAGGTCGCCAGCGCGAGCGGGATCGGGGAGATTCCGGACACGGCGAAGCGTGAGCCTGCGCCTACTCCGACGAGCGATGCGCCCGCTCCTCCGCCTGCCGCCGCCAGCAAGGCGTCTTCGGCGCTGCGCAGCGTCCTGAGCCTGGGTGGGGACATCTATTTCGGCGGCACGAACGCGACCGGCATCCGCGCCCGCAACAATGACGGCATGTGGGCCGCCGGAGCCGGGACCGCCTATCCATCCAATATCTCCATCAACTGGCGCAGTGGGGAGACACGCGCTGCCCGCCTGTCGTTCGGCATCGGCGACCTGTATACGGCCTCCGGCACGATGTTCCGGCAGCCCGTCGAGGCGTTCTATCAGGTTCCGGCGTCGGGAGGCGCCAGCTTCACGGTCGGCAAATACTACGTCCCTTTCGCAGCGCAGGAGTGGGAGTTCGAACCCAAGTGGGGAGCGATGTATCAGGTGGCGCGTGGGCCGATGAACTATGCCGCTTCGATCAACTACAACTTCAACCGCGAAACGCCGAACGCCTATTTCCGGGTCGGACGCCTCTGGGGCGCGAAGACGAATCTGGGGGTTTCCGCCGGAGTGGGGCGCGGCCTGCTCTATAATTCCTCTCATACGGCGGCTTTGGGAATGGACCTGTCGCATGATTTCGGGAGCGTGCTGTTCTCGACGGAGTATGATTTCGCGCCTGGCCCGAACGGGCCGTTCCAGTTTCTCTATGGCAAGCTGACCTATACCAGAGCGGGCAACTTCATGCCCTACGTCGGCGCTTACTACTGGCACGACGGCGCGCAGGAGTTGGGAACGTATCACAGCGTCGTGGTCGGCCTGGGATACCGCGTGTCGCAGCATCTTGGACTGGAGGGCGCGTATGCACGCGGCAACGGGCGCAACATCGTCTGGTTCCAGTCCCACGTGACCTTCTAGCGACACGCCGTCTTGTGTTTCTAAGCCAGTCCGCTCTGATTACCGGAGCGGACTGGCTTTTTGCGTCATAGGCGATCTGCGCCGAATGCAAGAACGCAGCCTGGGCGCATCTGTGCATGAGATCCAAGCACCGCGAAGCGCGGGCCGCGCTCTCAGAGCAGACACACGAGACGAAATCCCCTTCTCACCGCGCCAACGGAGCAAACCTCTGATGAGATGAAGATGCGTTTGCCCTGGCCGCGCTCCTGGGAAATCTCCTGCCAGGTCTGCGCGCCGTCCGCGCTGTGCAAGACACCGCAATGATTCTGCTGTCAGACCGCATCTGGGGACGCGGCGCGCCAGGCGAGGCAGTAATGTCTCTTCCGCTGGAACCCTCCACGTTGGAGATTCTTCGCTGCGCTCTTGTCCTTCTGAGCGCAGCGGGAACGCCTCCACCGGAGGGGATATAAGAAACGAGGAAGACGCGGCCATTGCGGAAAGAGGCGCGCAAAGATATTCCCGCAGACGCGCAGGCGCTCTCCCCTGCGCCGCGCAGGGGAGAGCGTCCGGAAGGAGCCGCCATTTACACGCGGGGGGTCACGCGGCCTTCGGCAACGCGACCGGCTCCTGCGGGGGCCGGATGGCGGCGGCAGGACGCCGTTTCTTGATCGCCCGCAGAAATGCCTGCGCCATCGTGGGGTCGAACTGCGTGCCGATGTTGGCAATGATCTCCTGAATGGCGGTATCCCAGTCCATTCCCTGCCGATAGGGTCGGTCGGTCGTCATCGCGCTGAAGGCGTCCGCCACCGCCAGCAGCCGTCCCAGGAAAGGCGTCTCTTCGCCCTCGGTGCCGTCCGGGTAGCCGTTGCCATCCCAGCGCTCATGGTGCGAGCGGACGCCGTCCACGATGCCTTCCATACCCGGTATCGCGCCCACGATCAGCGCGCCCAGGCGCGGATGCCGCTTCATCACCTCGAACTCTTCCGGCGTCAGTCGGCCCGGCTTGCGCAGGATCTCGTCCGGAACGCCGATCTTGCCCACATCGTGCAGCAGGCCGCTGATACGGATCGTGCGCATCGTATCTTCCGAGACTCCCAACTCCTCGGCGATCCAGAGGGCGTATTCGGTCACATCTTCCGAATGACGGCGCGTATAGCGATCCTTATTGTCTATGGAGACGACCATCGCTTCCAGGAGAGCGAAGGAGCCTTCGGCGCGGAGCGCGAGGTTGGCGCGGTGTTCTTCCGTCGTCACGCCGACGCCGCTATCGCAGCGTTTGGCCTCATAAAGGTTGTGGTCGGCGATGGTCAGCAGTTCGTGCCGGTTCGTGCTGTCCTCCGGGAAGGCCGCAACGCCGCAGCGCAGAGTGATGGGGATGGTGCGCTCGTCTCCCGGCCGGCGGAACCCGTTTTCGAGCATTCGTTCCTGCAAACGCTGGGCCAGGGTCAGCGCATCCGTCGTCGTTGCGCCGGGCAGCACGATCAGGAACTCGTCGCCGCCGTAGCGCCCGACGATGTCGCGCTTGTCGCACTCCTGCAGGAGGGTGTGCGCGACCTTCCGCAGCACATCGTCGCCGACCGGATGGCCGTAGGTGTCGTTGAAAAACTTGAAGTTGTTCAGGTCGAGCATGATGACTGCCAGCGGCTGTTCCTGCGCCTGCGCCGTCTCGATGGCGCGGCTCAGGCGCTGATGCAGAGCGCGATGGTTGTAGAGATGCGTGACCGGGTCGCGGTCGGCGGCTTCCAGAGCGGCATGATGCTGGCGCGCGTTCTCCAGCGCGGTTCCGACTTCCACCCCGATGCTCTGCAAAAGCCCCCATTCGGTCGGCTCGATAGGCGCGTTCCAGCGGATAATGCCGATCATCCCCAGCGTATGCTGCTGGCAGATCAACGGCGCGCAGAGACAGATGCCTTGCTGATCGGCGGCTTGCAGGTTGGCCGGAAGGGGCAGCAGGTGAACCTGATCGCTGACCGCCTGACGCGCAAGAAACGTGAGTATCCTGGGTTGACCGTCCAGCCCTTTGTGATACGGCAGAGTGATGGTGGCGTCGGCCTCCGCCGCGTCACCGGCCAGCCAGACAATCACGGCCTGGGCCTGGCACGCCTGCAGCGTATGTTCCAGAGTCGCCGCCAGCACGTCGTTGATGTCCAGCGTATTGTTGACCGCCTGGGTCAACTCCAGCAGCGCGCCGATCTGTTTCGTGCGCTGATCCACGCGCTGCTCCAAGTGGACATTGAGGGTGGTCAGTTCTTCGTTGAGGGCGCTCAACTCCTCTGTCAGCGCCTGGTTCTGCTCCAGATGCTCCTTGAGTTGTCCGGTCAGGTAGCGGTTCTCCAGCAGGGTGAACACCTGGCGCATGATGACCAGCAGCAACATGCCCAGCCCGACAAAGAACATGGCGTTGCTGATGCCGTTTCCATCCCGGTAATCGAGATAGAGGACGACACTCAAAGAGGTGCCTGCGGCGGCATAGGGAGCGAACAGGCGCAGGAGGCTACGCGCATAACCGGCCTGTGTGTCAATGGAGGCGTCGGCATCCTGTAGCTTCTTCTGGTTGACCCAGACGTACATGCTGGCATAGGCAAAGAGCAGCGCGCCAAAGGGCCAGCCCCAGTCGGACCAGGAGCCGACGACATAGTGACCATGCATATTTGCATAGGCATAGATCGTATCGCCGAAGACCCAGAAGATGACACCGCAGGCCAGCATACTCAGCGCCCGGCGCATGATCCGATTAGAAGCTTTTGCGCTCAGCAGCACCAGCGCGCTGAAGAGGCAGGCGATATCGCCGAGGGGATAGGCGATGCTGACGAGCTTGGCGGGAACTGAGACCCCGGAACGATGCCACAGATGTTGCAGCAGGAAGTACCAGATGAGGACGCCGACGCTGCTGGTCGCGATGGCACTATCCAGCAGCATCCGTGCCCGCCCGGCGTTCGGGATCGCGCCGAACAGGAGTAGCACGCCCCCCATCATAAAGGGAAAAATGGCGAGCCAGAAGGGATCGCACCAACTGGGGACGGGAACGAAGCCCTTGTTTACATTCTCATAGTAGTAGTACAGACTATAGCCGATAAGATTGGAGAGGCAGGTCAGGCCCATCAGCAGCCAGGCAAGCCTCTGTAATCGCGTCGCGTGCAGCCCGCGCCAGGCATACAGGACGCAACAGAGACCCCCAAACAGATGCGGCGGCAGATGAAGCGGACTGAACAGCGCCGGGAAGTCTTCGGGGCGGCCCGGTCGGGCGATAAGCAGGCCCAGAAAGACCAGGGCATAGATTGCCGGCAGGGCGAAACAGGCTTTTTGTAATCGGGTCAGGCTCCTGAACTGCATAGTCGCGCTCCCTCTTGCCTGGCGACAACAGACTTCTCGGCAGGAAGATAGGTAACTTTACCAAAGGGTATTTCCACAGTGACCGACAAACATAACACGCTTTTTTAGGCGTCCATCGCCGAAGGAAGACTGCGCGGGGGTAGCGGCTTTGTAATGATCTTGTAATGGTAGGCCGGTACAATAACGGGGTCTTCCCCATCCAGTAGTCTTTCCGTGGGAGACGGCTTAGATTGTGCATACTGTCCAGCGGAGAGCCAAACCGGGACGTCTCGCTCTTCAGTCATCTCGTAGATCACCTTTGCAGGGAGACAAGAGTGAATAGCAAAATGCAGAACCTTACGGATATTCTGCGCTGGCGCGGGGAGTGCCAGCCCGACCGTCTTGCGTTTCGCTTTCTGGCCGACGGGGAAGAAGACTGTTCCACGCTGGACTATGCCAGCCTCGATCAGGACGCGCGGATGATTGCGGCGGTGCTACAGCAGGTCTGCTGGTTCGGGGATCGCGTGCTGTTGCTGTTTCCTGCCGGTCTGGACTATATCCGCGCGTTCGCAGGCTGTCTCTATGCGGGCTGTATCAGCGTCACGGCCTATCCACCCAAAGCCAGGCGCAGCGCGACCGACAGCAGTTGGCAGCGGCTTCAGGCCATCGCCTCCGACGCGGACGCGCGTGTGGTGCTGACTACCTCCACGCTGCGCGAACGGCTGCAGAGTATGCAGCATGAGATGCCGGAATTAGGGAAACTGTGCTGGATCGCGGTGGATATGCTCACACCGGACGAAGCGCAGGACTGGCAGCCGCCCCTCCTCTCGCCCGAAACGCTCGCGTTCCTGCAATATACGTCAGGCTCGACGGCAACGCCGAAGGGCGTCATGGTCAGCCACCGCAACCTGCTGCACAATCTCGAACATCTCCACCGAGGAATGCGTACCACGCCCGAATCGGTGTTGGTGGGATGGCTCCCGCTGTTCCATGATATGGGCCTGATCGGGTTGATGCTCCATGCCCTCTATATGGGTATTCCTTATACCTTCTTTTCGCCCGCGACCTTCATACAGAAACCACTGCGCTGGCTGGAGGCGATCTCCCGCTATCGAGGCACGGCGAATGGAGCGCCCAACTTCGCTTACGATCTCTGCGTGGATCGCGTCATGCCAGAAGAGCGCGAAACTCTCGACCTGAGTTGCTGGGATGTGGCGTGCAACGGCGCGGAACCGGTGCGGGCCGAGACGCTGGCGCGCTTTGCGGACGCCTTCCGGCCCTGCGGTTTCCGAGCCGACGCCTTCAATCCCTGCTATGGACTGGCTGAGGCGACGCTTGTCGTCTCCATCGGGTTCCAGCGCGGCGAACCGGTCGTTCGCGATTTCGACGCCGAGGCGCTGGAACGGCGGCACGCCCTGCTCGCGACGGCAGACAGCCGCAAGTCCCGTGCGCTCGTCGGGTGCGGCACGACAGTGGAAGACCAGCGCACGATCATCGTAGACCCGGAGACGCGCGAACTCTGCCCGCCCGGAACCATCGGGGAGATCTGGATTCAGGGCGCGAGCGTCGGGCAGGGCTACTGGCGGCGGCCCGAAGAGACGCGCGAGACCTTTCAGGCGACTCTGGCCGACGGCGTGACCGGCCCCTTCCTGCGCACCGGCGACCTGGGATTTTGCCACGAGGGCCAGTTGTACATCAGCGGGCGTCTCAAAGACGTGGTGATCATTCGGGGCGCGAACCACTATCCGCAGGACATCGAAGCCACGGTCGAGCGGTGTCACCCGGCGTTGCGCGCGGCGGGCTGCGCGGTGTTCTGCATCGAGGAAGAAGGCGAAGCGCGGCTCGTTGTGGCCCAGGAGTTGCAGCGCACCGCGCTCCAGTCCGATCTGAACGAGATCTATGCCGCGATCCGCGCCGCGATTGCGGAGGAACACGGCATCCAGGCGCACGCCATCGCCCTGCTCAAGCCGGGGGGCGTCCCCAAGACGACCAGCGGCAAAGTCCAGCGTTCCGCCTGTCGGGAGGCATGGCGCAAAGGGGATTTGAACCTGGCCGGAGTCTGGCAGCAGGCACAGTCCCTCGCGCCGATGCCGCCGGAGAGCGAACCGATGCTGGCGGTCGTGGGGCCGTCTGCCTCAAGACGCCCGATATTCGTCCTGCCGAGCGCGCCGGAGGAGCAACTTCCGGCTCTGGAAGCCTATCTGCACGCGTGCGTGCAGCGTCTCCTCGGGCTGGTTCCCGAAGAGGTCATCGCGCGCAATCGGTCGCTATCCGGCGTGGGCCTGGACTCTTTAATGATCGTGGAGTTGAAGAACCACGTCGAGAGAGAGTTAAAAGTCGTGATACCGACCGGCTTGCTGATGCAGGGGCCGAGCCTGGCACAACTCGCTGCCGTCCTGCATGAGCAGATGGCGCCCCGAATGCCTCTGCCGCCTCTCCCTTCGCACTTGACGGCGTCTGCGGTCGCCAATCTCAGCGATGCAGAAGTGGATCGGATGCTGGCGCTGGTGATGAAGAACAAATGAGGGAAACAAGCAAGGACTAATCATGTTCACGTCTGACTTGATCGCACTCTCCGCCGAGGAGAAGCGGGCGCTGCTGGCCCGACTGTTGCAGGATCGGGCCGTTGTGGCGGCGCCGCAGCCTGCGTCCTCGCCTCCGCCGACCGACCTGGCCGACCTGCACCCTTACGAAGCCTATGTCAATCCCTATCTGGGCGCGACCCTGCGCGCCGTGAATATGGACAAACGGTATGTGCGCGGAGAGGGCTGCTGGCTCACCGATGACAAAGGAACGCGCATTCTCGATTTCACCGGCGCGTATGGCGCGCTGCCCTTCGGCTTCAATCCACCGGAGATCTGTCAGGCGGTCACGGATGTCTTCGCGGCGATGGAGCCGAGTTTCATCCAGCCCTCCGCGCTGGAAGCCGCCGGAGAACTCGCCAGGCGGCTGATCGAGATCGCGCCCGGCGACCTGCGCTACGTGACCTTCACGAACAGCGGCGCCGAGTCGGTCGAGGCGGCCATCAAGCTGGCCCGCGCCGCGACCGGCAAGCTGGGCATCCTTTCGACGGAACGCAGCTTTCACGGCAAGACGCTCGGCGCGCTCTCCGCCACCGGGCGCGCGCTCTACCAGCAGGCGTTCGGCGCGCCCGCGCCGCACTTCGCCCGCATTCCCTACGGCAGCCTGCGCGCGCTGGAAGAGACGCTCTCCCGGCACGCCGGGGAGATCGCCGCTTTCATCGTCGAGCCGATCCAGGGCGAGGGGGGCATCGTCGTGCCGCCGCTGGGCTACCTTCAGGGCGCGCGCGAACTCTGCACCCGCTACGGCGTGCTGCTCATCTTCGACGAGGTGCAGACCGGCCTCGGACGCACCGGCACGCTGTTCGCCTGCAATGCCGAGAACGTCGCGCCGGACATCCTGACGCTGGCGAAGGCGCTGGGCGGCGGCCTGGTTCCCATCGGAGCCGTGCTGTGTACCGAAGCCTGCTACACCGCAGAGTTCGCGCTGAAACACACCTCCACGTTCGCGCAGAACACCCTCTGCTGCCGGGTGGGACTGCGCAGCCTGGAACTCATCACCCGGAACGAGCAGGAACTCGTGCGGCAGGTGGCAGAGAACGGGCGCGCGCTGCGGGAGGGGCTGGAGGCGATCCAGCGCAAATTCCCCGAACTGATCAAGGCGATTCGCGGGCGCGGCTATCTGCTGGGCATGGAGTTCACAACGGACTTCGGCGCGTTCGGGCGGCAGTGCCTGATGTCGTTCATGGCGGAGCAGGAGAGCCTGGCCCTCGGACTGTGCAGCTACCTGCTCAACGTCGAGCATATCCGCATGGCCCCCACGCTGTTCGGCGCAAAGGTGATGCGGATCGAGCCGCCGCTGATCGCCACCGTCGCGGAGTGCCGCTATTTTCTGGATGCACTGGAGCGCGCCCTGACCGAACTGCGCGCCTGCAACACGCCCCGGCTGTTCGGCCATCTGGTCGGGCGCGACATGCCGCCTGCCGATGCGACGGCCCCCCGACCGCAGCGCACCGTCGCGCGCCCTTCCGCCGACGCCCGCGAAGGGCGCTGGGGCTTCGTCGCCCACCCGCTCGACCTGGAGAGCTATGTGGACATAGACTCCAGCCTGGCCGCGTTCTCTCGCTCGGAACGGGAAGACCTGGTGGATCGTCTCAACAACTGCCAGTTGAACGACCTGGAAGATACGCTGGTCATCGGCGCGACCCGCTTTACCTCAGCGGCGCGCGAGACGGCTTACGGCGAACTGCTGGCGGTCTCCCACACGGCGGAGGAGCTGATGAACATGCCGGGCGAGGAGGCGGTGGAGAAGGTGCGCAAGGCCGTGCGGCTGGCGCACGCGCGCGGCGCGCAGATCGTCGGACTGGGCGGCTACACCTCCATCGTCACGAAGAACGGCCTCTATCTTCAGGATATGGGCATCCCCCTGACCACCGGCAACAGCTACACGGTCGTCAGCGCGCTGGAGACGGTCGAGGAGGTCGCCCGCTGCCGCAATCGCGCCCTGGCCGAGATGTCGCTGGCGGTCGTCGGCGCGACGGGTTCCATCGGGCGCGCGACGGCGATCCTGCTGAGCGAGCAGGCGGGCCGCCTGCTGCTGGTCGGCAATCCGAAGCAGCCGGAGCGCAGCCTGGAACGGCTGCGCCGGGTCTCGGAAGAGATCGTCGGGCATCTGGTCTATCTCTATCAGCAGGGGCGCGCGTTCCCGGATGACAGCCTGGCTGACCTGCTGCTGCGGCGCGGGCTGCTGGCGCGCTGCGCCGACGCGGACGGCCAGGCCGACTGCGTGCAGGCGCTGCAAGACGCCGGACGGCTCCGCTTCACGGTGGACGGTGACCGCACCCTGCCGGAGATCGAGCTGATCGTCACGGCGACCTCCAGCACGCACGGCTTGCTGACGGCGGAGAATCTGCGGCCGGGGGCCGTCGTCTGCGACATCTCCCGCCCGTCCAATGTGAGCCAGGAGGTGCGCGCGGCCCGGCCCGACGTGCTGGCGCTGGACGCGGGCATCGTCGAGCTTCCGGGGCGGCAGGACTTGGGCATCGCCTACGGCCTGCCCGACGGCTGCACCTACGCCTGCATGGCGGAGACGATGATCATGGGCCTGGAACGCCATTATACGCACGGAACGCTCGGCAGCGATCTGGATGTCCGCTATATCCTGCATATCCAGCGCCTGGCGCGCAAGCACGGCTTCCGGCTGGCCGGGTTACAGACCTCCGGGCGCGCGGTCGGCAAAGCCGATTGGCAGCGGCTCGCGCGCGCGGCGGAAAACGGACGAACGTGCGACTAGCGGCGAGGCGATCGCTTATGGACTCTTCTCTCTGGGATGCGCTTCCGCCGGACCTGACGCTTCCTCTGGACGAGGTACATGTCTGGCGCGGTTCTCTCGTTCAACCGGCGGCCTTCGTCGAATCGCTGGCGACCACGCTCTCCCCGGACGAGCGGGCGCGGGCGGCAGCGTTCTATTTCGAGCGGGACCGCCAGCGTTTTCTCGTCGGGCGGGGACTGCTTCGCGCCCTGCTCAGCGCCTATCTCGGCATCCCCGCGCGCCGCATCGCGTTCACCTATGGGCCGCGCGGCAAGCCCGCTCTCAGCGAAGCGTGCGGCTGCGATCTGACCTTCAACGTCTCCCACTCCCACGACCTGGCCCTCTACGCCATCACCCGCGCGCGGCGGATCGGCGTGGACATCGAGCGCATTCGGGAACTGGATGTGGAGGGCGTCGCGGCGCGTTTCTTCTCCCCTGCGGAGATCGCCGCGCTGCGCGCGCTGCCCGCCCAGGAACGGCCCGCCGCGTTTTTCCGCTGCTGGACACGGAAAGAGGCGTTCGTCAAGGCCAGAGGAGACGGGCTGGCGCTCCCGCTGAATCAGTTCGATGTCTCCCTGACTCCCGGCGCGGCGCGGCTCTCCAGTATCCGCTGGGACACCGAGGAGGCGGCGCGCTGGCATCTGGAGGAACTGTCCGTCGGCGGCCATTATGTCGCCGCGCTCGCCGTCGAAGGGCCGGCCTGCACCCTCTGCAAGGCGAGCCTGCCCTCTTTCTCCCTGTGAAACGCCCCGGTCTGCCCCTCCCGCCCCAACGCCCCGGAACTATTGCCGCCATTCTGCCGTCTGCTTCGTAAAACTCGTAATCTGGCTCCCTTCCCTGTTCCTGGGGCGGAGGGCCAGACGGAATTTGCCCTCAGAAAGCGAGGTATCCCTTCCTATGAAAAGCTGGATGAAACCCGTAGTCACGGCGGCCCGTCTGGGTGCCTGCCTGCTGCTGGCCGTCGCTGCGTTCGGAGCGAGCGGCTGCCGCACCAAGAGTTTCCTCTCGACACAGCAGGAGATTCAGTTGGGGCAGGAGGGCGCGCGGCAGGTAGACCAGGAGTATCGCGTTCAGACGGATACGCCGGAGGCCCGGCGCGTGCAGCGCATCGGGAGCCGTCTGCTGCCGCACATGGCGGATCGCCGCGACGTTCCCTACTCCTTCAAGGTGGTCGAGAACAAGGACGTGAATGCGTTCTCGCTGCCCGGCGGGCCGGTCTATGTCCATACCGGTCTGCTGAACCTGCTCGGCGACGACGATTCGGCGCTGGCCGGGGTCGTCGGCCACGAACTGGGCCATATCAACGCCCGCCACGCCGCCCGCCAGATCTCTTCGCAGATGGCGACCAATACCCTTCTCAGCCTGGCGATCAACGATCCCACCAGTCGCAACCTGGCCGGACTGGGCGCGCAGCTTGTCAGCCTGAAGTACAGCCGGGACGATGAATACGCGGCGGATTCACGCGGCCTCAGCTATGCCTATGCCGCAGGCTACGATCCGAACGGTCTGGTGCGATTCTTCCAGAAGCTACAGAAGCAGGAAGGGAGCGGTCGAACGCCGGAGTGGCTGAGTACGCACCCGCTGACCGGAGGCCGCATCGAGCGCGCCGAAACCATCATCGCGCAGCACGATTTTCGCTACGGGCAGTAACCATCCGCAAAGCCGCGAATCCAGCAAGCGAGGAGAAGGAATCGCGGTCAAGAGGCGTAATCTGTCAGGAGGAGAGCCGCAGGCTCTTCTCCCAGATGGTCACGCCCCGCTTCAGGGAAGTCTTCCGTCATCATGTTGCCCCAGCCGGCAGCCTGTACAGGACACGGAGGTAGCCTATGCACGCCAGACTTTTGCTTCTTCCTACGGTTGCGACCCTCTTTCTCTTGCCGCTCCTGGCCGAAGCCCAGGATGCCAATGTCACCTTCACCTTAAGCCCGATTTCCACACAGGGCAAGCCGCTGCTCGTCGCGCAGGGCGGAACGCTCTCCTTCAACGGAACGCTTACCGGCAGCGACCCGGACATCTCGACGCTCGTTCTGAGCGACTCCTGGAGTACGCCGTTCGGCGGCAGCATCCTGGACGACACCGGCTTCAAAACCAACTTTCTCAACAAGAGCTTCGGCGCTTCCAATGAAGGCGAGCCGAGTTCTCTCTCCGGCAAGATGTTCGATCTGCATATCAGCAAAACGGCCCAGACAGACGTGGTCACGAACATGACCTTCACCGTCCAGGTCAACGACATCTTCAACGGCACGCGCGACCTGACCGAACGCTTCTTCTTCAAGGTCACGCCCGCCGCCGTGCCTGCGCCGGACAGCCTGATGGTGGCGCTCCTGGGCGCTTTCTCCGGGATCGGACTGCGCTTTGCCGGAAAATGGCGTTGCCGCGTAGTAAACAGGGTATAATGGCAGACGTGCGGATACTTCCTGATAGGGCCAGAGGCGGCATTCCCGGCGTAATCGGGAGGCACAGGGCCAGGCGAGGCCGTTTCGGCCCCGGCGCAAGACCCTGCGCACTATCGGCGTATCTGCATTTTTGCGATGCGTGCAAGAGATTTCTCTGTAAGGAAGGAGGAATTGCAAGCCGCCTTCCCGAACAGAGACCCATCAAGCCCCTAAGGGAAGGAGACATGTATGGAAGCGTACTGCGTCAAGTGCAAGGCGAAGCGCGAGATGAAGAACCCGACGGCGATCACGATGAAAAACGGCAAGCCCGCCACGACCGGAACCTGCGCCACCTGCGGGACCAAGTTGTTTAAGATCGGGAAATCTGCCTAGGTCACGGCTTCCGCGCACCAGGCTTTTGATGAACAGGCCGTCTCCGTGCCGAGGAGACGGCCTGTTCTCCTGCGGGGCGCGGAGTCACGGCGCAGCGGGCGGCGCGTCTCTGTGAAATGAAGCGGAACCGAAAGCGCGTAAGAGGAGTGAGATGGCGGCGTCCGATGAATTTCTCCGCCCGTTCCTGTGCCGCGCGGCATGGGGTATCCTAATGGCAAGGGACTTAGCGCACGCTGGCAAGGAAACCGTCGCGCCGAGAGTGTCTCAAGGAACCCGGCGCGAAGCCGCAGGCCGGGAGGGAGAGGTCGCCGTATGTTCGCATCGAAAGGAAACGCTGCTGTGAAACGCTGGGTACTGCCGCTTGTCGCCCTGAGCGGCGGCTTGCTGCTGTCGTGGGGCTGTGGAGAAAAGGAGCCGGAGGCGTCCGCTCCCGCCAGGGATCAGGCGGCCTCCTCGACACCGACCGCGCCGCCGCTGGGAACC